>LFRY01000019.1 GCA_001512995.1 Acholeplasmatales bacterium DTU067
TTGGAAATACTTTAAATATAAGAGAAAGTCAAAACGTATTACTGCTTAAAACTGTAAGAATGTTTACAGTTTTTTAGTGAAAAAATCAGGTAGTGTAAAGTTTTAGTGGGTAAATATAGATATATTAGTTATATAGCTATATTTAAGCATTATATATTGACATTTACCAGCACTTTTGCTATAATATGGAAAGAAGGGTAAAGCCCTGCGTTCTTATAATATTTTTTCAAGGAGATACTAAAATGCGAAGATTGATTGATTGCACTTTGATCTTTTTTCTTGTAATTACAATTCTCACGGGGTGCGACAAATCCCGCTCCTACACCGTCGAATTCTATGCCAACGATGCCCTGGTTGAAAAGAAGACGGTGAAAAAAGGGGAAACCGTTACCTACCCGGAAGCTCCGGAACTGAGGGGCTACACCTTCAAGGGTTGGGATACTGAGCCCGCCCCCGTCCAGGGAAATTTGAGGATAAACGCACTTTATGAAATCATCCGTTACCGGATTACCTATATAAACGATGGTAGCCCGGCGGACAACCCGGAAACCTACACGGTTCTCGATGAGGTAATCCTGAAAAACCCGGAAAAGGAAGGATATGCCTTCATCGGCTGGTTCCTTGACGGGGAGAAGATTGTAAAAATTGAAAGGGGAACTGTCGGGGACCTCACGCTTACCGCCATGTACGAGGAAACCCTGACAATGGTCGAACAGGACAGGGAGGAGCTCCTCGAGGATTACGGGGATGTCCTTAAAGGGACTGTTTCCGTCATAGACCGCCTGCCCCTCGCGGGAAAGGTGAATCAGTCAAAGATTACCTGGCAATCAAACTCGACAGCTGTTTCGGTTAACCCGGAAACGGGGGAGGTCACCATCACCCGGTCGGCATTTCCCCAGGAGGTCACGCTCTATGCGCTTATCGTGAAGGGGAATACCGCGGAAATGTGCTTGTTCCATTTCACAGTTCCGGCTATTTGATTGGTTTTTCGGTTGTTTTTTAGAAAAAACAATCTTATAATAAATCTCAAACTTCGTAAGAGGAGGATAGTGTGAAAAAGTTTATCGCAGTTGTTTTGGCCTTAATTGTTTCTCTTGCCTTATCCTTTGCTCCCGGGGCGAATGTTAAGGCAGAAAGCATGACACCGGAAGAAATGGTTCAAGCCGACCTCAATTTGGTCACCGTTCCGGAAAGCGCGATCATCAGCTTCCCGGTTGCGGTGAACAGCCCCTACAACAATGTATTCCACTGGTCCTCGGACTCTCCCGCAGTCCTTGAGTTCGTTGACGGCTGGTTTGTTGTAAAAAGGCAGGCGGACCAGGATGTGACCGTGACCGTAACGGTTGAGGTCGTCAGACCGGACGATGCGACCGTCAAGGGCTCCAAAGAATTCCAAGTTTTGATTCCCAAGGGCGTGACCCAAACCAAGACCTTCAACATCACTTATCACAATGTTGAAGCGTGGCAAATCGAAGGGTTTAGGACGACCTATACCCTCGGGGAAGCGTCATTTGACATCGGTGTGCCGATGGAGGCCGCGGGCGATGTTTTCCTTGGCTGGTACACCGATGAAGAATTAACGAACAAGGTTGAAAAGATTAAGATCGGAAGCTACGGTGACATCGACCTCTATGCGAAATGGGGAGTTTCCGTAACCTACAAGGTACGCCATCTGGGTGAACCCCTTGAAGGAACGGAGTACGTTCTCCTGAAGGAAGAGACGCTCAACAGCTTTGAGGGACAGGCGGTCAGCGCCGAAGCGGATGAAATTGCTGGCTTCACCTTTGACCCGAGCCATGCCGGAAACATTCTGGAAGGCGTCGTGGCCGCGGACGGATCCTTGATCCTGAAGTTGCATTATTCCAGGAACAGCTACACCATCACCGTCCATGGTAACGGCGCCAATGAAGACGATGTCATCATCACCGCCAAGTTCGGGGCGCTCGTGTCTGCTCCGGTCTTCACACGCGACGGTTATGAATTCGCCGGCTGGGATGTGGAATTCCCCGCAACAATGCCTCTTGGCGGTTTGGAAATCACCGCTCAGTGGAAAATCAGAAATTATTCAATCACCTATTTCGTCAAAGATGCTTTCGAACTTGGTTTCGAAAACCCCAATCCGGAAACCTACACTCATGGAAGCGTCATAAATCTCTTGCCTGTCACGGTTCTTGATTCTGAAGGAGTCTTCATCGGTTGGTTCGCGGATCCGGATATGACGGAACCCATTGAAACGATTGGTCCTTCAACATCGGGCGACCTGACCGTCTACGGATTCGTCAGGTATAACGATGAAGTTTCCGTAGAACGTGAGCGTCAACGTTTGCTCGCTGAATATGATGATCTTCTGAAGGTTGAGACTTTGGATGTTGAAGGATACTATTTAACGACCATTCAATGGCAATCCAACAGCACCGCTTATTCAGTAGACCAATTCGGAAACGTAACCATTACCGTTCCTCTTCAAGATCAGGAAATCACCCTTGTCGCAACCATCACCTCCGGAGATGTTGTCGACTACGCAATCTTTGTATTTGTGCTTCCCGCTGAAACAAATCTCAAGGTAACGTTCATGGTTGACGGGGAAGTTTACGAAGAATTTACGTTGCCTTACGGCTCAATGCTCGAGAAACCGGAAAACGATCCGGAAAAGGAAGGCTTCGTGTTCTTGCACTGGGCAACCGAACCGGATGGAGTTTTCGATTATTTCGGGGATGTGAATTACATCTACGATGACCTGATCCTTTACGCGGTTTGGGAAGAAGTAAATAAAACTTTGACGGTCGAAGAATTCTTGGCCCTCCCGGAAGGTGCGGAAGTGACCGTTAAGGGTTACGTTTACAAGTATAACGATGGTTCCTATATCATCAGCGAAAACGGCGTTGCGGTTCTGGCATATAAATTTAAGGCCGCGAACCACGGTGATTTAATCGTCATTTCCGGCGAAAAAGATTATTTCAACGGCTGCCCGCAATTTGCGAATGGCGCCACGCTCGTTGAAACCATTTCCTCGGGAAACGAACTGCCCTTGGAGGCAATCCCGATGACCATTGAAGAAATTGTTACTTCCGATTATCCTGAAGATAATCTCTTCGGAAAATACCTTCAGGTCGAAGGAAGAGTAGTAAAAATTAATTACTACTATTGGCTTGAGGATGAATCCGGCAACCGCTTGTCGCTTTATCAATCGAACACCGGTGTCTTGGCGGATTTACTCGGCCACAATGTGACGATTATGGTCTTCTTCTATGGCAATTCTAAACCTGACGGATCCGGAGACTTCCGTGCCGTATTTGCCGGTAATGAAGGCGAATTTAAGGTTAATCTGACGCCAGAAAAGAAGATTGAAGAAGCAAAGGCAGAAATTGAATTGACTGACGGTCAATCGATTACCGGGAACTTGGTATTGCCGACTGTAGGAAAATGGGGCGTTACAATTTCTTGGATTTCCGATAATCCTGATGTAATAAATCCGGAAACCGGTGAAGTGACCCGTCCCGAAGCCGGCGAAGAAGATGTCACGGTTACTTTGACTGCAACATTCTCCGTTGATGATGTAGAAGAAACGGTCATGTATGTGGTGATTGTAAAAGCTAGAAAAGAAGTGGGCGGAGAACCTGTGACTGTGACTGCATCCTATTCTGGCCCGACTTCTATAAATATGACGGATGGGAACAATGCGGCCACGATTGGTCTTGATGAAAACGTCTTTACGGTTTTATCCTATAAAGGTGGACAAAACAACCACATTGGTTTAAATAAAGACGGTCAGATTAGGCTTTATGCCAAAAAAGAAAACGGCAATGGCACCACTTTGCAAATAACTATTGCTGAGGGATACAGAATAACTGATGTCGAAATTGTTTTTGGAAAATCAACCAATGGTGCAACAGCAAGAGTAACGCTTGGCGAAGCCGTCTATGATTTATTATCAGTAGATGTGTTGAACCAAACGCAAACTTACTCCGATTTGGACATCACCACCTTCAGCATCCAAAACACTCACCAGACTTCTGCTAGTGTTGGCCAAGTCTATATTCTTTCCATCATCATTACTTACGTTCCAATAAATTGAACTGCTCACCAAATCATTGAAGCGGATATCGATGACATTAATATTCCCTATGTTATCACAGGAAACATCGAATTACCCGCAAAAGGAAAACATGGTTCCAATATCGCCTGGAGTTCTTCGAATCCAGATGTTTTAGACGGTTGCGGAAATGTCACTCAAGGAAACGAGGACATTTCCGTAACCCTTACGGGAACCTTCTCCTATCAAGGCGTGATAATAACAGTCGAATATTATGTCATCGTTAAAGGGATTGAAAGTTGGAATGATTATTATGCCTCCATTGATGATGATCTGGTCGGCATTGCCTTGCTTTTGGCTTTGCGGGAGCTGATTACAGAAACCCAGACCCACATCACATCATACGAGGAGTTGAAAACCTTCCTTCAGGATACGGATGAAGATCCGAATAATCCCGATAACATCATCCTGTTCTACTGCGGTATTTCAATCGATTCGGATTGGAGTAACACCTGGAACCGAGAACATGTATGGCCCCAATCCCTGGGCTGGTTTTCGGAAAGCGGTGCGGGGGCCGACCTGCATCATCTCCGCCCGACCGATCCGAGCGTCAACAGTTCCCGCGGCAACAAGCGCTTCGGGGAAGTGGAGCATGGATATGAAGTCAAGATCAGCATCACCAACGGGGGCGGGGGAAGCGGCTGTTACGCTAACACCGAATTCTTCGAGCCCCGCGACGAGGTGAAAGGCGATGTCGCGAGGATCATCTTCTACCTCTTCACGCGCTATCCCCAAAGCGATGCGTATGACTTTGAGGATGTTGCGGAAAGCTTGGAGTTGCTGCTTGAGTGGCATACCATCGATCCGGTCGACGAATTCGAAAGTCACAGGAATGATGTGATTGCGGAATACCAAGGGAACAGGAATCCGTATATCGACAATCCCGAGTACGCCTATTTGATTTGGTCATAAAACAAGGAAAACCAAAACCCCTCTGCATAGGTAAATGCAGAGGGGTTTTTTGATGGCGTTAGTTTTTGAAAAAGTGATCATACTTATCTTGATTATATACTTTTTAGGAAAATGACACTGTTGTCTTCTTTATTATAGCCTAAGAGCATTTTGTTTCCTTCAATGTCGTTTCTAGAATAGCTATCTGATTCTATTTCAATTTTTTTATTGCCGCCTACAGGAATTTTTATAAGAAACTTAACTTGATTTAAACCGACATTAATTGGGGTACCCAAATTTACCGTTAGCTCAACGTAATTATCATAATTATTTTTTAAGTACAAAATCCTTTTAAGATGTGATGCAATCAACCACGCAAACACAATGAAAAAAGGTGAATAAATAACTAGGATGCTAACAATAAGGACAATTGAGTACCGCTTTGGCATAGAGACAATTGTTTAAATAAAAACAATGATAATACCCAACACATAGAACGCTGCTACAATAGAAACAGCTAACAAAACTCTGTAATTTTTCTTATATTCAATTGTTTCCTTTATATCAATGGTGTGCTTCATATTTTTTTTTATTTTCTGAAGGTGCCTTTTTGGATTCCATTTTAAATCAATGTTACCAAAATATGGTTTACAAAAATATAATAACACTTTTAAGGATTTTTCCAATACTTTGGACATTTTTTCAAAGTATATTTAAAATCTAAATTAAAAAGGCTTGGTTGTATTTCCAAGCCTTTGTTTTCTCATTG
>LFRY01000061.1:0-5905 GCA_001512995.1 Acholeplasmatales bacterium DTU067
CGGTAGGACTCACCGTCCAAATAATAGGTGAGTTTGTAATTGTTCACATCGAAGACCGCTTCTACTTCAAGATCCTCAGCGGGCATTTTCTCGGGAAGCCCTTCCCACTCGACGAAGGTGTGCCCCGTTTTTTTAGGTATATCGATTGCTGGGATTTCTTCGCCGTAGGAAACCAGCGCTTCATGGTAAAGCTTTCCGTCTACAAAATACCTCACCCAATATTCGTTCGTCGTCCAACGGGCATAAAGAAGGATGTCTTCCGCAGGCATTGTTTCCGGGAAAACGAAAGGTTTGGTAAAACCGGAATCCCTGTACCAACCAGCAAAACTATGGCCCTCCCTTTCCGGATCCGTGGGCGCAGTGAGCGGAGTTCCGTATTTTTGCGTGATCGGATCAATCGGCAGAAGGAAGAAACTGATTGTATATGTTTTCGGTTCCCATTTAGCATATAAAGTGATGTCTTCCGTCACTAAATCTTTTTCGAAATCCCAGGGCGTTTCGTATTCAGCATCCTTGAACCAGCCGATGAAATCATGGCCGGTCTTTACCGGATCCTCAGGTCTTTCAAGGGGGCGATTGTATAAAACATCAGCCGCTTCCACGGCGCTTCCCCCGTCAGTTTCGAAAGTGACGGTGTATTTGTTCCGATCCCAGTTACCTTCCAAAATGATTTCTTCGGTAATGGGAGTATCAAAATCAAAGATTTCGCCGTCCAAAAGCCAAGCAACAAAGGTAAAACCGGTTCTTTGGGGCGTTTCCGGCATCTCCAATTTTTCGTTGAATTTTACGGCCACCGTGTAACTATTGCCTGGATAGACCAGGAAAGTGACCTCTATGTCAATCGGATTCCACTTTGCATACAAAACCGTGTTGCGGGGAGGGATTTTAAATTCCGTAAATTCTTCGGTAAATTCTTCATCCAGATACCAACCGGCAAATGTATAACCGAATCTGTTGGGTTCGGGTATGTCAAATTCATCCCCATAAGTGCCTTCGATGGGAGCGATCGCGGAACCGCCGAATGTTTCAAACGTGACAGTGTATTCTCCGAGTTCCCAGAGGGCATAGAGCGTGAAATCCTGGGCCGGCATCAGAGTCCGGAAATCAAAGGGAGTTTCATGTTCTGGTTCGTAATACCAACCCTTGAAAACATAGCCCTCGCGGACCGGTTCTTCCGGAGCCTTAATCGATCCTTTATAGCTCACTTCCGTCGGCTCAATCTCCGAACCGCCCATGGTATCCCAGGTGATGGTGTATTTTGCGGGAATCCATTTGGCATAGAGCGTCATGTTTTTTTCGACTGGTTTTTGGAAATCATATTCCTCATTCAGATCCATGTCCGAATACCAGCCGCCGAATTCATAACCCTCTTTGGTCGGTTCTTTCGGCTCTTCCAAGGTTCCTCCGATCGGAACCAGGACATCTTGCACCGGAGTCCCGCCGTTGCTTTCAAAAGTGACCAGGGCACTCCGGGTGATGCAGCCGGCAAAGAGCAGGGCAAATAATATGAATGCTAGAATTCCTATTCTCTTTTTAATCATAAACCCCTCCAATTAGTCGAACGGATTTTCATCTTCATCGGAAGATGGCCTGCCGATGAATTCGATGTTGACGATGTCCGATTTTAAATCCTTTATGTTGCTTTGAATTTTTATGGTAATGGAAACTTCTTCTGTAAAAGTGATGAGTCCGTTGGCATCGACCTCGAAAAAGTCCCCGTTCGCCATTTTTACAAAACTCACTGATTGGTCGGTCGCGTTCTCAGGCTTAATCCGCCAATAAAGCTGGTGAGTTTTGTTTCCTCTTTGGATGTAGATGACCTTCTCCCCGTCATCGTTGAGCTCGCACTCAAAATCATGTTCGGGTCGTGAAGGGTCAATGAAATATATCTCTTCGACGCGGATGATGCTGGCAGGGTCGGGCACTTTCCCGAAAACGCCGATCGCCACCACCGCGATGACGCAAAAGACAAACAGAAACAGAGCAACGATTTTTTTATTCATGGTTTCCTCCTAAAACTCTATTTCCTTGAAATAGGCTCTCAAATAGCGGGAGAAAAGATAGATTCTTGCGAGAAAGAAAGCCACTGCCGAAGCGATTATCTTCAGGTTTCTCAGCGCAACCGTGCTGCTCTTGTCGATATAGAAGAGAATGAAGAGCGCGGTGAAGAAAATTGACCAAAGAAAACCGAGCAGAATCGAGCGTGAATAGTTCTGCGCATGGGCAAGCGCTCCGGTCGCGGCGTATTCCCGCAGTTTCGGATTGAGCATGTCAATCTGGAAGGACCAAAGTACCATGCCGCTGTTGATCAGAATGGTGCAGAACATCATCAGGAAGAGATCCGCTTTCCAAATGGCATGCTCCGCAAGAAGAATGAAAAGCAGATAGCTCAGGGCAATCATCAGGCTGGAAAAAACGAAATTAAAGAGGATTTTCGCCCAAGCCATGTTCGACGTCTTCCCCGGCGCAATTTTAACCAACACAAACTCCTGGCCTTCGGCGGAGACGGCCATCGCGCTGGCGGTGTTGGATGCGGTCGCCATCAGGAGCGCGATCAGCATCGAGAAAGTGACCGTCATGATGTCCCCTAGTTCGTTCCTGTCGACCCTGACGAAAATTGACATCATCAGATAAAAGACATAGGGGAGGGCGAAGATGAAGGAGTAATTGTTGATGAATTCGCTGGGATTCCTGATCGTCAAAATCCATTCTTTTCTCAAGAACGTGAGGAAGGTGTTCTTGTGGGCTTTGTTTGCCTGTTTGTGGGCTTTCAGATTGGCCTGTTCGGACGTCCGCGAAGCCATTTTGAAATAAAGGGGCCGCGAGACGAAGACAATCAAAAGCACCAAAGCCAGAAGGATTCCGAAAACAATCAAATAGTCCAAGCCCGTTCCCGTTCCGAAAAAGATGTTCCCGACATGCCCGTAAAACAGACTCCACTTATTTACGGAAACGATGATGGCTTTCATTTGGTCCACGAAAATGTCGTACATCGCTAAGATCCTGAGAGGATCGGGTAGGAGCTTCACGAGGCGCGTGAGCAGCACGAATCCGCCCCCAAACAAAACCAATGTCAGGAAGAATTTAATGAGGGGATGAAACCGCAAGAATCTTCTGAGATAAACCAAAGGAATCGTGACGAGCGCTCCGATCAATACCGGAAAGAACGGCAGAATGATGGTCATCAGCAGGCTGTTCAGTATATAGGCCGGGCTCAGCATCTTCAAAGCAAACCCAAAACCCAGAAAAAAGGGCAGGATGAAGGAAAAGCTTTTGATGAATTCATATATGAAATACACGAGAAGTTTGCTGATGAAAACCTCGTTCGGAAGAGCCGGGTAGGACAGCAAAATGGGATTGTCCTTTGCGAGATAGAGATTTTCCGACAGCCCCATGGTGCAGGCAAGAATCGAGAAGGCCTGCAGAATCACGATGAAAAAGGTGAGCAGGTTTGCGTTCTTCGGGATGCCGATGATGTCAACCAAGAGCATTAACAGTCCTGCGCAAGCAGCCGCGATCACCAGCATGAAGAAAAACCTGATGGCACCTTTCGCGATTAGCGCCTTAATATTTTCCGGTTTCTTCAATTTGTGCTTATTGGAAATCTGCAGGAGCGTCATTATTTTCAGCCGCTTGTAAGCCGCCTTCATGCCCATTGCTCCTTCGCATGCCGCATGTACAATTCTTCAAGGGAAATCCCCTCTTCTTTCAGATCATCGAGCCTGTAGATTCCCTGAAGTTTGCCATCGGAAATGATTGCGATCCGGTCGCAGATCTTCTCCACGACTTCGATGACATGGCTGGAGAAAAAGACGATGTTGCCGTTGTCCGCATGCTCGCGCATGCATTTTTTAATCTGGTAGGAACTCATCGGATCCAAACCCGTCAGAGGCTCGTCCAGAATCCAAACCTTCGGATTGTGGATCAAGGAAGCAATCACGACGATTTTCTGCCTCATCCCGTGGGAATAGGATTTGATTTCATTGTCGATCGCATGCTCCAGATTGAACATCCGGACATATTTCTCGATCCTTTCGTCGCGTTCTTCCTGGGGAACAAGATAGAGGTCCGCGACATAATTGATGTACTCCCTGCCGGTCAGCCTTTCGTAGACAGCGTGGTTGTCGGAGACATAACCGATTCTAAGTTTTGCTTCAATCGGTTGCTTGGCTATGTCGTAGCCCGCAATTTCCATCCTTCCGGAAGTGATGCTCTGAATCCCGACCAGGGATTTGATGGTCGTGGATTTTCCGGCGCCGTTATGGCCGATGAATCCGAAAACTTCGCCCGAATAGACTTCCAGGCTGAAATCCTCAACCGCCGGCTTTTTTGCGTTCCCATATATTTTCGTAAAGTTTTCGATTTTTATCATGTTCACACCCTCCAAATTCAACGGTTCGGTTAGCGGCCTTCCCCGCAATTCTTTTCTTAACTGCAGGATGTCCATCCTATCTTTTTTCAACTTCATCCGCAAAGCACCGTGCGCATCCGCGACTTTGAACAGATAGTCGTAAACCGCCCAGGCAAGGAACATCAGAATGATGAAACCTATGTATATCAGGAGATTATAGAGCCAGTAGAATTTGAAAACCAAATCTCCGCCTGTGAAATAAAGAATGTTGTTGTCTCTTATGTCATGGGCGAAAGGGAATTTCCTGGCCAAAAAATCGCTGTAAAGGAAGAAATAGTCAACCTTGGTGTAGTTGTTGAACCAGGCGTTTACAATCATCATTGAAACGAAGTAAATCGTAAAGATGAGGATGGCGCTCCGCATCATCTTAAAGACCGGACGCGGGAAAACCCCCAATGCGACCGCGAGTATCGGCAGGATAAAGGCATAGATGTGGTTGTACCAGAAACCGACGCTGCCAAGGGTGAAAGCATCTTCGCTGATGTTCGGAAGAATGATCGCGCAGAGCGCGCCGAGCACATTGACGAAATAATTAAAATAAAAAGTGCTTTTTGAGTTAAAAACAAAGGAGATGAGCATCAGGAAGAGAGCCGTGTTACAGAGATGGAAGGGCAGCCCCGCCAGCCCATCCCTCTTGACATAGAGGAACTGAAATACGGAAGATATGGAAAGCACGACCAACAAAAGCCTTTTGTTATCCATGCTTTCGTTCTTCATAAAAATATAGATCACAGGCATGATGAGAAAACTGAAATAAACCGTGAGCCTGTGCACGAGGGTGAAATCATTCGTGACCGAGCCCAGCCTCCCGAAAAAGATCCTCAAACCGGCTTGGGGAAACATCGTGGGAAGAAGCAAGAAAAAGACCAAAAACATCTTCCCGACTTCCCTCCGCGTCGGAAGCTTCTTCAGATTCAGAATGAGAATTCCCGTCTCCACCGACAGAGCGATGAGCATTGCCAGAATCGCGTAAAACCTGGCTTCGGTAAAAAACAAGGATTGTTCCCCGAAATAGGCAATGTTGTTCTGTTTGAAGAAAATGAGATTCAAAAGCAAAACGAAGGGGGATATGAAAATCATGATGTTTTTAAAGCTTTTGCTTTTGAAAAAAGGAGAGGAAATGCCGACAAGGGCGAGGGCGCCTGTGAGCCAGCGAACGATGACGACAACCACCGTCATGAAAGGGCTGAGCGGCCCGCCCCTCAAAGCAACGGTTCTGTCCAGGGGGAGTCTGTACCAGAGCTGCAGAGAGTAGCCTATAAACACAATCACTCCCAGAACCTTCAGCATTTTCTCATCCAGATTCTTTTTTCTTAAAAATAATATGTATATCGTAAGCAGAACTGCGCTCGGAATCAAAACCGTTAGTACCATATTCCTACTTCTAAACTCCTTTCTCCAGAAAAAGAAAAATTGTCAGTGTCTGACAATGTCAGCCTGTTGACAAACTACTTTTTTAGGAAATCCTAAAAGAGTAGTTTTATTTTTTTTCCA
>LFRY01000061.1:5969-27063 GCA_001512995.1 Acholeplasmatales bacterium DTU067
CCACTTTTTAAATATGTCTATATTAAAATTAAATGAGCGTTGACTTTGTCAACGCTCTGAAATTGTCAGTGTTTGACAATGTGTTTTGTTTCAGACAACCCCTCACCCAATAAAACAAATGAACAACCGTTTTTTTCAGCACTAAAAATTGGTATTCTATTACCGGTAATAGAACTGCTCAGGATTTTGAACATCGAGAACTTCTTTTTTAAATTTTTCGGCGTAGGCTTTGGCTTGGAACAAATCATGTTCCATGAAGTTCCCGCATTCCGCAGCCGTGGCGCCGGGAATTTCACCTTCATGTGAGGAGATGGATTCAATCATCCCTTGAATGAGTTCCACGATGTCTTCCGAGCGGAAATCACCCCCAAGCACGAGGTAAAATCCGGTCCTGCACCCCATCGGCCCAAAATAAATGATCCGCTTCCCCCATTCGGGATGATTCCTTAAATATACCGCGCCCAAGTGTTCAATGGTATGAATGCCGGCATTTTCCAACACCGGTTCATGATTGGGCCTCGTGAACCTAAGATCGAAGGTGGTCACGGTCTCCGCCCCGAGCGAATCTTTTCTTGAAACATAGATGCCAGGAAGCAAGGATTTGTGATCAACTTCAAAACTCGCAATTTTTCGCATTTGCTTCATCTAAAGATATTTTATCATATTTTCATAAAAAAACATAGAGAAATGTCAATTTTTTTCTCAAGTATTTCCGGGAAATGACGTCAGGATAAAATTTTGAAAAAAATTTCTTCTAAAAAATGCCCCTACTGGGGCGCAGATATTGTAGTATGCGTAACCTCCGGTAAAAAAAGAATGATTGAAAAACCATTCTTTAATTAACGAATTTTGCCGTGAATTTTGTGTCAATCAACTCCTCATAGGGAGGCCTGTCGGTGAGTTCTCCGGCCATTTCGATGATGTCAAGCATCCGCTCATACCCGTCTTTCCCGAAATACGGGTTTTCCTGCCAAGCGTCGATGTCCTTGTGTCTTTGGGTGACTGCCGTGAGATCATCCAAAGAAAGTTCCGGAAAATACGAAGCAATCGTTTCCGCAATCTCCCTGGCGCTGTGCTCCTTAACCCATTGTTGGCCTTTGTAAATTGCGTTAACGAATTTTTGAATAATGTCCGGATTCTTCTCGATGTAGGACTTTGCGGCATGATAGCAAGTGTAGGGCAGATCCCCCGATTCCGCTCCGATCGAAGCGACGACATAGCCCTTGCCCTGCTTCTCCATCGCGGTCGCGGTCGGTTCGAAGAGCGTCGTGTAGTCTCCCTGGCCTGCCTCGAAAGCTCCGGCCATCGCCGCGAATTCAATGTCCGTTCTGACCAACACTTCCTTCGTGGGGTCGTCGCGGCCGACTTCCAAGCCCTTGCTTTTCAGCACATATTCCAGGGTCATTTCCGGCATGCCGCCCTTTCTGCCACCGAGGATGGATTTGCCTTTAAGCATTGACCAATCCCAGTTTTCTATCGGTTCACGCGCCACCAAGAAACTTCCGTCCCTCTGCGTTAGTTGCGCGAAAGACACCGGGAAATCCTTATGATCGCGGTTGTAGACATAGACCGCCGCTTCCGGACCGCAGAGTCCGATGTGGACATCCTTGCTTAAAAGGGCGGCCATGACTTTGTCTGCCCCGGGCGTGAGGATCAGATCGATTTCCAATCCCTCTTCTTCAAAATAGCCCAATTTCATCGCCACATACTGGGGAGCATAAAAAACTGAGTGCGTGACCTCCGCCAACTTAACCTTGGTTTTGTCGGATTTTCGGCAGCCGACGGCCAGCGCCGCGATCACCAAAACAACAAAAATCAGCAATTTCCTAAAAAAATTCAAATTCCTTTCCCTCGCTTTTTCAATAAGATTTTTTCAATCAGATTCACAATCTCATACATAATATATGCAAGCAAACTTAAAATGACAACGCCCATCATGACCAAATCCAAACGGAAGACCTGGCCCCCGTACATGATCAGATAGCCGATTCCTGCCCTGGACACCAGGAATTCCCCGACAATGACGCCCACCCAAGCCAAACCGATGTTGATTTTTACAACGCTGATGATGTTCACAAGATTGCTCGGGAAGATGAGTTTTGTATAAATCTGGAATTTGTTGGCGCGGAAACTCTTCATCATCAGAATCTTTTCCGGTTCGATGTTAATGAAATAATTGTAGGTGGAAATGATTGTGACAATGATTAAAATTGAAATTGCCACGAGCACGATGCCCCTGACCCCGGTGCCTGCCCAGATAATCATTATCGGTGCGAGCGCGGTTTTCGGAAGCGCGTTCAGAATTATCAGAAACGGTTCGAGCAATTTGGAAAGCCTTTCGCTGGCCCAAAGGATGGTCGCGATCAAAATCCCCGCGGCGCTCCCGATCGTGATGCCAAGAATCGTCTCCAAGAGGGAAATGGATATGTGCTTGAAGATTTCGTAGGTCCTCAGGTATTTCCAGAAAAGAACCGCGACCGAGGAAGGTTTGGAAAAGAAGAATTCGTCAAGAAGCCCGATTCTTGCCCCGATTTCCCAAAGACCGAGGAAAAAAATCAGCAGTGAGATCTGAGACAGGATGAGTTTCAATTTTTCGAATCTATATTCCTTGCTTAGGCATTTTTTCATTCAGATCCCTCCACAGTTTTTCAAAATATATTCGGAAATCAGGAGATTTCCTCGCGGTGAGCGGCGTTCTTTCTTCGTCCAAAGTGAGTTCGATCTCATAGATGTTCATGACCCTGGCCGGCCTGTCGGTGAGAATGATGATCCTGTCGGACATGCTGATTGCTTCGCTCAAATCATGCGTGACGATGATGGTAGATTTCTTTTCCTTCTTGATGATTTTATATATATCTTCGCTCACCAATAATTTCGTCTGATAATCCAAGGAAGCAAAGGGCTCATCCAAAAGCAATAGTTCCGGTCCCGTGGCGAGCGTCCTGATCAAGGCCACGCGCTGCCTCATTCCCCCGGAGAGTTCGGAAGGATGGCAGTTTCTGAATTCCCAGAGTCCGTAGGTCTTAAGCATCCTTTTAACTTTTTCGATGTTTTCGGGGGTCAGTTTTTTTTGGATTTCCAAACCCAAAATGACGTTTTTGTAAATCGTCCGCCACTCCAGGAGATTGTCTCTTTGGAACATGTAGCCGATGTCACCCCTGGCCTTAACTTCCCCGCCGGTGGGTTTCAACAACCCGGCGATGATGTTCAGGGCGGTAGTCTTTCCGCTGCCCGAAGGCCCGACCAAAGCGACGATTTCTCCTTCGCGGATTGAGAAATTTATCTTGTCAAGAACTTCGAGATTGCCTTCCTTAGTGCAGAATTTCATCGAAACGTCTTTTAATTCTAGTACCACTCTTTGACCTCCTTAATCAATGATACAGTATTATATTATTAGGCAAAATCCGTTTTGTGTAGGCAAAAAGAAAAACCCCGATAGGGGTTTCAGCCTGTTGACAAACTACTTTTTTAGGAAATCCTAAAAGAGTAGTTTTATTTTTTTTCCACTACAGTATAAAATATTAGTTATTTTATAACAAAATGATATAATAAATAGATAATATAAATCCTTTTCTCCCACTTTTTAAATATGTCTATATTAAAATTAAATGAGCGTTGACTTTGTCAACGCTCTGAAACCCCGATAGGGGTTTGCATTTCAATTAAATTTTGTCTCCGCGTTGCGTCCCGAAGAAAACCAACGGAGGACGGAGTCTTTCAAGACACTCAAGTCGAGGGGTTTGGTTAGAAATTCATCCATCCCCGCAGCATAGCATTTTTTTTCCGTATCGGCATCGGCATAGGCGGTGGCGGCGATGATCGGAACCTCATTCCCGAGTTTTTTCCTGATGCTTTTCGCGACTTCAAAACCGTTCATTCCCGGCAGCTGTATGTCTAGCAGAACGATGTCCTTTTCTTTTTCTTTCAAGATTTCCAGTGCGGATATCCCGTCACCAGCGATTTCGATATCCCAACCCAGATGCTCGCAGAACAAAGCGATGACGTTCTGGTTGACGCGGTCGTCTTCAACAAGCAAAATCCTCGGCACCCCGCTTTCCTCTTCCGCAACAAACACGAAACGGAAGGTGCTCCCCTTCCCGCTCTCGCTTTCAACAAACACATCCCCGCCCATGTGTTTGGCCAGATTCTTCGCAATCGGCAGGCCCAGGCCGGCTCCCTGGTATTTTTTCGAGGCAGTGTCATCAGCCTGCGTAAAATAATCAAAAATTTTCGGAAATTCCTCTTCCCTGATGCCGATGCCGGTGTCAGTCACCGCAATCAGAATTTCGGCTCTGTTTCCTTCGCTTTTCAGTTTCCTTGCCGTAAGTTCAATCCAACCTTTTTCCGTAAACTTCAGGGCATTTCCGACCAAATTGTCCAATATCTGGCCAAGGCGCAGTTTGTCCGCGACTATCCGCCGCGGCACGTCCCTTTCAAACCGAAACTCCAATCCTTTTTTCTTTGCAAGTTCCGCATACAAAGCCTGTTTCTCATCGAGGAAAGCCCAAAAATCCAAAGTTTCCTGTTTCAACTCAAGTTCATCGATCTCAGAAAGCTCGAGGAGATTCCTGATGAGTTCCAACAAACGGAGCGAGGAATGTTTGATCGCAGTGACCATCTTCTTTTGGGAAGCGTTCAGATCGGACATCATGAGCAAGTCAACCATGCCGATGATTCCATTGAGTGGAGTTTTGATTTCATGGCTCATGTTGGCGAGAAACTCAGATTTCGCTTTGAGCGCCTCGGCCGCGACCTGCTTTAAGTGCGCGAGCTGTTCGCATTTCTTTTCAAGCTTCTGTTTTTTTATAACCAATTTTTCTTCGGTCAATTTCCGTTCAATCAAGTCGGCGGCTTCCCGCGCTATCACGTCAAACATGCCGTATTGGTTTTCGCTGGGCCGGTAGGGGCTCTTCCAATGCGTCGATATCATTCCAAGCATTTTTCCGCTGCGGGAATATAGGGGTGTCGACAAAGAAGCACGGCTCCCTGCCCGCCGGTAATTCTCCAACTCCGCGGTTCCACGCAAGGGTCCGTGTTTTTCCACATCGGAAATGAGGACTCTCTTCCCGGTAAGCAGGGCTTCGGCGCAGCTCGTGCGCCCCGAACTTCCGTCGACCCATTCCCAGTTTTTGATTGTTTCCTGGTCAAACCCACGGCTTGCAAGCAGACGCAATTTCTCTCCGTCAGCGGTTGTCACCAACAATTGCATGGTCGCAAAATCGGCATTCATGATCGCCAGCGCCGCATCCATAAATTTCTCATACAGGGACTGAACCTCATCCTCGCGAAGAAGTTCGATGCTGATGCTATGCAAAAGCCTCAGCTTTTCCAGATTGTCGAGAAGTTCCAATAAATCAACCTTGTCCACCAGAATTTTTTCCTGTAAACTCGGAGTTCTGAGCAGCGACTTGAACAGCTTGCTGCAGACAGATTTTTCGGCGTGAGGATATGCCATTTCCATGCCGTTTTTCTGGTTAAAGTCATGCTTCATTTCCTCTCCCCAACCTTCCGTATTTATACAAAATCAGATAAATTTTACCAAAAACTGTAATTTATGTAAAGAATAAACAACTATGTTTTTTCAGAAATTTTCGAAAACTGAAGAACTTGAAAAAAGGATGCGGATTTGATATAATATAACTGTTTAAATGACAAAGGATTGGAGGAATGCGAATGCTAAAGGTGGGAAAAATCGTAAAACATAAGAAATACGGTAAGGGTGAAATCATTAGAATTATCGGGAATAATAATTATTATGTAAAATTTGAGAATGCGAGAAGGGAAATCGTCTTTCCTGCCGATTCCTTTACCGATGAATATTTCATCTTTTCCGATGAGAAGAAGGACGATTCAAAGTAAAATACCCAAACAAAAAACCGGGGCAATTGCCCCGGTTTTTTCATGATCTCACCAGCGGTTGGAAACCCTCTCCGCAAAGCCCACAAGGCCGTTGATTTCAAGCAGCCTGTCTTCGAAGGGCAGGGTACCGGAAAATTTTCCGAAAACCTGATGCTGCTCGGAAGCGATGATCAAAGCATTGATGTTGTCATAGCGGTCAAAAACCGGTTCGAAATCAAGGTTGACGCGCCCGTCCCCCGACAGAATCTTCCAGGTTTTCAGGTAGTCGTAGCGGCCCCTGCTGTCGCGGGGAATTTCAAACCTGACATCGTCAAGCTTGTAATGCTTCCCGTCATAAAAAACCATGTTCTCGCTCGCGGCGGAGGTGTCCCCGAATCCGTAACCGAAATTGAATCCGATTCTCACGCCTTCCAAGACGGAAGAAAGCGAGGACCAGTACCAGGTGTTTTTATAGGTCCACACGCCCCTGCCCCAATCGAGGACGCCGAAGGATGAGTCAGGCGCAAAGACATATTCCCGGTCGCCGATTTTGAAACTCCCTTCCGCCCGCAGGCAATTGATTTTTTGGTTGTAATAAAAATGCTTGGGTTTTTTAAAGGGGGTGGCGATGACCATCGAATCCTGGGGCTCGTCGGAAAGAATGACATCGATTTTGATGTCTTCTCCCTTTCGGAAATCCTTCATGTTGCCGATCAGGCGGCGCGTTTTCCCGTCATTCAAAAATTCCAGGCGCAGATTCTTTTTCCGAAAATGCACGTCGCCGATTTTGGAAGTCCTGGGCAGATTCGTCCGCCCCTTGGGCATGATGGTGAGGACGCTCTTCGTGACATAATCTTTGTTTGCAAAGTCAAGGAAAGAGATGCTCCCCAAACCATGGTAATAATTGTCGGCGATGGTCAGCGCGAGGCCGTAATCGTTGTTTCCGATGTAGTAATAATCCCATTCCTTGAGGCGCATTTTGCTGGTCCGGACATTCTCCGGATTGTAATCTTTCACCAGTTCCGTGGCATATCCCGCTTCAAGCAGATTGCCGTCGGGTCCCAAAAGCAAACCCGACTGCAATTTCTTTTGCATCAATTCTCCTCCTTCCATTCCAATGGTAATTGCATCGGTTCAAAATGAGGATCCTTCCGCGCTTCCTCTTCGCTGATGATCTGCGCGACGCGCGTCGAAGCTGCGGCCGCGATCGCGCCCACGACATCGTCCAAGAAAGTGTGGCAGCAATCCCCCTTCTTCCCATCTTCGTTGAGCCTTTTGACGATCCCGGGTTTGTTCACATCGATGTCGCCGAAATTGGTCTGGCCGATCGTGCCGTAGAGTTGGGCGATGGTCAAACCGAAGACTTCGTCGATGCCGAACATGCCCAAATCGGCGCGGATAATCTCCTGGATCGGACTCCTGAATCCGCCCTCTTCCGCAAGCCTGTCAATCTCAATGCTCAGTTGCACAAGATGGAAAATGTCCCTGTAAGAAAGAATTTTCTCAACGCTCTCGATGCAGACGCGCATCGAAATGTTTTTGTTATAGCGGGCTTGTTGCATAAAAGCGATTTCCGCAATATCCTCAATCGTAACCCCGCGCTCCAAAAGCCGGTCGCGGTTCAGTTTAAACATCTCCTGTCGCGAATAATAAACCCTTGGTTTCATTGATCTATCTCCTTGCCAATTAAAATCATCTCTCTTCCGCTGCCGTTCAGGAAATCCCGCACGCTCATTCTCTTCTTGGAAGGAATCTGGATTTCCGTAATCTCAATGACGGTGTTTCCGCCACAGCTGATTCCAAAAAAATCCTTCCCAACCTTCACAATCCTCCCCGGTTCCGCTTCCGCCATGTAGGATGCAACCCGGCCCGCATATACCTTGACCTGGACGCCGTCCAGGAAGAAATGGGCGCCGGGATTGGAGGAAAGCCCCCTGATCCGGTTCCGGATTTCACGGGCGGTTTTCCGGAAATCAAGGATTTCGTCCTCCTTGGTGAGATTATAGGCGAAGGTGACCTCATTTTCATCCTGCCTGACGGGCACAATCGTCCCCGCTTCCAGGCCGTCGATGGCCTCCAGAATCATCTCCGCCCCGAGAAGGCTCAGCTTTTTGAAGAGACTGTCGGCATCATCCCCATCTTCGATCGGAATTTCTCTTTGCATGAGGATATCCCCGGCATCCATTTTCGGAGTCATGTAGATGATGGATATGCCGGTTTTCGTCTCCCCTTCGATCAGCGCTCTTTGAATCGGCGCCCCGCCCCGGTACTTGGGGAGCAGGGAACCGTGGACATTGATCGCTTGCAGGCGGGGATGAACGAGCAGGACCTTCGGCACGAACTGCCCGTAGGCCGCGGTCACGATCAAATCGCAGGGGATTTCCAATATCGGATCCTTTTCCTTTCTGATGCTGTCGGGCTGGAAAAGGCGAAGCCCTTTTTCCAAAGCATATTCCTTGACCGGGGAAGGAAGGTATTTCCTTTTCCGTTTGGAATAGCTGTCAGGTTGAGTCACGACAAGAACCACCTCGTGGCGGCTCAGAATCCTGTCCAAAATCGGAACCGCAAAATCCGGGGTTCCCATGAAAATTATCCTCATCTACACGCTCCTAATTCGGGTATCTTTCAAAATTGACCAGCAGCTTCTTCGGGGCGAATTTTTTGTTCACCTCGTCCAAGAGTTTCGACAATCTTTCGAAATTCTGGTGCTTGATCAGGAGGCGCACGCCCTTGATCTTTCCGTCATAAACGGGGCCGAGAAATTCGCCTTTCAGGAGCCTGGCGCCGATTTTCTTGAAGTAATTGGCATAATAATAAACATCCCTGTACTCGCCGCTGATCTCCAGTTTATTGAATTCCGCGAAGGGCGGATAATTGAAATTCTTTCTGTTTTCGATTTCGTATTCATAAAAGGATTCAAAATCATTTTCCAAAGCGAAACGGATCGCCGGATGGTTGAGATTGTATCCCTGCAGAATGACCTCTGCCTCATGGCGGCTGATTTTTGAGATGAGCCCAAACAAAATCTCGCTGCTCCGGTAATCGTTCCTGTTCAGGATGCTGTCCAAACTGATGATGCCGATGAGTTTGATGTTCCTGTGGTAGAGCCCCGCAAGCTGGTTGGTGCCGATGACGATGTCGATTTCGTTTTCTTCCAACCGGGAAAATAAATCCTCATAGGCATCCTTTTCCTGCATCGATTCGCTGTCGACCTGGGTTATCCGCGCCGCCGGAAACAGTTCTCTGAGCCTTTCTTTGAGCCGCTCCAAACCGAAGCCGAAATGCTTGAATTTGCTTTTCCCACAGTTTTCGCAAACCACCCGGGCAGGCTCTTGGTTGCAGCTCGGGCAGCGGTAGGTGTTCTTCTGCTTGTGATAGACGAGCCCTGCCCGGCAGAGCGGGCATTTTTGGAAATGGCCGCAATGCTCGCAGATCACGTCGGTGCTGTAGCTGAGATTGTTTAAAATCAGCAAAGAAACCTCCCCCGCCCCCAGCTTTTCCCTGAGTGAGCGCCTCAGGGCTTCGCTCAAAAGCAGGTCGCCCGCTTCTCTCCTCATGTTCACGAGTCTCGTCCTGACTTCCCGGGGAATGACATATTCCAGGTAAAAATAACGAGCGAAATAATAATTATAATAGCTTTCCACCCTAAGCGCCGAGGAAGTGAGCAAGAGTTTGGCCTGCTGCCAACCGCTGCGGAATTTCAACACTTCCAGAACGCTGTATTTGGGCGTCTGCTCCACATGGTAATTCGGATCTTCCTCGTCCAGCATCACGATCAGGCCGAGCCTGTTCAGGGGCAGGAAGACATGGCTTTTCATGCCGATGACGATGTCGGCGTTTTGGTTTCTGACATTGGCATAATTATGGTAGTATTCGCTGTTGGAAAGTTTCGAGGAGAAGGCAAAGAGCCGGTATCCCCGCGTGTTTTTTCGGAAATGCTCCCAAATCCGGGCATGGACGAGCAGAGTGGGCGCGACAATCAGGACCTGCTTGCCCTGAGAAACGGTTTCCACGGCCAGCGCGAGCAGAAAATCAAGTTTGAATTCCTCGTCGTTCGTGTGCAGCAAAAATGGCTTCCCGGAGAGTTTCGAAAACTTCTCCTTGAGCTGCTGCTGCTCAAAATTGAATTCCGCCTGCATGGCACGGATTTCTTCCAAAGGGGTGTAGAGGGGCACGCGCTCATCAAAGAGCAGGTAGTCGTCCTTCACCAAGCGGCCGACGAGATAATCGCTGGAGCCGGTGTTTTCCAATATCTCATCCAGCGTTGCCTCCCCCCGCGCCTTCACAAAATCCAAAACATCGCATCTCTTCGGGGAGAGATGCCCGTAATCGTTTCTTTTTAAGCGGTAATATTTCTCGGTTTTGTTTTTTCCGTAGCGGTAGAATTGGGTTGTAATTTCCAGATTCCCCTTCTCGATTTCCCTTTTTACAAGCTCATATTTTTTTAAAACCTCTCCCGTCAGCGGGATTCTTTTTTGGTTTCCGAAAAGGGAAGCGACTTCCTGATCGAGCGCGGGGGCGTCAAGAATCTGCAGGAACTTCCTCACCTTGCTTTTCAAAAAGGAAGGATACATCAGCGCAAGCGCGCTCGTGAGATAGGTTTTTGTATCCGCGGCGATTTTCTTCGCGAGCTCAATCTGTTCCGGAGCGAGCCTCTCCTCAAAATCAATGACGTCCAATATCGGTTTGAGGCTCCCGGAAAAATCGGTTTCCTCTTCAAGGGCAAGCACATATCCCAATACCCTCTGAAAACCGAATTCCACATATACCCGGGAACCGACGCGCACGAAGGCCGCGAGCTGCTCCGGGACGGAATATGTGAAGGTGTCGTCGGTATTGCTGCTGGGAACATCCACAACCACTTTCGCAAACATCCCTATTACCTCATTTCTATATATATCATAACACAAAACATCGGGAAAAAAAAGTAATGTATGTTGAAAAAATTCAAAAATAAAAAGGGGTGTTCCCCCTTTGTCTTAAGTCCGATGAAATTTTTCCAGTCCCGCTCTCTGCTCATGGAGACGCGAAAAAAAATGCCCGATTACGCCGAAAAAGAAATATACCGCCAGGCCGAAGAGGAGCGTCACCAAGAGATAGACGGGATTGAATTCCATGCCGAGCAAGCTAACCTGCCCGCCCCAGCCCATGAAAGGGACTCCACATTCTAAAAGTCATACTAAACATCTCTGCTTTGATTATACTCCTTTTTTCGTCATTTTTCCAGCTTTTTTCAATATGCCTGTTATTTCCTATTCAAGAAAAAAAAGGCCTAGTCGGCCTGGTTTTTGTCACTTACGATTATCTTGTCATGGTAAATCTCTTCCAATGCGATCCCGATGTTTTTCTTGCTGTTGGGATCTTCGACCAAAACTTTGGCGCCCTTGCTGATGTCGCGCGCCCTTTTGGCGGTTCCGACCACGAGCTTGTATTTCGATTTGGCTTTCGAAACCAACTGGTCGATGGAAGGATAACGCATCCCGTCTCTATTTTGACTCATCATTTACCTCCAGCAATTCTTTATACTTATGGATCGTCCTTTCCACCCTGGCATGTTCGGCGCGAATGATCGCCATGATTTTGTCGGCCGCGTTTTCCACGGTATCGTTGACGACGATGTAATCATACATGTAGGCAAGGCAGATTTCCCTCTTCGCCTTTTCAATCCGTTGCCGGATTATTTCGGGCGGTTCCGTCCCCCTCGAGGTGAGCCTTTCATACAATGCATCCATTGAAGGCGGGGCGATGAAGATCAGAACCGCATCCTTCATTTTTTCCCGGACCTGGGTCGCTCCCTGGACTTCGATTTCCAAAACAACCTCTTTGCCGGCGTTGAGAAGTTCCTGCACCGGCTCCAGGGGAGTCCCGTAATAATTGTTGACAAACTCCGCATACTCGAGCATTTTTCCCGCGCGGATGCAATCTTCAAATTTTTCCCTGGATACAAAATAATATTCCCGGCCGTGGACTTCGTTTTCACGGGGTTTCCTGGTAGTCATCGATACCGAATATACGAGATCATGCCCTTTCATTTGGAAAAGGGCGCTTCTCACGGTACCTTTTCCCACCCCGGAAGGACCGGATAATACTATCAATAATCCTCTGTCATTCAGCTTCATCCATAATCACCGTCTGATAACATTCATTATAACACAATCTCGTATAAACTTAAAGTTTTTTTTGTTTTTTGGAACCGTTTGTGTTAAAATGTACGCGGTGATTGACATGAGTTTTGACGGTGTATTCATCAGGCATCTCCTGGAAGAAGTGAAGCCCGATTTGATCGGCCAAAGAATAAACCGCATCCATAATCTGGACAGGAACAGCTTCGTTTTCGTCCTCGCAAACAGAAAGGAACTCCTCCTCGATTTCCATGCGGACAGCTGCCACTTCCGTTTCCTGAACGCTCCCTATGTTCGGGGAAAGCAAAGTTTTCCTCTGTTCATTCAGCTGAAAAAGCATCTGGAAGGGAGCAGGATTCTCTCGGCGGAACAGGCAGGTAACGACAGGGTCGTGCTCATCACGCTCGCTTCCCACGACGAGCTCGGGTTTCCGAAACAAATGAAACTCGTCCTCGAACTCTTTGGCAGGAACGGGAATCTGATTCTATTGGACGAAGAGGGCCTGATCATTGACTGTTTGAAGAAAACCTATTTCCTCAGCGACAAAAGAATCATCGTTCCGAAAGCAAAATACGAGCTTCCCGACGATCGCGGCCGCATCAACCCCTACAATAACAACCGGGTGCTCGAATACAACCAATACCAGGGTGTCTCCAAGATATTGTATGCGGAAATCAGATTTCAAAACGATGTCGGCATCGTCAATTCCAAAACCGAACCCGTTCTGATCAAAACCGTTAATAAAGACCATTTCTATTGCTTTCCCCTCCGGCATCTGGGCGGGGAGACCACCTCATTCCCTTCCCTTTCGCTCCTGCTTGAACACTACTACCTCGAAATAAGGGAACAGGACATCCTCAATTCCGAACAGAGGAAACTGGAGCAGCGAATCCAAAGGGAAGGCAACCGAGCGGCGGAAAAGATGCGGAAACAGAAGGAAGAATTCCGCGAAGCGCAGGAAAAACTTGGGCTCGAGAAAATCGGCAACCTCCTGGGCGCGAATCTCCATCTCGTCCCCGAGGGGGCCGCCGCCATCGAAGTCGAAGATTTTTACGCAGGCAACCAAAAACTTCTGATTACCCTCAATCCGGAACTATCCCCCGCGGAAAACCTGGAAGAGATTTTCTTAAAATACAAAAAGGCGAAAAGAACGGTTGCCATTCTCGAAGAACAAATCAAGGCGACGGAAGCGGAATTGCTTTACTGGGAAACGTTAGCCCTGCAGCTGCAAGGCGCAGGGATTTCTGAAATCCGCGAAATCCTTGAGGAACTGCGTCCGGAAGAAAAGCAAAAGACCAGAAAAAACAGGCAGAAACCGCAAATCACGACTTACGAAACCGCGGACGGGGCTCTGATCATGGTCGGGAAAAACAATCTCCAAAACAATTACCTGACCCATGAATTGGCCAACAAAAACGATTATTTCTTCCATGTGCAGGGCGCACCCGGAGCCCACACCATTTTGCGGTGCAAGGAGCTCACCCCGGAGCTTGTAAAACTGGCGGGGACGATCGCGGCTTACCATTCGCGGGCAAAGCATTCCGAAAACGTGCCTGTGGATTACACTTTGGTGAGGAATGTGAAGAAGGTTCCGAAAACGAAGGGCAGTTTCGTAACCTACAGGCATCAAAAAACGGTCTTCGTCACCCCCGATCGGGACTACATCGAAAAAAACACTCAGTCGCGGTAGAGAATCAGCGCGCTGTAACAATATATCTGTTCCTTGAAATCATACATTGTGCTCACCGCATAGCGGATTTCGATTAAGTCCTTTTCCTCTATCGTTTCCAGAAATTCATTGATGGCTTCTTCCAAATCCAGTTCATGGCTTTCATCAAAGATTTTCACTTTCAAAAAAAATCCCCCCTTTTGCTTCATTATAAATGAGCAAGCGGGGGGATTTTGTCATATCCCGATGGAGTTTTCATTTTCGATTGTAATATGTGCAAAAATCGGTGAAGGGGCATTCTTCGCAGTGCGGGCGCTGGGCTTTGCAGAAATAGCGGCCGAAATGGATGAGACGCAAATGGAGATGGTACCAAGTGTCCTCCGGAAATTGGGTCGCAAGGTCCCTTTCCACCTGCCGCGGATTTTGGGATTCGCTTAAGGCGAGGCGGTTGGAAACCCTGAGGACATGGGTGTCCACGGGAATGGTCGGGATTCCAAATGCTTCGCCCAAAACGACGTTGGCGGTTTTTCTCCCGACTCCCGGAAGCGTGAGCAGATAATCAAAATCCGCCGGAACCCGGCCGTTTTTTTCGGTGACGAGCTTCTTGCTTAAGGAAATGATGTTCCTGGCTTTTGTATTGGCAAGACCGATCGTTTTGATGATTTCCCACACGTCTTCGAATTGCGCTTCCGAAAGGGCCTTGGCATCCGGATATTTGGAAAAGAGTTCGGGCGAGACGCGGTTCACGGAAACATCGGTCGTCTGCGCGGAAAGGACCACCGCTATCAAAAGCTCGAAATGGTTCCGGTAATCGAGCTCGCTTTTCACATCCGGATACATGCGGGCGAGTTCCCTGCAGATTCTATTTGTTCTTGGCATAAACCTTCTTAAACAAATCCATGATGTTTTCGCCCTCGGGCAGGGGCTCTTTTTCCGCTTCTTTTTTGGAAGCGGCAAGTGAGCGGTCGATGAAAGCGACGCCGCGGTTCTTATATTTCAGGGCTTTCAGAATCGCCGCTTCAATGTCTTCGTCGCTGTATTTTCCTTCCAGATACCAGCGGTTCACCATTTCCAATTCCAGCGGGCTCAGGGTTTTTTTCAGTTCCCTCTCCAAAAGCGAAACAGTTGCTTTGATTTTGCGTTTGACGGCTTCGTCCTTCAGATCTTCGTCTTCGGCTTCCAATAAAAATACGAGCCGCCGGTAGGTTTCGTCGAGGCTGAAGACTTCCTTCGCGTCGACCGAAGAAAGTTCCAGGGTGATGAAGCCCTTGGTGACAAGATCCACAATCCGCATTCCCAATTCCTCGGTTTTGATTTTCATGGTCGGAGCGATTTTTTCCAAAGAAAGGCTCCGCTCCCCCCGCTTCAGCAAATCATTCAGCCTAATCAGCACGATCGCATCGGTTTCGTCCAGCCCAAGGAGATGGTATTTTTCGATCATCAGTTTATCAAAGGAGATGATGTCGTCCTTGATGAGATTGTACATACTTCACCTCATTTTGTGACAAGTTTGTTTAAAGCGTCCTGCGCCGCTTTCTGTTCGGCTTCCTTCTTGCTTTTTCCGACTCCGGTTCCGAGCCTGAGCCCGTCAAGGTAGACGCCGACGGTGAAGGTTTTGTCATGCGCGGGGCCCGTTTCTTTCATAAGCATATATTCGACGCCCTTCCGGCTTTCCGCCTGGATGTATTCCTGAAGCCGGCTTTTGTAATCATAAAAGAAGTCGCTGTCCGGAGCTCCGATTTTCGGAAACACTATCTCGGCAAGCAATCCTCTCGCCGCCTCCAGCCCGGAATCGAGATAGACCGCCCCAACGAAAGCTTCGAAGAGGTCCCCGAGCAGGGAGGGTTTCGATTTCCCGCCCTGTTCTTCTTCGCCCCTTCCCAAAAGCAAGCATTCGTCGAGGCCGATTTGCCGGGCATAGCTGCTGTTGGCCTTCGCGCAGACATATTTGGCACGGATCCGCGTCAGCTTTCCTTCCGGAAAATCCGGAAATTTTTTATACAAGTATTCCGCCACCAGAAAATCAAGAATCGCATCGCCCAAGTATTCCAACCTTTCGTTGCTTTCCACCCGGTGCTCGTTGGCATATGATTGGTGGGTGAAGGCGGTGACATAGAGGGAGATGTCCTTGGCCCTGAGTCCGAGCCTGGTCAGGACCTCCTTTATCTTATCCTCACTCATCGCTCCCGTCCCCGATGATCTTCTTCATTTTCTCGACAACATCGCCCAAAACCGCGAGCCGGGCTTGCCTGATGGCATTGGAAAAGGCATAGGCGTCGCTGGAGCCGTGCGCCTTGACGACGATTCCGTCGACTCCGAAGAGATTGGCGCCGCCGATTTCGTCGGGGCTCATGGTTTTTTTGAATTTCTTGAAAACCTTTCTCATGAAGAGATAGCCGATTTTCTTTCCGAAGGTGTTGATTTCCTCTTTCAGGAAATTGCCCACTGCCCTGGCGACGCCTTCGCAGGTTTTGAGAACCATGTTACCGGTGAAGCCGTCGGTGAGAAGAATGTCGCAATCCGTCGTGAACAGCTCTTTCCCTTCCACGTTTCCGTAAAAATTGACATTGGGATCGTTTTTCAGAAGCTCATGGGTTTCGTTTTCCAGTTCCCTTCCCTTCCCGGGTTCGGTGCCGATGTTCAAAAGGCCGACCAGGGGGTTTTCCACTCCCATGACTTCGCGCGCGTAAATCGAGGCGAATTGCGCAAGCTGCAAGAGATGCTCGCTCCTAAGTTCCGTGTTCGCGCCGACATCGAGCAGGAGCCGCCTTTTTCCGCCCAGTTCCGGAAGCGTCGGACAAATCGCGACCCGTTTCATGCCCCTGATTCTCCTGATGACAAGATGAGCCGCCGCGACAACGCCCTGCGTGGGCCCGGCGGAGACGACGCCGGAAGCTTCCTTGTCGCGGACTGCCCGGAAAGCCCTGACGAGCGAGGAATCCTTACCCTTTCTCACCGCGCCGATCGGGTCCTGTTCCCCCATGTCGATCACGTCGGAACAATGGATAATTTTCACCCTCTCTTCGCCCGCAAAATGGGGGGCGATTTCCTTTTCGACACCGAAAAGCAAAAACTCGACATCGGAAAATCTCGCCAATGCGAGCTGCACGCCCTTGATGATTTCCCTGGGCGCATGGTCCCCGCCCATGGCATCGATTGCCAGTTTTACCATAATGCCCTCCTAATCCAAGAATTCTTTTTTCTCAAGATAATTTTTGTGCACGATTTCGTAGAGTTTCGCGTATTCTTCCGTAAAGAGTTTCCCTTCGTTGATGAGCGCTTCCGCTTCCGCGTCCGCTTCCAGGAGCAATTCGCGGTCAAGGACCAAATCCGCCATTTTAAAGGGGATGTTACCGGTCTGTCTTTCTCCGAAGAGATCCCCCGGTCCCCGCATGATCAGATCCTCTTCCGCCAGCACAAAACCGTCGTTGTTCCCTTCCACAAGCTTCAGCCGCGCAACCGCGGTTTCCGCTTCAGAATCGCTCACCAAAAAACAATATGCCTGTTCGTCGCTCCTCCGCACGCGGCCCCGCATCTGGTGGAGCTGCGCGATCCCGAAACGGTCGGCATCCAAAACCACGCAGGTCGTGGCGTTGACGACGTTGACGCCGACTTCAATGACGCTGGTTGAGACCAGGATCTGGATTTCATTGTCCTGGAACTTCTTCATCACTTCTTCTTTTTCCGCGGTTTTCAGGCGGCTGTGGATCAGCCCCACTTCGCAGATTCCGCTGTACCTTTCGCGGAACTGCTCATAGATGTCGGTTGCGTTCTCAAGTTCCATCACCGGTGATTCTTCAATCATCGGCGTGATGACGTAGACCTGGCGTCCGGATTTGATTTGGTTCTGGATGTGCTCGTGGACCAAGTCCATATCCTTGTAATTCAGGTATTTCGTGATCGGTTCCTTCCTTTGCCCGGGAAGCTCCCTGATGACCGAAATGTCGGATTCTCCGAGCACGGAAATGGCGAGCGTCCGCGGAATCGGCGTCGCGCTCATTTTCAGGTGGTCGATCAAATGCCCCTTCCCGACAATCGAAACCCTTTGTTTCACGCCGAAACGGTGCTCTTCGTCGGTGACGACCAGGCCGAGTTTCTCAAAAACAACGTCCTTTCCGAAAAGAGAATGGGTCCCGACAACAATGTCGACCGTCTTGTTCTTCAATCCTTCAAGAATTGTTTTTCTGTCTTTTCCGGAAAGGGATGCGGAAAGCATCTGGATGTTAACGTCCGTGTTTTCGAAGAGTTCCCTGAATGTCTGAAAATGCTGTTGCGCGAGCACTTCGGTCGGAACCATGATCGCTCCCTGGTAACCCGCGGTCACGGCCGCGTAGAGGCAGATCGCGGCGACGACGGTTTTTCCGCTCCCGACCTCGCCCTGGAGCAGGCGGTTCATCTTGAAATTGCTCGCCATGTCGCCCAGGATTTCTTCCACCGCCCTGCTCTGGTCCTCCGTGAGCCGGAAGGGCAGGCTGGCGATGAAGTCAGCGACCTTTTTTTCATCGAATTCAATGGCAACTCCCTGGGGATAGTTTTTTCTCATGTACAAAAGATACTTGATTTTCAACTGATAGAGCAGGAGTTCCTCGAATTTGATGCGCCGGATTGCCTTTTTGATTTCCTCCGTCTCCTCGGGGAGATTGATGTATTTGATGGCGTGGTAGCGCGAAATCAAATTGTGGCGTTTTCTGACCTCTTCCGGAAGAATTTCTTCGATGCCGTCCCCGAAATCCTCAAAAACGCGTTCTTTGATTTCCAAAACTTTGGCGTTCTTGATGCCTTTGATGTTAAAGACGGGGGTGATGTTGCTGGAAAATTCTTCAAAACTGATTTCGGCGGCAGTGAAAGATTTCATGTTGGCACTGAATTTTCCCGTCAGGCGCACATAGACCCCGTAATAGATGCGGTTCTTCAGGAAATGGCGGTTGAAGATCGAAACCCTGATCTTCCTCCCTTCCACATCCGCATAGAAGCTCATCAATGTGAGTTTGGGTTTGATGTTGGTGACGGTGGCCTTGCTTTGGATGACGCCGGCAATCGTCAGCGGCACTTCGGGAAGAGCGTCCTTGATGCTCACAATCGTGTAGTCATCGAATTTCGTGGGAAAACTCAGGAGCAGGTCTTCGACCGTGACGATCTCGTGCCTTTTGAATATCTGTGCCTGGCGCGCAGAAATATAATCCAAATTGCGCAGCAAAACATCCTTCATCTTTCTCTCCTTACAAAAAAAGGGCAAGAGCCCTATTCTATCGCTAGGATATAGCTATAGACTTCTTGATTTCCTTCAATCACGTCGATCTCAAGATTGCTGAAATTTCTTTCAATGTATTTTACCAAATCATTGACTTCTTTCTGCGTGACTCCTTCCCCGTGAATGATGGTGATGATTTCCTTTTCTTCGGTGACGGCAGCCTTCAGCAGCGCTTTGACGGCCTCAAAACGCCTTCTGTGGGAAGCGACGATTTGGTTGTTGCATAAGGCGATGTAATCGTCCTTTTTGATGTGGATGCCGTTGATGTCGGTGTCACGGATCGAATAGGTGATGAGACCGGTGGTGACATTTTCGATCGTGGGTTTCAAATCCTCGAGAATTTCCTCGGGTTCCCCGTTTAAGTCCAGCATCGTCAGCGCCGCGAACCCCTGCGCAAGGCTCTTCGTTTCCACAACATGCACCTTGCTTTCGGTATAGATTTTCGCGGACTGGCGGGCGGCGAGGATGATGTTCCCGTTATTCGGAAAAACGATGATGTTATCCGCATTCAGCATGTCAAAACCGCGGATGAAATCCTCGGTCGACGGATTCATGCTCTGACCCCCGGAGACGATGTAATCCGCTCCCATTTCTTTGAAAGCATTGATGAGACCCTTGCCGGTGGCGACGGCCACAATCGCGTATTTCTTCCGCACTTCGGGCTTTTTCACATCCGGAGCATGGTATTCGCCGCAGTAGCATTCCCCCTCCTGATGGCTCACTCCGTTCAGGATTTCCGCCGATTCATTGTGCTGGATGGTCATGTTTTCGATTTTCAGATGGACGAATTCGCCGTACTGTTGACCGACATTCAGGACATCCCCCGGCTTCAGGGTGTGGATGTGCACTTTCAGAATGTCCTCGTCCTTGACAATGACGAGTGAATCGCCGAAAGCGGAAAAGACTTTCGCCATTTCCTCTTCTTCGATTTCGTCGGGATTGTCCACTTTCGATAGCTCGAGAATGAATTCCGTGCAATAACCAAAATCAACGTCCTCGATTTTACTGATGAATTTCGTTCCGACCGTGTGCATGGCCCCTTCGACGGGTTTTTCAGAAACGAACTGGCCTTCCAAAGCCATTGCCATGCCTTCAAGAATCAAAACCAAACCTGCCCCGCCGGAATCGACCACACCTGCTTCTTTCAGAACCGAAAGCAATTCGGGCGTTCTCTCAAGCGAAGCTTTCGCCTCGGCGAGAAACTCCTCAAAGAATTCATTGATTGTCATTCTTGAAGAAGAAATTGCCTGCATTTTTTCGCTGGCTTCCCTGGCGACGGTGAGAATCGTTCCTTCGACGGGCTTCATGACCGCCTTATAAGCCTGTTTCACACCGCTCGCGAAAGCCTGAGCAAGAATGACCGCGTTGGCTGCCTTCTTGCCTTCCAAACCCTTGGAAATGCCGCGGAACAATTGGGAAAGAATGACCCCCGAATTGCCCCGGGCGCCCATCAGCATTCCCCGCGACAATTTCTTGGAAACCTCGAAAATGTCTTCTTCATTTAGCGAATATATTTCGTTCACTCCGCCCTCGATTGTCATCAGCATGTTGGTGCCGGTGTCTCCGTCCGGGACCGGGAAGACGTTCAGGGCGTCAATTTTCTGATAATTCTGCTTCAAGTATTCGGCGCCGTTCACAACCATGGTCTTAAATAAGACGCCATCAATCTTAAAAATTTGCATGATATGCCCCCGTTTTCTTTTTTTGGCTCTAAAACTGCTTCTTATACTTGTATTATTATAGCATATGAAAATTATTTAAGCAAGAAAAAATACAAACCCGCGCCCCCGGGAACAGGCAAAAAAAGCAATGATTTTACGGTTTTTCATATAATTTTCGTATATGGGCAAAAAAAAACATCAGAAAGGTACTGATGCTATGCTTTTTTGGATTTTCGGATGACGGAAACCACCCAGTTCTTGATGGTAATGAAGAACATGTCAACAATGAGGAAGAAGAGTCCGTACAACAGTGGCTCCACTCCCAAAACATTGCTGCCTTCGGGCAACCCCCTTGCTTGTACAACCGTATAATTGATCAGCACGTAGATGTAAAAAACCGCAAAGGTGACGTGTTATATTACAATACATATGAGACCAAGTATTGTATAAAATGCAAAAGTGATTAATACTCTTCCAGTGAAAGAAGATATCCACATGATCTTTCCCGGAGGAGTATAAATCACATGGCTGTTATATCACAAAGATTTCACGA
>LFRY01000061.1:27102-27446 GCA_001512995.1 Acholeplasmatales bacterium DTU067
ACCACTTATCGTACCGGACGTTATTCTGTCTACCACATCTGTACGAATACCACATCTCCAAAGCTTCCCTGATGCGCTGGAATAAAGCCTTTGACGGCACCATTGATTCCCTTAAGGAGAAAAGCCGCAGACCGCATTCACCACATCCAAATAGTCATACGGATATTGAAATCAATTTCATCCTCGAGAATGTAATGCCAATCCTATGGACAATTATCGATATTATCAGTACACTGCAATAAATGAGGCCTCCAGAGAGCGGTTCATTTACTTCTACAGGGAGATATCTTCTTACAGTTCAGTCGATTTCCTCAGAAGGATGATAAGACACTTCGGTTATGTCA
>LFRY01000002.1:0-5183 GCA_001512995.1 Acholeplasmatales bacterium DTU067
TTTTTGTTTCCTAAATGTTATTGGGCTCCGCCTGTTCTATTCAGTTTTCAAAGACCTTGCCAAGAGATTTTAAAAGCTGCTTCTTCCATCGACTTTTCCGAAGCAACCTTGAATATTATACTATAACGGAAAGGGATTGTCAAATGTTTTTTCAGCAATTTTTATTATTTAAATTGCAAATTGTCGCTTTCGAAATTTTGATTCCTTTCTCGGCGAGAATCGCTTTCGCTTTTCTGGAACTATTGTTTCCGGAAACCTTTAAAATTTCCGAAATCAGCCTTTGCGTTTTCGATTCCATCGGACGGATGAAAGCAAAATTTTCCGTGAAAGTTTTGTAACGGCAGAAGGGATTGTCGCAGAAAAATTTCCGGCAATGAAGAAGCACTCTGGTCGGATGACCTTTGATCGGAAGGTCCGCAAACTTTCTCAGATAGCGGGAATGCACCCTGCTTGATTTCTCTTTGCAGTGCGGGCATTCAGCTTCTTTCTGCACGGACTCTAGTTCCAAAACCAGTTCTTCGCTTTCCAGCCTGTGCGAGAGGTATTCGGTGCCCCCGAACAGCTTCCGGACAAGTTCCCTCATTTACCGCATCCCTTTCAAATTAATTGGTACGTTACCATTATATCATAAGACAATCTCTTTTTTCAACAAATATTAGCCAGTTTTCTTGCCAATTTTATGAAATCGTCTTATTCGCAATTAAATGTAACATCTGGGATCTAGAAAAGACATCTTCTCATTTTTTCCCGAGACGTTACAATTACTGAAACATCTCGGGTCTAGCAATCACTTCTTCAAGAAATCCAGAAAGTATATCTTATCATCCCAAGACGTCACGGTTTACTATAATACTACATTTTAATTGATAATGCAAGGAAAATGATTCTTTGGCAAACATTTACATTTGCACTTATTATTATATTCGCAAAGCCACTCTTTATGACTGCTTTTATAAGAGAGAAGCCGCCTCTTCGTCAATGATGACGGTAACGTTTTTATGATTTTTCAAAGCCGAAGCGGGAAATTCTTCCGTCATTCCCCCCTTGATCAATTTATGGATCGCTTCCGCTTTTGACTTTCCGGACGCAAGCAAGAGAATTGCCTCCGCCTGCAGTATGTTGTTGATTCCCATCGTGATCGCATGTTCCGGAACTTCTTCCAGCGAATTGAAAAATCTTTTGTTGTCATTCCTGGTCTTCTCCGCAAGCCTCACAACAAAAGTCTCCTGGGAAAAAGGAGTTCCCGGTTCATTGAAACCGATGTGGCCGTTGGAACCTATCCCCAAAACCTGCAAGTCGATTCTTGCTTCTTTCAAAAGCTGGTTGTATCTTTGGGCCGCGGCTTCATGGTCAGCAGTGTCCCCTTCCGGCAGATGAACCTTATCCATTTCGATGTCGACATGGTTAAAAAAATTTGTTCTCATGTAATGATGATAGGATTGGGGATGTGTTTTTTCTAGCTCGCAGTATTCATCGAGATTGAAGGTACTCACGTTCTTGAAGGAAATTTCCCCAAGCCGGTGCTTTTCAATCAATTTCCGGTACATCCCGAGAGGAGTCCCCCCGGTCGCCAGACCCAAACATGCATCTTCCTTTCTCTGCACAAGCTCCGCAACAATCTCCGCAGCCCTTGCGCTCAATTCCTCATAATCCTTAACCTTAATGATTTTCATGATACCCTCCTAATTTCAATTTAGCTCTGACCTTTTTCCAATTCGTCCAGAAGCAATTCAAGCTCCGCTTTCGTTGAGACACCGGTCAGCCTCTGCCTGAATCCGCGGATGTTGGGAAGCCCCTTCACATACCAGGCGGCAATGCTCCGCATTTCCAGAACGGCAGTCCTTTCACCTTTTTCTTTGGTCAACAAATCCAAATGGCGCCTGCACATCTCAAGTCTTTCCTGAACAGTGGGCGGAGCCGGTATTTTTCTTCCTTCCGCCCAGCACACCAAATCCCGCATCAGCCAGGGGTTCCCAAGCGCCCCCCTTCCCACCATCACCATGTCGACGCCCGTGTGGGCAATCATTTTCTCCGCATCCGCAATTGACCTGATGTCGCCGTTGCCGATGACGGGAATGCTCACCGCTTCCTTGGCCAATCTGATGTAATCGAGATTGGCTTTCCCGCGGTAGAGATCCGATTTGGTTCTTCCGTGGACGCAAAGCAAGGAAGCTCCGGCTTTCTCGATAGCCTGCGCGACTTCAACAACATTGATGCTATTGTGATCCCATCCCGCCCGGATCTTCACGCTGACCGGTTTTTCAACGCTTTTCACGACCGCTTCCACAATCCCATATATTTTTCCCGGATCGGTCAGGAGTTTGCTTCCGGCATCGGCTTTCAGAACTTTTCTCACCGGGCAGCCCATGTTGATGTCGATGATGTCTGCTTCGGTGTGCTTATCGACGTATTTGGCAGCTTCCGCCAACAGCTCCGCTTCTCCGCCGAATATTTGCAGGGCAATCGGGTGTTCCTTGGAATCGATGTTCATCAGGGCCAGGGTTTTTTTATTGTCATAAAGGATTCCGTGAGCGCTGATCATTTCTGAATACACGAGCCCGACCCCAAACTCTTTTACAAGCACCCTGAAACTGCTGTTGGTATAACCCGCAAGCGGAGCAAGAACGATTGGATTTTTTATATCAACATTCTTTATCTTCAAACTATCACCTGACAATTTTGTCTAAAATATTATACCATAAACCGACCGTATGAGCAATTTAGTTTCAATTTTTGCTCTTCTCCTCCGCCACTACAAAATAATCATTTCAAGTCCCATTTATGAGCATTTCAACATGGAATTTTCAAATTTTCATCGGTAAAAAAGTTTCAAAAAATGTTTTTGTTGATAAATGAGGGTTAAAGGATTAAAATAATAGTATAAATTCTAAAGGCGAAGAGGTTTTTATCATGAAAATCACGCTTGTGGGAGCCGGAAAAGTCGGAACAACCATCCTGAAATTCTTGGTTGAGGAAGGGCACGACATAACGGTAATCGACAATAATCATAAAATTTTAAACGAAACCATCAACAATCACGATGTGCGGGGAGTTGTAGGAAACGGGGCGAGCCGCGCCATTCAGATCGAAGCGCAAGCGGATAAAGCCGATGTGCTGATCGCAACCGCGGCGAACGACGAACTGAACATTCTCAGCTGCCTGGTCGGAAAAAAACTCGGCATTCCCCATGCGATCGCCCGCGTCAGAAATCCTGATTATTTTGAACAAATGGATTTCATGGGCAAGGGGTTCGGAATTGGTTTGATTGTCAATCCCGAACTTGAAGCCGCGGCGGAAATTTCCAAGATACTGCATTTCCCCTCCGCGACCGCCATCGAAACATTCTCAAAAGATAAGGTTGAGATTGTGGAAATGAAGGTGGGGGCCGATTCCACTCTGGCAAACAGGGATCTGAAAACGCTCCGCCAGGAACTGGATATGAAATTCCTGATCTGCGCCGTTGAAAGGGAACAGGAAGTCGTGATTCCGGGTGGGGATTTCATAATCATGCCCGAAGACAAAATCTACATCATCGCCGGCAAAGCAGACATTGTCCAGTTTTTCAAAAAGATCGGATTATACCGGACGCGCTCGAAAAACATCATGATTATCGGCGGAAGCAAAATCACATATTATCTTGCGAAGAAACTTCTTGAAGAAAATTCGGAAGTGAAGATCATTGAAGTGGATGAAAACAGAGCCCATGAATTGAGCGAGGTGCTTCCAAAAGCCACGGTAATCATTGGGAACGGAAGCGACCAAAATCTGCTTTTTGAAGAAGGGATTAAAAAAATGGATGCCGTCGTGACCCTGACCGGTTTGGATGAAGAAAACATCGTCATCTCGCTCTTGGCAAAGAAATTGAGAGTGCCGAAAGTGATTACAAAGGTCAGCCATTTTGACCATCCCGAAATTTTGGAAAGCATCGGTCTTGAAACCGTGATTGCGCCGAAATCATTCACTGCATATAAAATACTCCGCTACATAAGGTCGCTTGCGGAGTCAGACAACAAGGTTTTGACACTCTATAAATTCGTCAACGACAAAGCAGAAGCTGCGGAATTTCGCATTGAAAAAGACAGCAAATATACGGAAGTAAAACTGAAGGATCTGCTGCTGAAGGAAAATGCCATCATTGCCTGCATCAAAAGGGGCGAAGAAATCATCATTCCCGGCGGCGAGGACTGGATTCAGGCGGGAGACAATGTCATCGTCATCAGCGCCGGCAAATACATCAGAAATTTTGAAGAAATTTTCAGGTGAAACATGAATTACCGCATGATTTTCAGATTCATCGGCAACATTCTCCTTTTCGAAGCGCTTTTGCTTTGTTTTCCTTTTGCTGTCGCGCTCATAAATGGAGAGAACGGTTACCTTTCCTACATCCTTCCGATTTTTATGCTCGCGGCCTTAGGGCTTCTGTCAAAATTGATAAAGCCCCTGCATAAACAGATCTACATCCGCGAGGGTTTCATCATCACCGCCCTTTCCTGGCTGCTCTTGTCCTTTTTCGGCAGCCTCCCTTTCCTCTTAAGCAAAGCCATCCCCAACTTCGCCGATGCATTTTTCGAAGCCGTCTCCGGTTATTCAACAACCGGCAGCACTGTCTTGACCGATGTCGAAAACATGAGCCGGGGCCTGCTTCTATGGAGGAGCATCACGCAGTGGATCGGAGGAATGGGTGTGCTGGTTTTCGCCCTGGCGGTTCTTCCCGGCACCGACGCCCGTTCGATGTACATTTTCAAGGCTGAGTCGCCCGGTCCCCAGGTCGGAAAACTTGTCTCCAGAATGCGTCTCACCGCCCGCATCCTCTACGGCATTTACTTTGCTTTGACCGCCATCTTATTCATTTTGCTAAGTTTCAGAATGCCCCTGTTTGACAGCCTCTGCCATGCCCTGAGCACCGCTGGAACGGGCGGGTTCGGGATCAAAAACTTAAGCGTGGCCTATTATGGGAGCCCTTACCTCGAAACGATTATCACGATTTTCATGTTCCTCTTCGGAATCAATTTCAGCATTTTCTATCTGCTCCTAATCGGACGTCTGAAAGAGGCTCTGAAAAGCGAAGAATTGCGCGTCTATTTTGCGATTTTTCTCACCGCAACCGCGCTGATTGCCATCAATCTCCTCGCTTCGGGAACCTACAAAAACGCGGGCGAAGCCATCCGCCTCTCCGCTTTTCA
>LFRY01000002.1:5287-33952 GCA_001512995.1 Acholeplasmatales bacterium DTU067
CCTTGGAAGCGGGCGTCATCAAAGCGGTTCCTGCTTTCATCCTCGCTTACTTCCTCTTGCTTCTGAGCGGAACCTTATTAATCTCCCTGGACGAGCGTGATTTGCTGACAAATTTCACCGCCAGCCTTGCCTGTCTCAGCAATGTCGGACCCGGTTTGAGCTTGGTCGGACCCATGGGCAATTATGCCTTCTTCTCCCCCTTTTCAAAAATCATACTTTCGTTCTTGATGCTTTCGGGCAGATTGGAAATCTTCCCCATGCTCATTCTCTTCTCACCGAAAACCTGGAAAAAGTGAACGCAAACAGATTCTTGTTTGCGTTTTTTATTTATATGCATAATTCATGAAAAAAAGCAAGAACGAATCTTGCTTTAATTTCTTTCCTGGTTTTGGAGTTGATAGAGTTTATAATAGTGCCCCCGCTTTTTCAACAATTCCTGATGGTTCCCCTCTTCAACAACCCTTCCCTTGTGAAGGACGATAATCCTGTCGGCATGTTGGATTGTGGAAAGGCGGTGGGCGACGATGACCATCGTTCCGATGTTCATCATTTTGTTTAAGGAATCCTGGATCAGGCTTTCAGTTTCCGTATCGATGTTGGCAGTCGCTTCGTCAAGCATCATCACTTTCGGTTTATGGACAACCGTTCTCGCAAAGGATATTAATTGCCTTTGACCAGAGGAAAAATTGTTTCCCCTTTCCCTGACTTCCTCATGATATCCATTCGGCAGTTTGTCAATGAATTTATCGGCATTCACATATTCGGCTGCTTCCTTCACGTCCTCAAAACTGATCGCTTCTTCCCGCATTTGAATGTTGGAAAAAATCGTGCCGCTGAAAAGAAAGACGTCCTGCGGCATTTGGCCGATTTGCTTTCTCAAGGATGAGATTTTAATGTCTTTGATGTCTCTGCCGTCAATGAGGATCTTGCCTTTTTGAATGTCATAATTCCTTACGATCAGAGAAAGGATGGTGGTTTTACCGCTTCCTGTCGCGCCGACGAAGGCGACCGTTTCCCTGGGTTTGATTTTGAAGGAAACATCTTTCAAAACCCATTCATCGGGAATATAACTGAACCAAACATTTTTGAATTCAATCTCGCCCCGCAAGTCTTCAAGCTCAATCGCATCCGGTTCGTCAACGATTTCCGGTTCCGTGTCAAGCACAGAAAAAATCTTTTCCGCAGAAGCAAAGGCCGATTGCAGGATGTTGAACTGTTCCGCAAGCTGCTGCAAGGGATTGAAGAGCATGTCGACGTACTGGGTGAAAGTGATGATCATGTCATATCCGACTTCCGGAAGGAAGCTGGAAGCGCCGAGTGCGCTTCTGGCGCCGAACCACAGCACGAGCGCCGTTGTGAGCAAGTGAATTACATAAATCGTGGGCCGGAAGATTCCGAAAATGAATATTTCTTTCAGAGAACTCTTTTTGAGAGCTTCGTTCCGCTCCCTGAATTCCCGCAATTTCTTCCGTTCCTGGTTGAAAACCTGCGTAACTTTCATTCCGGAAATGTTTTCCGAAAGAAAGGTGTTCACGTCGGTAAGGTTGTTCCTGACCTCACGGTAAGCTTTACGGGATAGTTTTCGGAAGACAAAAGAAATGATGACCAGGAGCGGACTAAAAACCAGAACCAAGAGCGTGAGCCGGGCATTCAGAATCAGCATCGCCGTCATGACACCGATAATCGTGAAGACGTTTTTCAAGAGGTCGATGAGGACGCTGGTATACATCTCGCTCAAGGTGTTCGTGTCATTCGTGACCCTGGTCACAAGTTTTCCGACCGGGGTTTTTGTAAATTGGTTTGTGGAAAAGGTTTGGATGTGCGAAAAGACATCTTCCCTGATTCTAAAGATGATGTCCTGGCCGGCTTTTTGGAGGATGATTGCCTGAAAATATTGAAAAACAAAAACCATGGCCATGCAGAGGGCATAGAGAAGCACTGTAAGAAGGATTTCCCGATAATCATTTGCTTCTCCGAGCAATCGCGCCGCTTTCCCCAATAGATAGGGAAGAAGCAAATTGAGTGCCACGGAAAGAAGCATCAGGAGTCCGGCAAATATGAATTTCCAGACATTTCCCTTCATGTATTTGGAAAGCCTTCTGATCATTTTCCTATCGGTGAGCCGCACTTGCGCGGTTTCATTCATTTCTCGTACCTCCGATCTCATCTTCAAGCATCTGCAACTCCACCATCTTCCGATACTCAGGGCAGGTTTCCAAAAGCTCGTCATGGGTTCCGAAACCAATCAACCTGCCCTCGTCGAGCAGAGCGATTTTGTCCATGGACTGGACCGTCGAAATCCGATGCGCGATGAGAATGGTCGTTTTCCCCTTTCTCACCCGACGCAGATTTTCAAGAATCGTTTTTTCGGTATTCGTGTCGACAGCGGAAACGGAATCATCCATAATCAATATCTGCGCGTCTTTAATCAGCGCGCGGGCAATCGCGATTCTTTGTTTCTGTCCCCCGGAAACGGTGGTCCCTCTTTCGCCGAGAACGGAATCATACTGATCCGGAAACTCGATGATGTTATCATGCACGTCAGCCAGTTTTGCCGCAGTGATGACTTCATCCATGTCAAGGGTTTCTTTTGAAAAATTTATGTTGTTGGCGATGGTGTCGCTGAAAAGGAAATTGTCCTGCGGTACATAACCAATCGCTTCCCGCAAATCCCTAAATTTGATTTTCATCAAATCGACGCCGTCGATGAACACTTTTTCTTCTTCAATGTTGTGGATGCGGAGAAGCACATCCGCAATCGTTGTCTTACCGCAACCAGTTCTTCCGATGATTCCCAAACTTTCCCCGGCTTCGATTTTAAAGGAAATGCCCTCCAAAGCCCTTTGCCCGTCAGGGTAGGAGAAAGAGAAATCCCGGAATTCGATTTCTCCTTTGATTTCAAAACTGACGGCGTCTTCCGGATCCGCAATCTCATAGGGCTCATTGAGAAGCTTGTCGATTCTTTTCAAGGAAGCGGTGCCCTGGCTTCTGAGATTGATCAGGTTTCCGATTGCCATCATCGGCCAAATCACAGAAGAAAAATACGAAATGAATTCTGTGAGCATACCGATAGAAAGAGTCTTCTTGAAAACCAAATAGCCCCCGTAGCCCATAATCAGAACAACGACGGAATTGATGAAAAGAGAAATTAAAACCTGCAAAAGAACTGCGGTTTTTACAAATGATATATTCTTGTCGCGATTTTCTTTGTTTATTTTCCGGAACGCCATTAGTTCCTTCGCCTCTTTTACAAACGCCTTGATGACGGCGATTCCGGAAAAACTTTCCTGAGTGAAATCGGAAAGATTCGCGAAAGCCTTCTGCATCTCAGAAAATTTCTTCCGCATGTGCCGCCCCAAAATCACGCCGCAAATGGCAATGATGACCAGGGGAATCAAAGAAATAAATGTCAGAGTCTTGTTTATGAGGAACATTTTTCTGAAAGCAAGGGTTCCGAGAAAAAGAGCGTCAACCAGCATCAGCGTGCCGGCGCCAAAAGCTCTGCGGATTGTCTGCAGGTCATTAGTGAACAGGGCCATCAGCGCTCCGGTCTTATTTTCCTGGAAGTATCTTTGCGAGAGTCCTTCCATGTGAGCAAACATCCTCTCCCGCAAATCCGCCTCGATTCTCACTCCGTTTCCAAAAAGCGCGAAACGCCATAAAAAACGGCCGACAAACATGATCAGAGCGATGATTAGAATTTGCTTCAGAAAGGACCGGAGTTCGTCCATCGTCAGCCAACCCTCATGGACCCCGTCAATTACGTCTCGGACTATTTCCGGAAACTTCAATTGATAGATGTCAACCAGGAGCAGGGCGATGATGCCTAGAAGGATGTAATGCAAATATTTCAGATAATAACGGTTGATGTTCTTCCCGAATATCATACTACTATCTCCAATCCTAGAAATTCATTATATCATATTTGAATCAATTTACAAGGAGGGGAAAACTTTTTCTTAAAGGTTTTTTATCTGTGAAAAATAAAACCGCATCGAGAATTCGCTGCGGTTTTTTGGTTCAATCCTGAATTACAAAAAAGAATTCGCATTCGCAGGCAAGTTGTCCGTCGACCGTCGCGGTTGCCCTGCTCGTGCCGAATGCGCCCTTCATTTTTATCAGTTCCGCTTCCAAAACCATCGTGTCCCCGGGTATGACTTTCCTTCTGAATTTACAGTTTTTAATGCCGGTGAGGATTGCCTTTTTCCCTTTGTTTTCTTCGCCGGAAAGCAGGGCAACGGCGCCTATTTGAGCAAGGGATTCAATTATCAGAACGCCCGGCATGATATGTTCATCCGGAAAATGGCCGAGAAACTGTAGTTCGTGGGCGGTGACGCATTTCACGCCCTTTGCTCTAATTCCGACTTCAAGTTCATCGACCCTGTCAATCAGCAAAAAAGGAAAACGATGGGGGATAATTTTTTCTATGTCAGAACTGTTCAGCATCTCAATCCTCCGTGTATTTTTTGAAAACCAATACTGAATTCTGTCCGCCGAAACCGACGTTATTGTTTAAAGCGTAATTAACCTTTCTTTCAACTTTTTTATTCGGAGTGTAATTTAAGTCGCAATCCTCGTCGAATTCACGATAGTTGATTGTCGGCGGAACGACATCGTTTTTGACTGCCAGGACCGTGGCGATTGCTTCGATGCCTCCGCATGCTCCCAAGCAATGCCCAATCATCGATTTGATGGAGTTGATGTTGATTTTATAGGCATGATCCCCAAAAACATTTTTAATGGCAAGGGTCTCCAACCGGTCGTTGTAGGGAGTGGAAGTCCCATGAGCGTTGATGTGGTCCACATCTTCCGGAGCTATTCCCGCACCTTCCAAAGCAAAAAGAATTGCCCTGGCAATCCCTTCCCCGCTTTCGTCGGGAGCGGTGATGTGGAAGGCGTCGCAGGTTGCTCCGTAACCGATGATCTCTCCGAGGATCTTCGCCCCCCTCCTTTTCGCATGTTCATACTCCTCAAGGATTAGCACGCCCGCGCCTTCGCCAATAACAAAGCCGCTCCTCCTTTTATCAAAGGGAATCGAAGCGGCATTCGGATCGTTGTTCGCGCAGAGAGCGCGCATGTTTCCGAACCCCCCCAATGCCAATTCACCGATCGGGGCTTCCGCTCCGCCGGCAAAAGCGATGTCGAGGTAACCATCGCGGATGTTTCTGAAAGCTTGGCCGATTGAATCGTTCCCCGAAGAACAGGCAGTCACGACGGGCAGATTCGGTCCCTTGGCCCGATGCTTAATCGCAATGTTTCCGCCGATAAGATTTATGATTGCCCCCGGTATGAAAAAGGGCGAGATTCTGTCAGTGCCACTTTCTAAAGCAATCCGGGATTGCCGGAAAATGGTGTTGATACCGCCGATGCCGCTTGTGACGAAAGTCCCGAATCGGTAATTGTCAATTTCGGCATTTTTCAAACCGGCCTGCTCATAAGCTTCGCTCGCGGCAATCAACCCAAGAGCGATGACCCGGTCAATGCGCCTCGCTTCCTTCGGATCCAAATGTTTTTCAATTTCCAGATTTTTGACTTCCGCAGCGATCTTTATTCTCAAATCCGAAACATCGAGGGATGTAATGAAATCTATCCCGTTCTTTCCGGCAAGCAAAGCTTCCCATGTCTCATCAACCGTGTTTCCGATGGGAGTCACTGCCCCCATCCCCGTAATCACGACTCTTCTCTTCATTTACATCACCAAACCGCCGTCGACATTGATTACCTGGCCGGTAATGTATTCGGCTCCTTCACCGCATAAAAATGCAACGACCTTCGCGACGTCTTCGGTCTCCCCCAATCTCCCGAGAGGGATGTTCTTTTCGATTTCCGAAATCCACTCGGCTTTCAATCCTTCCGTCATCTCCGTTTTAATGAAACCGGGAGCGACGGCATTGACGGTGATGTTCCTTTTCGCCAGCTCCTTAGCCAAAGCTTTCGTCATGCCGATGATTCCCGCCTTGGCAGCGGCATAATTGCTTTGGCCGGGGTTACCGACGATGCCGACGACCGAACTGATGTTGATGATTCTCCCGGCTCGTTGCTTGGCCATGTATTTCGCCGCATGTTTGGAACAATTCCAGGTTCCTTTGAGGTTCACGTTAAGGACCCGGTCGAAATCATCCTCGCTCATTCTCATGATCAGATTGTCGGCGGTGATGCCGGCATTGTTTACCAGAATGTCGATTCGTCCGAATTTTTCAATCGCAAAATTTATCAGTTTCTCCGCTTCCGAAAAGACAGCAACGTCTGTCTGGAAGATTTCCGCCTGCAAACCCAAAGAATGCAATTCCGCTTTCAATTCTTCGGCTTTTTCCTTGCTTTTGCGATAATTGATGACCACGGCCGCTCCCCCTTCCGCAAGCCTCTTCGCGATTTCCCTTCCGATTCCGTTCGAAGCTCCGGTCACGACCGCAACTTTATCTTTCAGATACATCCAATACCTCCTTTATTAGTTCCAAATCGCTAGCTTTTTCAAAATTATACACTTCCGTGCCGGGAACGATCCTTCTCACAAGACTCGACAGCACCTTCCCCGGTCCTATTTCGAGAAAAGCATCAATATTCAATTCCTCAACAAGCCTCCGCACACTTTTTTCAAAAAGCACGGGCGAATAAATCTGCATTTCCAACAAATCCGTAAGCTCCTCAAATCTGAGCTCCGAAGCGTTGCAATTCATGATTACCGGAAATGAGGGCGGATTCCAATCTGCTTTTTCCAAATTGGGCTTAAAACATTGTGCCGCTTCCCGCATCAGGGGATGGTGGAAAGCTCCGCTCACATTCAGCCTCACGGCTCTTCTGGCCCCGAGCGCCAACGCCTTTTCAACCGCAGTTCTTACCTCTTCCTCTTCTCCCGCAATCACATATTGGGACGGTGAATTGTGGTTGGCAATGACCGAACCGCTCGCGGCACAGGCTGCTTTGACCCCCTCCAAACCGAGTCCGATGATGGCAACCATCGCTCCGCCCCGCTTCCGTGCCACTGCTGCCATGCAACGGGCGCGCTCCTTGACCAAAGAAATGACTGTAGGAAAACTGAAAACCCCTGCGGCATAGAGCGCAGAATATTCGCCCAGGCTGAAACCTAAAGCGGCGGTGGGAATAATGCCTTCTCTCTTCAAAACTTCATAGAGGGAGCAATTTACCGCCGTAATCGCCGGTTGCGTGTTCTCCGTTTGATTCAGGAGCTCGTTTTCGGAAAAACACATCTCCGCAAGGTCATAACCCAGGATCGCGCTCGCTTCCGAAAACATTTCCCGCACAAAACCATGTTTCTGATAAACATCCTTTCCCATGCCGGGGTACTGTGCTCCCTGCCCGGCAAATAGCAAAGCGATTCTTTTCATAAGATCCTCAATTGTTCTTTGTATGCGTCGGCTTCCAAAAACATTTCTTCAAAGATTTTCCTGACGGGTTTTATTTCTTTCACCAGGCCAGAAATCTGTCCGGCCATGAAGGAACCATTTTCCAAATCCCCATCAAGGACCGCCTTCCTCAATGAGCCCAGCGTCATTTTTTCCAATTCTTCCAAGCTTACGCCGCTTTCGCTCAGCCGCAGATATTCTCTGGCCATCGGGTTTTTCAAAACCCTGACCGGAGCTTTGGTTCTCCTTCCCGTGACAACCGTATCCGTATCCTTGGCCTCAAGGATTTTTTGTTTGTAATTGGGATGCACCGGGCATTCTTCGCTCGCAAGCAAAACCGTTCCGAGCTGAACGCCCTTGGCGCCCAACACAAAAGCGGCAACCACTCCTCTTTTGTCAGCGATTCCGCCCGCGGCGATGACGGGAATGCCCAGGGCGTCAGCCACCTGCGGAACGAGGGCCATCGTCGTGAGTTCTCCGACATGGCCTCCGGCCTCCGTTCCCTCCGCAATCACGGCATCAACCCCCGCCCTTTCCATCCGCTTAGCGAGCGCGACGCTGGCAATGACGGGAATGACGACAATTCCTGCCCGCTTCCATCCCTCCACATAGGGACCCGGATTTCCGGCGCCGGTAATCACGACCGGGACTTTCTCCTCGATCACCACTTCGGCAATCGCCGATGCGTGGGGGCTCATGAGCATGATGTTCACTCCGAACCACCCGGAGGTCAATTCCCTGCATTTTCTTATTTCCGCGCGCACCCACTCGGGATTATTTCCGCCCGCGGCAATCACTCCCAGGCCCCCGGCATTGGAGACCGCGGAAGCCAAACAATGATCGGCGATGTTCGCCATCCCGCCCTGGATGACGGGGTATTTGGTTTTCAACAATTCGCAAATGTTTTTCATATTTATTCCTCCGGATTTTCCTCCTCGGTTGAAGAATTCTCTTTCGGCAGGAACGAATTAGGCTTTTTATAGAAATCGGATTCAATGATCACATTCAGCTTAGCCAAAACCTCTTCGAAAGCATATATTTTATCCCTTTCCAAACTTTCCGCAAGCGTGAGCAGCAAATCCGCCAAAAACTGTTCGTACTGTTTGATGATGCCGATTGCCTGCTGCGTAAGATATAGAATGATCACCCTTCTGTCCTGCTTGTGCCTCGTTCTAATCACGTACCCCTTCTTTACAAGACTATCAACGGTGATCGAAAGCGTGCCCCGCGTTATTTTTAAGGCATCCGCGATTTCCGACATCGATTTGGTGTTTGAAAGGCCGATGATGTAGAGAACTTTCACTTCGTTGGGCGTGACATCCTCGATTCCGTATTTCCGTAAGTATTCCCGCTCAAAAAATTGGAGTTTCGCCTGAAATTGAAAGAATAAATCTCCGATGTTGCTGATCAGTTTATCTAGATTTTTCTTCATATGCTCCCATTTTTCTGAATTTAAGATATCTTTTCGCCAGCAGCTCATCCATGTCCGCTGCCTTCAGTTCCGCAACTTTTTCAATGAGCCTTTCTTTCAAAAATGAAAAGGAATACTCCGCATTCAGATGCAATCCCCCTTCGACTTCCGGAACAATCAAATCAACGATTCCGAAGGAATGCAAATCATCGGCAGTGAGTTTCATTACCGAAGCCGCATATTTCGCCAGAAACACGTCCTTATAGAGAATCGAGGCGAAGCCTTCCGGTGAAAGAATTGCATAAATCGCGTTTTCAAACATCCAAGTTTCGTCGGCGACGCCGATCGCAAGCGCTCCGCCGCTCCCGCCTTCCCCCAAAACGATTGCGAGCATGGGCACCCTGAGACCCGCCATTTCCGCAAGATTCACGGCAATGGCGCTGGCCTGGCCCCTTTCTTCGGCTCCGACACCTGGATAGGCACCGGGAGTGTCGATGATGAGGATGATCGGCCGCTTGAATTTTTCCGCCTGCTTCATGAGCCGAAGCGCTTTTCTATAGCCCTCCGGATGGGGCATTCCGAAATTATGTTCGATTTTTTCCTTGGTGCTCACGCCCTTTTCCTGGGCGATGACCGTCACCGGAGTCGCTTCCAAAAAGGCAATTCCGGCAAGAATGCTTCTGTCGTCCGCATAGAGCCTGTCCCCGTGCAGTTCCGTGAATTCGCTGAAAAGATAATTGATCAGTGTTCTTGCGGTGGGGCGTTTGTTATGGCGTGCGAGTTGGACTTTTTCCCAAACAATGTCCTCTAATTTCTTTTCCATTTTTCCACCTCATGCAAACGCAAAAGCCTTAAAATCACTTCGCGGAGCCTGCCCCTGCTCACCACCATATCAACAAAACCCTTTTCCAATTGGAATTCGGCGCTTTGGAAATTGGGAGGCAGTTCCTGTTTGATTGTCTGTTGGATGACGCGCTTCCCGGCAAAGCCGATTAGGGCCCCCGGTTCCGCGATTATCACGTCCCCCAAGAACGCAAAACTGGCCAACACTCCCCCCGTCGTCGGGTTTGTGAGGACGCTGATGTAAAGAAGCCCCGCATCGGAAAATTTCTTGAGCGCGGCCGCGGTCTTCGCCATCTGCATCAGGGAAAAAATCCCCTCCTGCATTCTCGCGCCCCCGGAAGCAGAAAAAATCAGCAGGGGCATCCTTTCCGAAAGCGCCTTCTCCACCAGCCGCGTGATTTTCTCACCGACCACAGAACCCATGCTCCCCATCATGAAAAAGCTGTTCAGCACCGCCAGCGCGATTCTGTATTCCCCAAGGGTGCCGATGCCGGTGACGCAGGCTTCCTCTTCCCCCGTCTCATCCCGGTAGCCCGCGAGTTTTTCCGGGTAACCCGGAAAGTCCAGCGGGTTCACGCTTTTCATGTCGGAATATAATTCCTCAAAAGAATCGCATGAAATTTCAATCCTCTCCCGGGGATTGAGGCGCTCATGGTATTGGCATTTCGGGCAGACCCGAAATTTCAGCTCATAATCGTCCTTGATGACAAGCCCCTGGCAGTGGGGGCATTTGATGAAGATGTCATCCGGAATCGTCAGTTTTTCAACCTCTTCCTTTTTTCCGCGGTAATTCTTTTGATATATTTCTAATTTTGCCTTCCGTTCGTCAAAAAAATTGTTCATTAAATCTCACCTTTCAATATTTCCATGAAGGATTTCATGAAGCCGGTGTCATAGATTCCCCGCACGAAATTGGTATTGTGTAAGATTAGATAAAGGATGTCGATGTTGTTTTTGACGCCGTCGATGATGAATTGCTCCAAAGCGACGCGCATTTTCCTGATCGCTTCCTTCCTCGTCGGGGCCCAAACTATGAGTTTCGCAAGCAGCGAATCATAATGCGGGGGAACCTCGTAATCATTGTAGAGATGCGTGTCGATTCTGATCCCCGGACCTCCCGGCAGGACCAAATTTCTGACCAAACCGGGGGAAGGCTGAAAGTCCTTGAGCGGATCCTCGGCGGTGATCCGGCATTCCAACGCATGCCCGGAAAAGGCAATGTCATCTTGCTTGATCGACAATTCGTCATTGTAAGCTATTCTGATCTGTTCCTTCACAAGATCGACCCCAGTCAAAACCTCCGTGACCGGATGTTCAACCTGAATCCGCGCGTTCACCTCAAGAAAGTAAAAATTGCCATCCTCATCGACAATGAACTCGACCGTTCCCGCATTGACATAGTCCGTGGCCTTCACAAGTTTCACGGTCGCTTCGCCCAATTGTTTCCTCAAAGATTCGCTCACAAAGGGCGAAGGGCTTTCTTCAATCATTTTTTGGTTGCGTCTCTGCACGGAACAATCCCGTTCCGGAAAATAAACGACGTTGCCATGCTTGTCCGCCAAAAACTGCACTTCAACATGCCTGGGCTTCTCGATGTGTTTTTCAAGATAGACGTCGGGATTTCCGAAATTGGCTTCCGCCTCCATTTTCGTCAGCTCAAACATTTTGAGCAACTCGTCGCCGCCGTTGACGATGCTGATGCCTTTTCCGCCCCCGCCCGCAGTCGCTTTAATCAGGAGCGGAAAGCCGATTCTCCCCGCGACCCGCTCTGCTTCCTTCAAATCCCGGACCGTTCCGTCGGAACCTTCAAGAATCGGAATCCCCGCCGCCTTTGCAATCTGCCGCGCCAGCGCTTTGTCTCCGAGTTTGCGGACGGCATCGCTTCCGGGGCCGATAAAGGTCAGTTTGCAGCGCTCGAGCAATTCAATGAATTTTTCATTTTCCGCCAAAAACCCATATCCCGGATGAATGGAATTGCAACCAGTGGCGATGGCGGCGCTGATGACATTGTTCATGTTCAGGTAACTGTCAGCGCTCTTTCCGCCCCCGATGCAGATCGCCTCATCCGCGAACTTAACATGCAGGCTTTCCCTGTCAGCCTGCGAATGAGCAGCCACGCAAGGAATCCCCAATTCCTTGCAGGCCCTGATGATCCTTAAGGCGATTTCCCCGCGATTTGCAATCAGAATCTTGTTTTGTTTTTTCATCATTCTATCAAAATCAAAACTTGATCGAAACCAACCGGGTCGCCGTTTTTCAACTTAATTTCTTTGATGACTCCGCTTTTCGGTGCGGTTATTTCATTCATGATCTTCATCGCTTCGATGATGCAAATCGTATCGCCTTCGTTCACATAATCTCCCGGGCTGACAAATTCATTCCCTTCCGCATCCGTGATGTAGAAGGTGCCGACGAGTGGGGATTTGACAGCGGTCATTTCTTCAATTTCTTTGGTTTCTTCTTTTTCCGTTGTTTGCGTGGTTTCCTTGTCAACCCGTTTGGAAAGATGGATTCTAAAATCCCCCTTTACAATCTCCAATTCGGTAAGCGTTGATTTTTCAAAATTTTTGATGATGGTTTGAATTTCTTTAAATTCCATTTTCCCTCACTCTTTTTTATAATTTATGTAGGCGACGCCCAAAGCGGACATGCCGACATGGGCAGCAACCGTCGAAGGAATGGTGAAGACGCTGTATTTGACGTCCGGTTTGATTTTCAAAATTTCCTCTTTCACAAATTCCAAATCCTCCACATTGTCAGTATAGGAAATGTGGATTTCACCGTGTTCCGGATCCAAATTCTCCAAGGCATAGGAGACTGCTTTCCTCAGCGCGGATTTGTAAGTCCTGACGTTTTCCATGCTCACGAGCTTTCCTTCTTCATTCAGGATGATCAGCGGTTTGATTTTGAAGAGATTGGCAATCCTGTATTTCGCGTAGGAAAGCCTTCCGTTTTGGACAAGCGATGTCAGATCGTTCACGACCAGATAGTAAGTGGAATTGTCGCTGATTTCCATCACTTTTTTCACGATTTCCTCAACCGACTTCCCGAGCGTAGCCAAGCGGGCAGCTTCGACCGTCATCGCTCCCAAGATCGACACGGTCGTTTTCGTATCCACGATTTCAACATTTATCCCTTCGACCATTTCCTTGCTAGCGTGGCCGTTCAAAAAAGTGCCGCTCAGTTCTTTCGAAATCGGCAGGTAAATGATGTCCGTGTAACCGAGCGACTTAATTTTATTGAACATGTCCAAGGTTTCCCCCACGGAAGGCTGGCTCGTTTTCGGAACAAGCTTTGAAATCTTCAATGCCTGATAAAAATACTTGTCTCCGTGCTTATCAAAATCAGTGAATGTTTCGTCCCCAATGTAACAGGGCAGGTTGATCATGAAAATATTGTCATAATCATGATTAAAAGTGTAGATTGTTGAAGAGCTGTCGGTTAAAATTGCTATTTTATTTTTCATAATTACCCCTCGTTTCATTAGTTTGAAATTCAAATAGTTTGAACTTCAAACAAAATTTTACCATACCCTTACACTGCTGTCAATAAAAAAAAAAGAAAAAGATCCTATTTTAAGTACCCATACCCACATATTAAGGGAAACTTAAGGCTGCTTCTTTCACGACCTGACCTAATTCGTTGCTTAATATTGGATATGGGTAATTAAAACAGGATCCAATCCCGATATTATTATATCAAAAATGGATGGAATAATCAATCTTTATTGCGTAATTCCCGGAAAAAATCCTTCATCATTTTTTCGATTTCTTTCCGGCAAATGCCTGCCGTAACTTCAATTCTGTGGTTGAATCTTTCTTCGTTCTGGAGCGAAAGAATGCTTCCGAGAACGCCGAATTTCGGTTCGAAAGCTCCGAAAACAACCCTTTTAATCCGCGTTTGGAAGATGGCGCCCGCGCACATCAGGCAGGGCTCCAAAGTGACGTAAATGGTTGCCTCAGGCAAAATCGGCGTCTTCATTTTTTTGATGGCTTTGTCAATCGCCACCATCTCTGCATGCAACAGGGCATTCTTTTTGCTTTCTTTCAAATTATGGCCGCGGGAGATGATCTTGCCGTCAATTGCGAGCACGCAGCCGACCGGAACCTCTCCGAGCGCGGAAGCTTTCTTTGCTTCCCCGATCGCTTCCCTGATGAAAAAAAGATCATTTTTTTCCATTTGGCTTCCCCGGGACGACATGGCAATGCCTGCATCTCGCCTCGTATTGTTCCTTGGCGCCGATCTTGATGATCGGATCGTCATAATGAGCGGGCTCGCCGTTAATGAGTCTTTGCGTCCTCGTCGCCGGAGCGCCGCAGACCTGGCAGATGGCATCCAACTTTGTGACGAATTCCGCCCGCGCCAAGAGTTCGGGCATAATTCCGAAAGGCTCACCCCGGAAACTCTTGTCCAGGCCGGCAACTATCACCCGCACGCCTTTGTCCGCCAAATCCTCGCAAACATGGACTACTTCCGGCCCCAAAAACTGAACCTCGTCAATGGCAATCGCATAGGGGAGGGGCTCCCCGCAATGTTCGTAAATTTCGCGGGCGTCGGTGATGTCTATGGATTCGATTCTTCCGTTGTCATGGGAGACGACCTCGCTCTTCCCGTACCGATCATCGATCACCGGTTTGAAAACCAGGACCCGCTTCTTTGCAAAGTGAATCCTCCTGACCCTCCTCAAAAGTTCTTCCGTTTTGCCCGCGAACATGCTCCCGGCTATCACTTCAATCCATCCGTCCTTTACTTGTAAATCCATCCTCTCTCAACTCCTCATATATATTATATCTTAAATGCGGGAATATTAAAAGCGAAAATTCTGGAAAAAGAAAAGAATTTGACGATAAAAAATAACCCACCCTTTTGCCTTGACAACCATGCCCAAATGATGTATAATATTATGGATACAAAAACTTATCATGGTCATTTTCGGCCATGGCGGAAGGAGTAGAATATGAAAGCGAACATACACCCGAATTATTATCAAGTGACCGTGACTTGCACGAGTTGCGGAAACACGTTTGAAACCGGTTCAACGCTGAAAGAAATGCGCGTCGACACCTGCTCGAATTGCCATCCTTTTTATACTGGGCAGCAGAAATTTGTTCAAGCAACAGGACGCGTCGAGCGCTTCAAAAGACGTCTCGCCAAGAAAACACAGTAATCGGTTTTACCGATTTTTTTATTTTAAAGCCCCGCAAATGCGGGGCGTTTTTCATTAAAAGCTGACTTTCGGCGCTTCTCTTTGGACATCTTCCTTGACTTCGAAAAATTGCGCGGGTTTGAATTTAAAGAGCGCTGCGATGATGTTAGACGGGAAAAGCTCCGTTTTGTTGTTGTATGCCAAAACCGTGTCGTTGTAGAACTGGCGGCTGAAGGAGATTTTGTCTTCCGTATCCCTGAGCTGTTTCATCATTTCCTGAAAATTGGTGTTGGCTTTCAATTCGGGATAGCGTTCCTGAACAACAAGCAGGCGGCTCAATGTTCCCGCCAAAGTGTTGTTTGCTTCAGCCATCCCCTCAACATTGCCTGTTTTCGCAGCCTGGGCATACAATCCCCTTGCCCGGGCAAATTCCTCAAAAATGTCTTTCTCCATCTTAGCATAACCCTTAACCGTTTCCGCAAGATTCGGAATCAGGTCGAAGCGTCTCTTAAGTTGGACATCGATTTGGCTCCAGCCGTTGCGGACGCGATTGCGTAGTTTCACAAGCTGATTATAACCGCCGACAAGCCAAGCGATCAAAAGCACGACAACTAAAACGACCGCAATCACAATGATTAATTTCGGATCCAATAATAAATTCATTACTTTCCTCCTTGTGTTCTATCTGCTTCTGAAACCCCCGCCGCCGCCTCCGAACGAACGGCCGCCGCCGAAACCGCCGCCGCGGCCGAAGCCGCTGACTTTCTGCGATCTGTGCCTCACGATGGTTTGGTGAACGTTCTGGCGGGCGAGAGACATCGAAGAATTGATCCTTCCGAATGTGTACCAAAGGCGATAGCGCGGATAATAATAACCCATCCCCAGGAAAGTAGATGTCGCCAGGCTTTCGTCATCAAGAGTTTTGGGAAGCCTGACTTCAAGCTGCTCCATGACTTTATCCGCAATTTTTAACGACGTTGCATAGACGAGGTAATGTTCCCAAACGACGATCCCTGGAATCGGATAATCTTTCATATTTCCGAAATCCAATAGGAACTGCCGGAAAGCCTTCCACTTCGCGTAATCTTCGTTACCTTTGATACTGCGTTTGTCGATTGAGGAAATGTAGAAGATGTAGAGCACCAAAGCGACCAGGGAAGCAACGAGAGCGAAGGTGGTGTCGAGCGCATATCTTGACTTCAAGAGGAAGGAAATCAGAGCGTAGATGACGGGAATGATAGCCACAACGAACATTTTGGATTTTTCGTTCGCTACTCCCTTCTCAAAGAAATCATGTTTGCTACCTTCTATCTTGGCTTGCAGAACGAATTTTTTCGTGAGATTTTGAAAGCGGAGAGCGTTATTGTAGGAGGTTTTCGGATAGTTTTCGATTTGTTTGAGGGTGACTTCCTTGCCGTTTCCGACGGTTTTAATGAACCATTCAACCACAACCAGCTCATGGGATTTCAATCCCTTCAAATCCATTTCCGGATTCAAAACAAGCTTGAAATCCGGATCTTTTTTCGACACAGTTTCGTGGTTCTGGTCGAGAAGAAAATATTTCCTTCTGATTAAATCCAAAACCGTCGCCGTTAAATCCTCGTCATTTATTTTTCGGAAATAATAAAGAAAGCTCATCTCCGCAGGGCTGTAATCTGCGGGCAGTTCGCGATAATATTTCCCGGTGAATTTCGGAATGTGTTCTTTGTCATACTTAATGTAGGCGATATAAGCGAAAACTGCCAGCAATGCCAGCATGCCAAAAGTTCCGTAGAACAATCCCTCTGCAATTGCGATTCTCATATTGGTTTCCTTAGCCAGTTGATATTCATAATTGATGATGTCATCTTTCATGGCCCGGTCGATCCGGTTCTTTTCCGGAACGGAGAACCTTTCTTTGGGAAGCAGGAGCCTGAGTTCAAGCACATCGCCTTTTTTCAACACATCAGCGGTGGCGACGACTTTCCCATCCAATACATCCAAATTCCCTTCCGTTCCGTGTCCCCAAGCCATGATGCCATTTTCCGGAATTCCGGGCAGATTAATGGTTAACTCGACATTCCGGACTTTTGATTCCAATTGATCCAAGAAAACCCAATTAAGCTCCGCAACATCCTCATACTGGGTCATCGCCCCCTTGATGCGGTATCTGTAATAAAAATGCATTTCTCTCTCGAAACCGGAAGAAGCCCATATGAAAATTGATTCGCATTCGCTTCTTCCCGCCGGGCATTCAATGATGTCCCCCCGTTCGTCTCGCTCACCGGAAGTCCTGACAACGTGCGATATATGTTTTCCCTGAGCCCCCGTGGCATTGGCATCGAGAAGCTCGAAACTCGCACGATTCAAGGGATCTTGATAAAGCGGATTTTCGGGATTGTATTTGCGATAACCGATGTCGCGGAAAAAAACGGAATAGCCCTGGGGGTAGCGGACCTCCCAATGTTCGGAGACAACCATGCTTCCGTCGCTTTCCAACGTCACTTCCGCCCGGAACGCATTGACCTGATACCTACCGCTTTCAATCCAGGACTTTAATCCATAAAATGCAGCCATAATGACCGCAAAAAGCAATATGAAACCTAGGGTCTTCTTCAATTCACTCACTCCTTAAAATGTTTCCAGATGCCTGTTTCCGGGATATAACGAAAATCAAGTTTTTCTTGCTTCGTTGGGTGCGGAAAACTGATTCTTATACAAGCGAGACCCAATTCTTCCCCGAATTTTTTGCCGCGATAATGATATTTATGGTCATTCAGAAGAGGGTGACCGATAGCTGAAAATTGGGCTCTGATTTGATTATATCTTCCCGTGATTAGATTTATTCCAACCATGGAAACAATTTCCCCCATAATTTTTTTGCTTTTTAAAACCTCATATTCCAAAACCGCTAATTGGCCTTCCGGATCTGTTTCCGATACTATTTCCGCGAAAGCTCCTCCCCGCAGTTCTCTTTTCCGAAGATGATGCCTGAGTTCTCCGGCCAAAGGATTCATCGTTCCCAAAATCAATGCCCTGTACTCTTTCAGGAACCTCCGTTCACGGATTGCTTCCGATAGGCGCGCCGCGGCTTTCGAAGTCCGGGCAAACACCATCAGGCCGCCGACTCTGCGGTCAAGGCGCTGCACGAGGCCCAAAAAAACATTGCCAGGCTTATTGTATTTTTCTTTCAGATATTTTTTCAGAAGGGTGAGCATGTCGGGATCCCCGGTGATGTCCCCCTGACTCAAAAGCCCCGCTGGTTTTACCGCAACCAGTATGTGGTTGTCTTCATAGAGTATTTTCATCGGTAATTATAGTAACGATACCTTTTCTTTTGACGCAAAAAAGTCTCCAGCTCCGTTCTTTCCCCGTCTTTCAAACCTGTTTTTAAAAGAATGAGGGCGGCGTTTTTGGAAACATAAAAATAAAAATACCGCTTGGTTTCCACTATCCCCAGAAGGTCCTCGTATAGATATTCTTTCCTGGAAGACGAAGTCTCAAAAGTCAGTTTTTCTTCGCTAAAATGAAGGGAATAATTATAATCAGCCAAACTCATTTTTTTCAAGATGCTATTAACCGTGGTGTTGATGAGCGCGCGGCGGATGACAAGAATCATTACAGAAATGAAAGTTAAAAAAAACGCATAGTAGATACGGCCAAACAAAAGAAATGCAACCGCTCCGATGAAAGTAATTCCGGCTAAAGGGAAATATACATATCTGGAAGGTGTTCTCCTAAACAAATGAAATCGGAAATAATCCCGCGCCTTATCTTCACTATGCGTCATTTTCGCAATCAATTTCAATTATTCTTCCCCGTCCTGCGTCTCCGAAGGTTCCTGATCGACCGTATCTACAACTTCCGCTTCTTCCGCGGTTTCCTCGCCGGCAGTTTCTTCTGCTTCAACTTCCACGGCTTCTGCACTCGGGAATTCCTCGTGGACAAAAGTTATCGGCCTTTTTGCAAGATCCTCTTCGGTCTTTTTGTAGGGTTTGAGTTGGGCCTTTTCCTGAATTATCGCATCTAGACTTTCTTTGGTGCCCTCAAGCAAAGCTTCTTCCGAACGGTCGATGATGATTGGGATGCCCTTCCCCACCATCAGCATGTAGTATTGCGGCATTTCGTAAATTTGATTGATGTATGACCAATCATATTCGATCGGATTTTCCGGGTCAAGCGAGCGCGTCACTTTTACACTTTCCTCATCGATTTCAACAGTCTGAGTCGTGACGGGACGGCCACGGAAAAAACCAGCCAATTGTTGGTCAAGTTTCTTTTCCAAGGAAAAGAATTGGTAGATTGAATAGGCGATGAAAAGGCCGCCCAGAACGGCAAATATTCTTGTTTTCGGTACCAAGATGTCGTAAGCGATGATGCCTGCAGAAAGCACAACCGTGACGATGATCCAAAGCTTTGATCTTCTCTTGAACTTCATCAAAAATAAATTGCAATATTTCAGGGTTCTAAAATCAAGTTTTGTAATGGTTTTTATTTTATTCATAATTTCCTCCGTTTCATTATTATACCATAAAATTCATAAAATTAAAATTATAAATTGCTTAATTTTGAAATTATCATAAAAAGACCCGCCTCATTCGGCGGGGTCGTTCTCAATCAGAATTTTCAAACCCTCAATCACATTTTCCCTAAGGACGCGCATTACCCTTCTGATCATGTTGCTCATTTCAAAATAGCAAGCATAAATAATCGGCAGGTAAAAATTGCGTTCCAATTTGCCGGCCTCGATCGAGCGCGCGATCGTGAGGTCATTGCCCATGATGTAGAAGGAGACCTGTTTTATCATTTCAAGCACGACATCGTGCCCGGCAGTGTCAACATCGGAAATCCTTATCTTTCCTTCCTTCTCCAGCAAATGCAAATCCGTCGCGATTTTCGAAAGATTCGCAATCAGAGTTTTTAATGAGACCGATGTCCAAGCAATCGCATCCAAATTTTGTTTGTTTTCAAGGATGTTTTTGCTTAAAAACAACGTTTCTCCTGAATGCTGGACCAGGTATTTCATGAATTTCCGCACAAAGAGGCTTTCCTGTTCCGGAGGAAGGTGCCGGGCGCTGACCGCGACCTCCATCAAGGAATTGACACAGGCGCTGATGCGCTTCATGTTCTTGTCAACGATTTCATAAAAAGCTTGAAGTTGCTGCCCGAGCGAATAATCCTCATAACGGGAAAGTTTGTATTCCGCAATTTTGTCGGTGAAGGAATTGCTTAATTTTTTGGCTTCGGTGAGCAGTTTTTTTGTCAGCCTGATGATTGAAAGCTTTCCGGCAATCAGGACTACCTCGTAGCTGTCCTGGTTCAGATTGACATCTTCCGGGCTGACCAAATCATATTTTCCTTTTTCGCCGCCCATGAGTTCGTTGGCGCGGTTGGCAATCACTTCATTCGCATTCGTGTTCATGCTGTTGCCGGAACCGCCCTGGACGAGATCGGTAATGAATTGCCCGTGGAGCCGCCCGTTCAAAATTTCTTCGCAACTGAGAACGATTGCGTAAGCGACATCCTTGTCTAGATAACCCAAATCGCTGTTGGTTTTGGCGGCAGTTTTTTTGATGTTTGCAAAGGATTTGATCATCTGACGGATTATGCCGCGTTTTGTTATCTGGTATGTTTCTTTCGATCTGAGTGAGCCGATTCCATAATAGGCCTCGGCCGGAACCTTCTTCTCCCCTAAAACATCTTTTTCAATTCTGTATCTCATAACCCATCCTCATTTCTCTAATTACTTCCCCCAACTCTTCACTATATATAATAACATTTTTTTGTTTGAAAATAAAGAGTTTATCTTGCCTTTCTTGGTGGAAATAAATATCTGCCCATACATATTAACAAGACGAGACTCATAAACATATTATGGAGGATGGAGTGCGATTATGAAAGTAAAAATCAGAGGCAAAAGGCGTTTGCAGGGAACGGTGGAAATCAGCGGCGCAAAAAACAGCGCGGTCGCCATCATTCCTGCCGCCGTCCTGGCGGACGAACCGCTCACGATCCGAAACATTCCCGACATCCAGGATGTCCGCACCCTGATTGCAATCTTGCAGGAAATCGGCTATTCGGTCTCTTTCAGAGACAACATCCTCCGCATTAAACAGCTTACAAAAATTGATCCAGACATAGGATCCGAGGAAGTCAAAAAACTGCGCGGTTCTTATTATTTCATGGGAGCCTTCCTGGGAAAACTGAAGAAAGTGAAAATCTACGCGTCCGGGGGGTGCAATCTCGGCCACCGACCAATCAATTTCCATCTCGACGGTTTCCGGAAACTCGGAGCAAATGTTGCGTTCGAAGGGGAGCGGATTGCGCTCAGCGCCCCGAAATTGAAAGGCGCTTCGATAGCTTTGGGTTTTCCTTCCGTGGGTGCGACCATCAACCTGATGCTCGCTGCGGTGAAAGCACGGGGAGAGACCGTAATCAGCAATGCCGCCATTGAACCGGAAATCGTGGACGTTGGGAATTTTTTAACAAGCATGGGAGCAATCATCGAAGGCCTTGGAACCCCGACCATCAAAATCAAAGGCGTCAAATACCTGCACGGAACAGATTTTACAATCAGTCCCGACCGCATTGAAGCAGGAACCTTCTTGATTCTCGGAGCCCTTTCAAAAGGCAAGGGAATCACCGTCAAGAATGTGGAACCGGAAAAAATGTCTTCGCTCCTGAATCTTCTGCGGGGAATCGGTTGCGAATTAAAAATTGGAATGAATGAAATCCACATCAAAAGCAGCGACAATCTCCGGAACTTCCATGTCACAACCAAACCCTACCCCGGTTTCCCGACCGATTTGGGCCAGCTTGCAACCGTTTTGATGCTCGTCATTGAAGGAAACTCAAGCCTGAAAGAAACGATCTTTTCAAACCGTTTTTCCCATGTCAACGAATTGAAAAAAATGGGCGCGGACATCCGGGTTGAAGGTGACACAATCCACGTGCAGGGTCCCTGCAAATTAAAAAAAGCGACCCTCGTCGCTCATGATTTGCGCTGCGCGGCCGCTTTGATTCTCGCATCGACGCTCACGCCGGGACTCACGGTAATTGAAAACATTGATGTCCTCCTCCGGGGTTACGAGAACCCGATTCAGAAATTCCGCAGTTTGGGCCTCAACATCAACATTGAGTGAGATCATCGTAAATCGGGAAGCGCCGGGAGAGTTCGATTACTTCGCTGCGGACCGCCGCCAATACTTCCTCATCCCCTCTGTTCTTTAAGGCCGTGTCAATGAGGCGGGCAATGAGGTCCATTTCCTCCTCCTTGAAACCGCGCACGGTCACGCTTGCGGTTCCGAGCCTGATACCGCTCGTCTGAAGCGGTTTTTCGTCATCATAGGGAACGGTGTTTTTGTTGCAGGTGATGGCGACTTTGTCAAGCACCTCTTCCGCAACCTTCCCCGTAATCCCCAAGCTCCTTTTTACATCCACCAATAAGAGGTGCGTGTCGGTCCCGCCGCTGACGATGCGGTATCCCAATTTTTCAAGCGCCCCGCTCAAACGAGCGGCGTTTTTTATTACCTGGAGTTGGTAAGCTTTGAACTCCGGTCGCGTCGCTTCCATAAAACAAACCGCTTTCGCTGCAATCACATGCATCAGCGGGCCGCCCTGGATGCCTGGAAAAACGCTCCTGTCAATTTTCTTGGCAATCTCTTCGGAATTCGTAAGAATCAGTCCGCCCCGGGGTCCCCGCAAGGTCTTATGGGTTGTGGAGGTGACGACATCGGCATGGGGCACCGGGTTTGGATGCAAGCCCGCGGCCACCAAGCCGGCAATGTGAGCCATGTCGACCAAAAGATATGAACCCGCCTTTTTCGCTATCTCCGCGAATCTTTGAAAATCGAGCCGGCGCGGGTAGGCGCTCGCTCCCGCGATAATCAGTTTCGGCCTGATTTCCAAAGCCCTTCTTTCCAAATCGTCATAATCGATTCTTTCCGTGTTCAGATTGACAAAATAAGGATGGAACTTGTAGTCGATTCCCGAAAAATTCAATGAATGCCCGTGCGTCAGATGGCCGCCCTGATCGAGAGCCATCCCCATGACGGCATCGCCCGGCTCCAACAAAACCCTGTAAGCCGCCATATTGGCGGAGGTTCCGGAGTGGGGCTGGACATTGGCATATTTCGCCCCGAAAAGTGCCTTCGCCCTTTCCCTTGCGAGCTCTTCCGCTTCGTCCACATATTCGCAACCCCCGTAATACCTCCTGCCCGGATACCCTTCCGCATACTTATTCGTCAAAACCGAGCCCTGCGCTTCCAGGACCGCCTCCGAAACGAAATTTTCCGAAGCTATCAATTCGATGTTTTCCCGCTGCCTCCGCAGCTCCTTTTGGATGATTTCATAAATTTCCGAGTCCGTTTTTATAAGGCTCATCACAACCTCCTAGGCATTATTATTATACCATAATGTCCTGGCCGGTATTTATAAAATTTACCAAAAACTATGCGCGCTTGATGCTTTCCGCAAGCGACCATTCCCTGTTCCTTTTGAAAATGAGGAGCGTCGCCAGATAAAAAATCGCACCCAGATAAAGAAGCAATAACAAGAGGTGGTAAATCCTGAACTGGAACCAGTAGGGTTTAAAAAGCAAAGGGTTGCGGGCATTCACTTTGGAAGAGAAGAGGATGGTCAGAGTTGATGCGATGATGAAAGACAGCCCCATCAGGAGAGCGAGGCCAAAGAGCATCGCCCGCAGTACTTTCTTTTTTTCATAGCCCAAAGAGATCAGGATGAAGATGTTCTTCTTCTGCCCATTGATGACATGCCCGTAGTAGTTAGCGCAAACAAGGGAAACGAGGAGGATTCCGAGCAGGGAAAGGACGAGCAAGACAGTTCTGCTTTTCAAAAGGAAGCGGGAAATTCCGTTGTTATCAATCGCAAAATTGAACACATAATAATCTTCCTTCAAATCATAGAAAGCTTTATCGAGCTCATACAGGGCGATTTTCCTGTGAAAAAACAAATTCTTGACAAAATCCCTGTTTTCATAATAATTGAGATACATTGCATCGTCTTCCGAAAAACCCTTCACGGTGAGGGGGGAAGCTGATAATCCTCAGGAAAGAGGAACTGACTGACATTGCCTTCCAGCTTCAATTGGGGCTGGGTATTCACTTCGATTCGCGCCCAGGAAGCAAATCTTTGGGGAAGAATTATTTCCCCCGCGCCCAAATCCGCATCTTCATAATGATCGGCATGCCTGATGTCCAAACTGTAACTTGACCTCTCCGTAGCAAGATTGATGCTGTAACTCCGCCCGGCGGCATGGTTCAGAAAAACATCGAAGCCGATGAGGACATTATAATATTCTTCGCTCAGCAATTCCCGGTAAACAGGGCTTTCCCTGTCGGCCTCACCATAATCCCTGTGATTAGTTTCGATTATTCTTTCTATTTTCAATTCCTGTCCGTCCAAATATACGGTGTCCCCGCCTTCCGGAAAAAGTTTTTCATAAAGGTAATCCGTGAGAATGATTTTGTTTCCCACAAGCTCATCATCCACCTGCAATCTCGGGACGCCCAATTCCAATGATCCTTCCTTGCTTTTGAGCGTCGCTTCCCCATAGAAAATAAAACTAAGGTTGATGCCGTATTTATCTTCAATTTTACCGACATCGATTGATTCTTCCCATACCTCTTTCGGAAATGCGATCCGCGCATAATTGATTTTATAATCCGCTATTATTTTCCGGTAATCCCGCTTTTCGTTATAAAAAAGCAACGTTAATGTCATAATCATGAGCAGAAGGGAAAAAGTTAAGAGCGCGGTGAAGGAAAGCGGCTTCATGAGATTTCTGAAATTTGCCCTGACCGCAAGCTTCCTGATCAGACCAAATCTTTGGGGTTCATTCCCGGGTGCTTGTAATGGATGATGTTTTCCGCGACATAATCCGTGATCACGATTTCCCCAGGCTTTTCAATGCTCCTCCCGTAAAGAATGTTCGGAATCACGTAATCCTCGGGAATCAGAATCGTGGTGTCGATGCCGCCGTTATAAAAAGACTGGGTGTCCTTATTGGCGCGGTCGGTGTCGTAATCGAGATTCTTGATTCCTTTTAGAAGAACATCCCTGTGCCTGGAATAGTCACCGTGATGATATTCTTTGGGAATTCTGTAGACATGGGCATTTCCGTCCGAAAATTCAATTTTTTCGTAATAACCCCCCACCCTGAGCTCATCGTTGAAGTATTTCCTGTTGGTCACCAGGATGTCCAAATTCTTGTCATAATGTTCATTCACGATGCCGATCGCATAAACAGCAAGCGAAAAAGCGATCATCAAAACGAACAAGAGTTTCCTCAGGTATTTCTGTTTGAAAATGAGCTTGAAGATTTCGAAATATATCCGTTTGGATTTTGGGTATTCCTTTTCTGACTTCACTTCCCGGATCCCTCGCTTCGCTTTTTCCGAAACCAACCTCCCGTCGCATAACTCGATGATGTGGTCGGCATACTCTTCCGCCAGTTCCAGATTGTGGGTCGAGGCGATGATCAGGTATTCATCCGCAAGTTTTTCTAAGATTCCAAAAAGATGGCGGCTGTTTTCGGAATCCAAATTGCTGGTCGGCTCGTCCAAAAGCAATACCCTGGGTTTCTTGAGGAGCGTCCGTGCAATCGCGACCCTCTGGGTCTCGCCCCCGGACAGTTCCGCGATTGCTTTGTTTTCATGGCCTTCCAAATCCAGAACCCGCAGAACCTCCCGGATTTCCGCATCCGGATTTTCCGTTTTGAACAAAGCCAGGGGAAGTTTCAAGTTTTCTTTCACGGAAAGCCTTTTGATTAGATTGAAATCCTGGAAGACGACTCCGATTTCGTATCTTCTGAATTTGTTGAGGTCGATTTCCGAATAGGGCTTTCCGCGATAACTGATTTCCCCGGAAGAAGGCTCCAAGAGGGAAGCAAGGAGATGGAGGAGGGTTGATTTCCCGCTCCCGGACTCCCCGACAATGCAATAAAGGCCCCGGGTTTTGAAAGAAAAACTGAAATCCTCGAGGCCGGCTGTTCCGTCATCATAAATTTTCGAAAGGTTTTTCACAGCAAGCATGGCACCAACTCCCCGAAAATTATACATTTTCCCTCGCCCTCTGTCAATGATTGGCAAAGAAGAATCCGCCTCAAGCTCATCTTTTTGCCAAGGCGGAAGCTTTTATTGAATTGAGTTTTTCCAAAATGAGGAGCGAGAAAAGAATGTTTTCCTTGGAATCCAAAACTTTCGCATCCAAAACAAGGTGTTGGTTATAAACAGAAAAAGAAGCAATTTTGGAGTTTGTAAAAGCGGAGAGGGTGTTAAGAAAGACGCGCGCGATTTCATGGTTCTTCAAAATCAAGAGGGTCGCTCCGGAATTGAAGAGATTGAAATGCTTCCCCGCCCTTAGGAAACTTCCGAAATCTTGGATTCCCAAAATCTCCACGTCGGCAATGTCCCCGTCCATCACCAACATCTTGACAATGTTGCTTTCCAGAACTTCATTGTTGTTGTTCGTGTTCGTAAGTAGAGCGACGCTGACTTTCTTGATGCCGAGCCCTTTCAGCACGGGTCGCGCCTGCAGGATCGCTTCCTTCTTGTCCTCGAAATCGACATAGAAATTGCGGTTCTTGTTGCTGATGAACAAGAATTTCCTCAACGCCGGTATGTCGATCACATCGATGCTTCCGATCGCAAGAGGATTCCTCATCCCGAAAACATTCAAAACATATATTTCCGGAACCTCCCCGACAAGCAAATAATCGATTCTTTTTTCGTCAATCAGCATCTTTGCGTGCTCGACGGCTTCGATGTCCAAAGGAAAATTCAAAATCTCAAACCGTCTGTGGTCGATGTTGTTCACATAGCACGTTTCCACAATCCGCTTCTTATCCCCGACCAATAAAAACATGCCCGTCCCAAAAGCAGCTGCTTCCGCCAAAGCGGAGAGTAAATTCTTTTGGTAGGGCATCATTGCTAAGATTCGCATGTTAAAACCCCTTTTCGATTATACAACCGAAAAGCTGCGAAATGTGTAAAAACCTGTCGCTATTTTTTACGGAAGATTTTCAACCATCCCCAGGTGAAACTGATGATCCCGATGTAACCCAAAATGATGAAACCATAGGTTTTCACGAAAGGAGAAAGGTCCTGGGATTTTGCGGAAATGAAGATGATTCCGGCAAAGGCTGCCAGACCGACGAGGATGGCCAAAACTGCTAATTTTTTCATGTCTCACCAAATCATTTATAAAAATTAATTGCTCAAACGCAAGTTTGAGCAAATCGACTTCAATGGCAGGACCAGGAGGATTCGAACCTCCGCATGATTGGGTCAGAGCCAATTGCCTTACCGCTTGGCGATGGTCCTATAAAAAAATGGCAGGGCTAGATTGATTCGAACAATCGAATGACGGAGTCAAAGTCCGTTGCCTTACCACTTGGCTATAGCCCTGTATGGTGGTGGGGGACAGATTCGAACTGCCGAACCCTGAGGGAGTGGATTTACAGTCCACCGCGTTTAGCCACTTCGCTACCCCACCATAAGCAGTATTTGACTGCTTATATATTGTACTACATAACAAGAAAAAATGCAAGCCTTTTTCGTTTTTTCTCGACCAAAAAAACTAATCATATTTTGGAAAAGCTTTTTCCAAAACCCGCAAATTCTTTTCCATCAATGTGAAATAATTCTCGCCTTTGTCTTCCTCTTCCTTGGTAATCGTCGCGAGATTATGCAGTTCCAATTTATTCTCGTTCGGAATTTCTAACGCGCTCATGTATTGATTGATGATGGATGACGGAATTTCGTTTTTTGTAACGCAGATGTGCCGGATGCCCAGGTTCTTGGCCGCGTTTATTTTTTCCTGCATTTCCACGGGCGACACATCGACGCTTTCATTGTCGGTCCGAATTCTGATTCTTTCAATTCCATACGCTTCCTTCCAATATGCATAAGCGTCGTGGTCGATCAGGATTGTTTTTGATTTGATGTTGGGAGCGGAAATAAGTTCCTTGAACTGTGCATCCAATTGTCCGAATTTATCTTTCAACGCTTCCGCATTCTCCTCAAACCTATTCTTTTGGTCTTCCGTCAAATCCAAATGTTCAAACATGGCTTCCAGAATGTTATCGGTGATGGTTTTCATGCGGTTGGGATCGAGCCAAACATGGGGATCGAAAAAAATGCCCGTATGTTCGTCGTCCCCGTGGTGATGATGGACTTCATCGCTGTTGATCTCAATCAGGGTCATGTTTTTGATTACTGAGACCGTCGGCACCGCAGCAAGCGTCGAATTCACGGAATCTTCAATAATCCATTCCATTCCCAAACCAATGTAAAAAATGATTTTGCTTTCAGCCATGCTCATGAGATCCTTAGGGGAAACCTCATAGGAATGGACATCCTTCCCCCGCGGATAAACCGAGCGCACCACATACTCATCTTTTACAATATTCTTCACAACAAACTCGAGCGGATAAATCGAGGTGTAGATATCGACTTTTATTTTTTCGTTATTGCAAGAGCTGAGAAACAGGATGCTCAGGATCAGCGCTGCCGTCATTATGATTTTTTTCATCGTTCTTTTCCTTTCTGAACATTTTCCGGAACTTATTCTTGACCCAGGCAATGGTTTGCTTTTTGGGAAGCAATTTCTTCGCAAAAAGCAGGACTTCCTTTGGTACAACAATTAAAATGATGATTTTTCTGACCCGTTTATAGATTTTTGAGAGAGCATATTCAAAACGACGCAAATCCCTCTCCAAGCCCTTGGAAAAATAGAGGAAATGAACCAAAGCGCCGAGGGCAAAGAAACCGAAAGCATAGACGGTGAGAGCGCCCTCAGTTACTTTCATCATAAAAACGGTGGCCAGATAGGCCAGGGCAAGCCAGAAAAAGAGCTGGAAGATATAGCTCAAAACTTGATTGATCCGAAATCTCCCCAAAACA
>LFRY01000002.1:34010-38159 GCA_001512995.1 Acholeplasmatales bacterium DTU067
ATCATCGGAATAATTTACTCAAAAAGCCCTTTGCTTTCTCCTGCCTTTGTTTTGAGAGATACTCGATCGAATTAATCTTGCCCGTGATGGTGAGCACTTCCTTTTCCAAATCCAAGTTCTTCATTTCCAACTCATGCCCGCGCACATGCATTTTGCCGAGCGTCGTCTCGAAAAAAAACTCATTGCTGTTTAGGCTTTCGAGTTTTTTGACTCCGGTAATGTGCAGGTCGGTCCTGTTTTTCAACACGATCTCCTGATTCGTGAGCGGATTCTGACTTGTCGGATACATACAATTCACCTCAATGAATTATATGCTAGTCTCAGGTCATTTATTATAGCAAATCCCGGAACCGATTTTCCAACTCCGCAAAAGTAATCACTCTGTAGTCATAGACCTTTTCGCCCAAATTCACGATTGCGATTTCGCTTTCGTTCAAATAGCGTTGGATTTTATTGGTGGAGGGATAAACCAAAATGATTTTGCTGGCATCATCATGCTTTGCTTCCAAGAAGGGAATCAGGTTTTTCAGGTATTTCATGTTCCTGTAGCCGCCATGATAAGCCGAGCCCCCGTAACGCAGGCACCATGTGTTTCTGCTATTGATCGTAAGCGAAGAATTGGCGGGAACGGTGACGGTTTTGATCAGCAATTTGCCATTTTTGGCCGACAATTCATAATCGTGGGATTTCCCCTTCATTTTCCGGATGTCCAGACCATGTTCCCTGGCAAGCCTGGTAAGCGCGCTTTCAATTTCCGCTTTCCGTTTCCGATCAAGATATATCGAAACTGCCCCAATAAGAATCATGAAAGCGACCAATCCCGCGCTAATTTCAATAATATATAAAACAAGTCCCATACCGTACATATTATAACCCATCCGCCCTTTCTAGTCAATTTCCTTCGGGCAGACGAGGAAAGCAAGATAAATAAGCATGATAATCATGATGAGCGGATTATGCCAAGTATTATCAACCAGTCCGTGGATGAGCATGGCTGAGGCAGCGAAGATGACGGCAATATTGTAGGGATGCTTTCTTGCTTGATTGAAAATTTGGAAAATGAAGTATCCGAAAGCAAGCAACCCGCAAATACCGAGCGTGGCCAAGTTTTGGATGACATAATTATGGTAATGCTTTAACTCGGCCCTGAAACCCCCTTCGATCAAATAGGGTTTGGCGGTGTAAGCTCCGGAACCAAAGAGCGGAAATTCTTTAAATACATCAAGGCCGTAACGGTATATTTTGATCCGCGCCTGGTCGTTGAACCAACCCCTTTCCGCCATCTGTTTCAAATATCCAATTAGCCCAGCGCGGATTCCGGGAATCAAAAACATGATTCCCACCGCGATGAGAACGGCCGAAAACAAAACCAGGATTCCCTTCCGAAATTGGCTTTTGTTTTTGACATGCCGACTGATGTATACAAAAAACGGAAGCAGCAGGATTCCGAACGCGAGATAGGCGCCTTTGCTTAAGGTGAGAAAGAGAGCGGCGATGTCAATGCCAAGGATTAACAGCAAATGCCATTTCCCCGTGTCCAAGTATGCATAGAAGGCGAGGGGAATCAAAAGCAAATAAACCATCGCCAGCGAATTCGAAGCGCTCCATCCGAGTTCAATTCGTTTGCCCAGAACATCTCCCTTGTATTGAATCAAAAAGATGATAATCTGCAGAGCGATCGCCAAACTCAGATAAACGGCGTTTTCCCCGATTCTCCGATAATCATCTTTTTCTTTTTTATTCCAAAAGTATAAAAAGAGATAGCAATAGGCGAAAGCTTGAAGAATGCCGATGACTCCGTAAATCAAAAATTCCCCGGTGATGTTAATAAGCGAAAACAGACTTGCAAGAAAACAGAAAACCAAGGCAATGAAGAGGGGATTATTGAAATTTATTTTTTTTCTGACCAAATCATAAACTGCGAGCGGCAGAATGAAGATCCCCGCCAAAAGCAAGGGCCAAAAATTTGTTTCGTAGGAAGTGGCTCGGTAATTAATGAGCCCCGCAAAAACCACGGTCACGATGTTTATTCTCTTTGCCCCGGAAATGATGGTCAAAGCTATCGCCAACGCCGAATAAATGATCGCCGGCGTCTGCAACTGAAAATACCAACAAACCAAAGTGATTAAATAAGTAACCGGGGGAAAATATTTGCTTTCAAAGAAGTTCTTGATTGGTTTCATCACGTACCTTCGCTTTCTTCTTTATGCACATCAATCCGAGCGTCAAAAGTATTCCCACCGACATGAGCGACACCAGCAAGCCCACTTTCATGCCCGGGGTTTCATAAACGAATTCCACCTCATGGGACCCGGCATCCAAAAACACTCCCATGTATCCGACGTTCGCCTTTTCGATTTCGGTCCTGACACCATTGACGTAAGCTTTGAAGCCGGAGGAGTAGGGAAGGGAGATGAATAGCATGCCGGGAGCGTCCAAACTTATTTTTCCCGAAAAGCCGGAAGCATTGAATTTCAAATCCTCCAAAGTTTCAGAATTCAGTTTGGCCGCCTTTTCCTGAATCTCCGCGACCGGATTCAAATAATAATTGATTTTTGAAAATTCATATTCCCCTTCCTCAAAATGAATCCTGACTTCCAAAATTCCGCTTTCATAATAACCCAAATTGACCAAATGATCAGGATTTTCATAGTAAAAATAAGTCCCGTAGGCATAATTTCTTTCTTCCTTTTTAGCATATTCGGTTTCATAGAAAACTGTAAATTGCTTTTTGTTCAATGCCCTAAGACCCAATATTTCCACATACAATTCCGCGGCTTCCGCTTCCACTGTAAATCTCAGCAAACCGCCGCCGCTTCCGGAAATAATTTTCCCCGGTTCAAAAATAATATTCTCAGACTCAAATTCCGGTTTCAATGGCTCCAAATCCAGCGGCTCATGTTTCGGAAGCCCGCAATCATCTTCCAAAATCACGGCAGAAAGCAAAGCATTTTCCCTGCCGACATAGGTTAAGTTTTCCAAGTCCTCATTTTTTACATATTCATGGTAAACAAATCCAAAGTTGATGAAATTTTCATTTCGAAAAATATGGACTTTTTCATAAACCTTTTCTTGCCCGTTGTATTCAAGATAACCGGTTTGAGTGTAGTTATTAAAGCGGGATTCATCGGATTTTTGAAGTTCCGTGGTCGCATAGAGCTCAAAACCATAAGGAACGGGCTGTTTTTCCGACTCCCTCACAAGCATATACTTTACATGATTGATTGCGTTCAAAGCGCTTCTTTCGTCAAAGCCGTTATAACCGATTGTGTTATTGTGATTCGAAACATTGAAGAATTTAATCACATCATTAACATAACCATTATTCATCGTATTATAATAATGAACGGCGGGAAGACCGTGGGCCAGTCCGTCGTTTCCCAAAAAATCAGAATTGAGGGCATATTTATTTTGGTCGATTCGGAAAAAACTATCATCGGATGAAATATCTGAAAAAGCGGATTTATCTTCGTAAGCGCTGAGGCCTTCCGATGTCGTGAGAAAGAAAGTGCAGGCAAAACCGAATCCCAGCACCAACAGAAAAGAACTTATTAACGTAATTCTGTATATATGGCGGGAACTGAACAACTTCCCGGTCATTTTGAATTGGCGCTTCCGGATGAATGTAAGCACCGGAAAAAGGCAAACCAAGAATAATGCAGCCAGCACGATTAAAAGTATATTGCGGGTTTTTTCTGCCCAGGCCGAAAGGGCGAGGACAGCCAAGAGGCTGATAAGGATGAAAAATACTTTCAGCGCTTTGTTTAAAGCTGGTCCGTCCAATTCTTCTTCCATGAATCTCCCAAGGATCAAAGCCGCCGGAAGAATCAGCAGAAAGGTCCAGCGGTTATTGATGTAAGTAAAGCCATTGATCGCATAACCGAAGAAAGGAAGGAAAAGCAGCGCCGCGAGTATGAGAAAGTAAGTTTTGAAGAGAGTTTTGCGGGTGTTTAAAACATATGTAAGAATGATGAAGAAAATGTAGAAATTGCCGATTGTGGAAGAATAGCGCCTCCCGACAATGGGAACGAAGAACGACAGAAGGTAGTTCAATAAATCATAGGCATTGTATAAGAGGAAACCTTTTGTGGAGGTCCTTGAACTCATGAAGGTTCCGACCAACTGCGGGACAAGCACGAAGCCGCCCAG
>LFRY01000002.1:38200-63517 GCA_001512995.1 Acholeplasmatales bacterium DTU067
ATTTTTTATTTTCGGGAGCAGCCTTAAGAAAACATAGAGGATAAAACCGAAACTGATGTAAACATAAAAATAAAACTGCGTTATCAACCCGAAAAAAGAAGCGAAAACCAACAAAAAAGGATTGCCCTTCCGGATGTATTTTTCAGCACCGAGAATCACCAAAGGCAGCAACAGGGGCCCGTTGGTAAAAAACGGGTGGCGGAAAGCGGAGTAAAGAACGGTGATGTTAAAGCAATAGAAAACTGCTGCGATGAGCAAGGAGCGATTCTTTTTGATTCCCAACTCCTTCGCCAACAAAATCAAAAAAATGCCCGCCAGATAGAGCCTTAAGACGGCAATTAAATAATAACTGAATTCTATGTGTTCGATGGGCAGGAGATAGGCAATGATAGTCAGGGGATCAAACAGCGAATAGTAGCAGTAACTCAAGAAAAAATCGCTTCCCAAACCCATGTTGAAACGATAAATGGAGAAGGGTTCTCCGCGGAAAAATCCTTTGATTTGTGTGACATAATCACGCATGAAAAGCAAATGTTGCTTGAAGCCATCGGAATATAAACCGAAACCGAAAGGGTATCCTGTCTTAATTTCCGACGGCAACAAACCCAATAGAATGAAGACGATAAAAATTGCCGTAAAGGTTGAGTAAACGTTACAATATTTTTTCATAATCTCTTCAACCGCTTATTTATCAACATTTTAACATATTCAAAAACATAAAGCAACAAAACTTTAATACATTTGCCAGAACAAAATTCCGGTGCTATAATGTATGTACATTTAATAAGAATGGTGGATTATGAAAAGAATTGCAATCGTGGTTCCTTGTTATAACGAGGAAGATGCGCTGAGGCTTTTTTATGATGAAGTGCGGAAACATTTCGTTCCAGGTTATGATTTTTACCTGCTGTTCGTTGATGACGGCTCCAAGGACGGCACCCTGCAAACCATCAAAGAAATCAGTCTACAAGACCAGAAGGTTCTGTATCTGTCCTTTTCCCGGAATTTCGGAAAAGAAGCCGCGATTTATGCGGGTCTCTCCGCAGCAAAGGAAATCGATGCTGACGCCGCAATCTTGATTGATGCGGATCTGCAAGATCCTCCCGGGTTGATTCCGGAAATGCTCGCATTATACGAAGCAGGTTACAAGCATGTTTATACAAAACACAGATCAAGAAAAGGAGAACCCTTCTTAAAAAAATTCTTTGCAAGATCCTTTTATATCATCTACGGTCTTTTCACTAAAAATCGCAACATTGCCCGCGGAGCACGCGATTTTTCCCTTCTTGACCGAGATGTCATCGAAGCTTTTTTGAAAATTAAAGATTATCGCCGCTTTACAAAGGGCATTTTTGCCTGGCTGGGCTTCCAAAGCAAATGTCTGGAATTTGATTATGTTCCGCGAGCAGCCGGCAAAACAAAATGGTCTTTCAAAAAACTATTCCGTTATGCCATCCTCGGAATAAAACAATTCAGCCATTTTTATCTTCTAATACCTAACATTCTAATCATTCTTTGTTTGCTTCTGTTCGGATTTGAAATCATTCACGGCATCCGCGAAGGTTTTAATCATCTTGCACTAAGAATGGAAATCTTGGCATTATTAATCCTTATTGGCATCAAGTATCTGATGCGGCTTCTCTATGATATCCGCGATCAAACCTTAGGAAGACCTTTGTATCTGACGAAAGAAACGAATGTCGAGGTGCGGAATCATGAAGAAACTCTTTAGTCGTTCATTTTTAATCTTTTGCATCATCGGTGCCCTCAATACCCTCGTCCATCTTGCAGTATTCAATCTGTTAATTGAAACGAACACTCTGCTTGCCAATTCCGTCGCTTTCATAGCCGCTTCCCTTTTTTCTTATTGGGCGAACGCAACCTTCACTTATAAAACGGAGATGGAAAGCAAAACCTTTGTATTTTTACTGCTAACATTTTTTATCAAACTTCTCCTAAGCAATGCCCTGACTCTGGGTTTCGAACACCTGTTTTTCAGCATCAACCAAAGAGCATTGATCAAATTCATTCCGATTCCCGTCACCCTGATCATCCTGCCCCTTCAGTTTTTTGCATTCAATCTCATTTTTTTAAAAAAGAAAACATAGGCAATCGCTTATGTTTTTTTTGTTACAAAAAAAAAAAATTATGTTATGATATATCCGAGGTGTTTTTATGAAACCTGTGTTCATAGTCCTGATTTCCTTCTTTTCCGCAACCATCCTGGTGCTTGCTTTCATATTGCTTTTGGTTTTTAAGCCAATCAAAAGGAGCACAAAACTGAAGGCCAGACAATACTCCCTCTACCGGGACTATACAGAAAAGGGAGGGATTGTTTTTTTGGGGGATTCGCTCACCGAGTTCTTTCGGATTGAAGAATTCTTCCATGCCCACAACCCCTATAACCGCGGCATCGCCGCCGACACCTCCGCGGATGTATTGGAACGGCTCCAAACGAATGTCATTGATCTTAAACCCAGAAAAGTTTTTCTTCAAATCGGAACCAACGATCTTAACAGCATCAAAAAGAACAGAAAAGAAACAACCGTCGCCAACATCAAAACAATTCTCACGAAACTGCGGGAAAATTTGCCTGAGGCAGAAATCTTTTGCATTTCCCTCTACCCAGTCAACAGAAAAGCAAAGTTTTTCAGCCCTTTCTTTGTCGGGAAGCGAAAAAATGAAGACATAGTGGTAATCAATTCAGAAATTAAATCCTTCTGCAAACAAAACAGCTTTCTCTATATTGATGTTTACAGCCATTTACTGGATGAGAAAGGCAATCTCGATGCAAACTATACTTTCGAAGGGTTGCATCTAAATTTTGAGGGTTATAGGAAGATTGCGGAAATCTTGAAACCTCATTTATGATTTTGCTTTCTCAGGAAAATATGATATAATATTGAAATATCAGAGGTGGAAATATGGATAATAGAACTTTAAACGATCAAGAAATTGTCAGGCGCCAAAAAATGGAAGAGTTGCGGGCAAAGGGGATTGATCCATTCGGCCATGCTTTCAAACGCACCGCAACTTCCAAATCCTTGAAAGACGCTTACGGCAAGTATTCAAAAGAAGAATTGTCTGAAATGAATGTAAAAGCTGCGCTTGCGGGAAGGATTATGGCCAAGCGCAGCAAAGGAAAAACCGGGTTCATGCACATCCAGGACCGCTACGGCCAATTTCAGATTTATTGTAGAAGCGATTCGGTGAGCGAACTCGATTTCGAGCTCTTCAAGAAAGCTGATTTGGGTGACATCATCGGCATAGAAGGTGTTTTGATTCGGACCGACATGGGCGAACTTACTTTGAAAGCGGACAGATACATCCACTTATGCAAAGCCCTCCGCCCGCTTCCGGAAAAATTCCACGGCCTCCAGGATAAGGAAGAAGCGCGCCGGCGCCGCTATGTTGATTTGATTGTCAATGAAGAAGCGCGGAGAATTGCCTTCATGAGGCCGAGAATCATCCGCACCTTCCAGAAATTCTTTGACGGCAAGGGGTTTGTGGAAGTGGAGACGCCGATTCTGCAGCCCATTCTGGGGGGAGCCAACGCCAGGCCCTTCGTCACCCATCACAATGCCCTGGACATGGATTTTTACTTGCGGATAGCGACCGAACTCCCGCTCAAGAGATTGATTGTGGGCGGCATGGAAGCCGTATATGAAATCGGAAGGCTTTTCCGGAACGAAGGCATGGACGCAACGCATAACCCCGAATTCACCAGCATCGAGGCTTATCTTGCTTATTCCGACATGGAAGGCATGATGGATCTTGTGGAAGAGTGCTTCCGTTTCTTATGCGATGAAATTATTGAAAAACGAGTTTTCGAATACCAAGGGCATCTCCTTGATTTCGATAAACCCTTCAAAAGAATCCACATGGTCGATGCAATCCAGGAACAGACGGGAATCAATTTCTTTGAAGTCGCAACCCTTGAGGAAGCGCTGAAACTGGCAAGGGAATACGACATCGAGGTGGAGAAACACCAAAAGACTTACGGGCACATCGTCAATCTCTTCTTTGAGAAATTTGTTGAACAGACCCTGATTCAACCGACTTTCATCTACGGACATCCGATTGAAATCAGCCCGCTGGCAAAAAAAAGCGATGATCCCCGTTTCACCGAAAGATTCGAACTCTTCATTAATAAAAAAGAATACGCGAATGCTTTCAGCGAGCTTAATGACCCCATCGACCAATACGAGCGTTTCATCAATCAATTGAAAGAAAAAGAACTCGGAAACGAAGAAGCGACCGAAATGGATTATGATTACATTGAAGCGCTGGAATACGGGCTTCCGCCCACGGGAGGACTCGGAATCGGAGTCGACAGAACGGTCATGCTTTTGACGCAGGCCGATTCGATTCGGGACGTGCTTCTTTTCCCGCACATGCGCCATACCAAAAGATAAAAACTTCCCAAAAAGGGAAGTTTTTTTAATCCCAAACTTCAATTTCTTCTCGTATCATCACGTAAATTTCCTGGGTGGTGAGCGTTCCCACCGGAGCAATACCTTCCAGAATCAAATTAAATTTCTGGAATATTTCCTGATCGAAATCCTTCTTTTCGGAAAAGATGTCTTCGATTTCCCCATACAAACCGGAAATCGCCTCTTTTGCTTCTTCCTTGTAAAGGGACTTTTCTTTCAGGGATTCCGCGAGATCGCTTAAAAACAAATAATAATTGACCAAGGTCTGATATTTCTTGAAGCCGACAATATCATTTTTAAAATAAATTTCATAAATATTCTTCAGTTCTTCCAGTTGCTGATGAAAGTAAGTAAAACCGACTTCGAAAATGACCTCGAATTCCTCTTCGACTTTTTCATACTTCCGGACCCTTTCTTTGATGAAATCCATGACCAGGAAAACATCTTCAAAGCGGTCATATATTATTCTGCAGTTTGCCTTTAATAGTTCTAAAAAATCACTGTTTTGCGTTAAATACGATTGATAATCATGCACATCAATCATCGTTGGTCTTCCTTAAACTTGATAAAGTATCTGACTTTTCCTCTCCTGCCGGGTCGCATGTTCCTCATGGCAAGTTTTCTGAAGGTTTCAACGTCTCCTTCCGTAATGCTTTCCTTTTTAAAGATCAAACCCTGATCGCGGTCAATGCACATGTAAACATGGTCCCGATATTCGTATATGCTTTCAAAATGTTCCCAGCCAAGCACCACTTTTCCCTGAGCGCCTTCTATGAAGCGGACAATCTTCGGTTTGGTGATTTCAATGATTTCCAATTTCCCTTCACGTTCTTTTTCAAGTTTGTTCACGGTGCCGATTATTCTCCCTACCGTAAATGCGGGAAGGCTGGAAAAAAGGAAGATCGTGAAAACCCAGTAAATGCTCTTGTTAGTTTGGCTGGCATCGGCATTGAGGGTCACGTTAATCGAAAGGTATAAGCTTAACAGCGCGGCGGCGATGAAAAAATACACCGACACTGACTTTACGAACACATTAAAATAAAGGAAACGCTTATATAATTTTCTGTCAAACTTGCTTTTGATAAGTACTTTCTCCATCTAATCACTCCTAAATCATATGAACATTATACCACATCCGGGTTAATTTGTTAAGGCGTATTCTTTGCAAATTTTGTGATGAAAACCGGGGCGTTTGTGTTATAATACTACTTGAGGTAAAAAATTATGGACTATTTAATCAAAGCAATGGCTAGAGGCGAGCGCGTTCGGGTTTATTTGGCCCGGACGACAAAAATCACCAATGATGCAATTGCAACCCATGATTTATGGCCGAGCGCTGCTTCCGTGCTTGGAAAAACGCTGACAATCGCACTGTTGATGGGCGGGATGCTCAAAGGCGAAGAAGCCCTGACCATAAAAATTGACGGCAACGGACCCATCGGCATTGTCATTGCGGACGGAAATGCCAAGGGTGAAGTGCGTGGCTATGTCAGCAATCCCCATGTTCACTTTTCCAAAGCCGGAAGCTTGGATGAAGTCACAACTTTGGGTTACAACGGTTACATCGACGTCATTAAAGATTTGAAACTGAAGGATTTCTATTCTTCAACCATACCCCTGCAAACCGGGGATTTGGCGAAGGATTTCACTTATTACTTCGCCTACTCCGAACAGACTCCGACTTTGACCAGTCTGGGAACTGTCATCGGCGAAGACAATGCCTGCAAACTCTGTGGCGGCATCATCATCCAATTGATGCCCGACGCCAAGGAAGAAGACATTGAATTCCTGGAGTTCAAAACGGCTGTGCTTTCGCGCTTTTCGGGGTTGCTTGCGGAATATGATGATTTGGAAATGATTCTGAAATTAATCTTCGGAGACGACTACAGGATTCTTGAAAAAATGGATGTCCGTTATCACTGCGATTGCAGCAAAGAAAAATTTGCGCGTGGCATCGCAACCCTCGGAAAGGAAGAGATCCGCGACATCATCGAAACGGACGGAAAAGCCGAAGTCGTCTGCCATTACTGCCGGAAAGAATATGTCTATTCCAAAGATGATTTGGAAAAGATAGAAAGGGAGAGCAAACGATGAAAACTTTGGAATTTGCAAAAAGGATATTGGAGATTCCCAGCCCCTCGGGTTACACAAAGGAAGTCATCAGCTTTCTTGCGGAAGAATGCAGGGAAAAAGGTGTTTCCCATTCGCTTTCCAACAAGGGAAACCTCATCATAGAATTTCCGGGAGAAAGCGATTATACGGTGGGGCTTTCTGCCCATGTCGACACGTTGGGAGCGATGGTCAGAAGCATTAACGCAAACGGCACGCTCCGTTTCAGCGTCATCGGCGGCCCCAGTCTTCCGACTTATGACGGGGAGTATTGCCAGGTGATTACGAGGAACGGAAAAACTTATTCGGGAACCTTTCTTTCAAACAGCCCCTCCATACATGTTTTTAAAGATGCAAATTCGCTTCCAAGAACCGAAGAAAACATGCATGTGCGCCTCGACGAGAAGGTCAAAAAGAGGGAGGATGTAGAAAAGCTCGGCATCGGGGTAGGAGATTTCATTGCCCTTGACCCTAAAACCGTCATCACCGAATCAGGTTTCATCAAATCGCGTTTCCTTGACGACAAAATCAGCGTCGCCATTCTCTTCTCTCTGATCGACCATCTGCAGAAAAGATTGGCAAAATTAAAGAACCGGCTTGTGATCATTATCTCCACTTATGAGGAAGTCGGGCACGGCGCAAGTTCCATTCCGCACCTTGACGAAATGATTGCCGTTGACATGGGCTGTGTTGGCGCCGATTTGAGCTGCACCGAATATGACGTGTCAATTTGCGTGAAGGATAGTTCCGGCCCCTATGATTTTGAAATCACGAACCGCTTGATTGAACTGGCCAAGAAAAACAAACTCAGTTACGCCGTCGATGTCTATCCTTATTACGGCTCCGACGTCTCCGCTGCTTTGCGGGGCGGGCATAACATCCGCGGCGCCCTAATCGGTCCCGGTGTCAGCGCCTCCCACGGCATGGAAAGAACGCATCGTGAAGCCGTTGAAAACACTTTGAAATTATTGATTGCCTATTTAGAATAAAAAGCCTGTCAAACAGGCTTTTTGTCTTTTGTAAAGCTTATGTTGTATATGCTTTCTATTTTTTTGATTTCCCTATAAACGCGGTTGATGGGAAGCCCCATGACATTGTAAAAATCGCCGTCGATTCCACGGACATGCTTTCCGAAAATGCCCTGAATCGCATAGCCTCCCGATTTGTCATAGGGTTCTTTCGTGCTGATATATGCTTCTATTTCTTCAGCTTTCAACTCATCAATCCTCACCGTCGTTATTTCCGAAAAAACCGTCCGATAATCCCTGAAATTCATGAAAACCCCGGTTATGACTCTGTGATCCTTTCCCGAAAGGGTTTCCATCATTTTCCGCGCTTCCTCTTTGTCCCTTGGTTTCTCCAAGATTGTTTCGTTGGCGACGACGATTGTGTCCGCGCAGATCACCAGATGCTCGGGAAAATGCAATAGAGTTTCCAGGCCTTTTTTATAGGCCAGTCGGACCGCATAATCCGCTGCGTTGCGGTATTCGCTCAAATTTTCGTCCACCAGCGGACGGAAAACAAGGAATTCATAACCCAATAATTCCAGCAATTCTTTTCTTCTTGCAGAAGCAGAACCCAAAACTATCTTCATTGATATCCCAACTCCTCCAACGCTTCTTGAAACAACTCGGGATTGTCGGTCATGATCACGTCCGCTCCCAGTTTTATCAATCTTTTCATTTCTTCCTTGTCGTTGATGGTCCAATATTGCACGGAGATGTTGCGTCTATGCGCTCTCCTGATATATGTGGTTTTTTTAAGATCGAAAGTCAATCCGAAAGCTTCGGCTTCGGTCGGGATTTGCAGGCAAACGAAGGAAGAAGTATCGAAGAGATTGACTCCGAACATTTGCGTAAGTACGAATTTTTGCACCTCGCCGACGCTTCCACCCCGCATTAAATGCCCATAATTATCCTTCAAATATTTCTCGATTTCCGTATGGAAGGTTCCGATGACAACTCTTCTTTCCATCCCGTATTCTTTGTATGTTTCAGTGACTAGATGATTGAGAATGTCCGCTGCCACCATGCCCTTTTCGCCGCTGTCCTTGATTTCTACAATAAACTTCAAATCAGTCTCTTTATAAGCCTCGAAAATCTCATCGATGGTCGCAACCGCCAGTTTGTTTTCTGAGATTATTTCCCTTCTGTTGGGCGTGTCCGGCGCAACCAGGTCCGCATAGAGGCTGTTCCCATTCCTATCCGTAAATTTCGCTCCGAAATTAAACTCGCGCAATTCTTCGAGAGTGTGCTCCGAAACATAATATTTTTCACTCTTTCCGGTTACTTCCTCCACATCACAGAGATCATTGATCCAAAGATCGTGGCTCGCAACCAACTTGTCGTCCTTCGTGAGACACAAATCGAGTTCCAAAATGTCGACCTTATATTCATGGACCGCAGCATCGAAAGCTTTGAAAGTATTTTCGGGATTTAAATCCTTACCGCCGCGATGCGCAGCAACGAGCGGTTTCTGCCCCTCCCTAATGATGAAGGGATTGTCTGCAATTGCTTTCCTCGGAGGAATGATGTTAATGGCCGTCCAAAAAAGAACAAGCGCGAGGAGAACGAATCCCATCCATTTCAACTTCCTTTTCATTCTATCATACCCCATTTCTATGAAGAATTATAACATTTATTGTCGTCTTAATAAAGAAAAAAACTAAAATATTCCTCCGAATATTTTAGTTTTAATCATTTCTCTCCAAATAGCGATGCAAGATCATCCCGATGATGAAAACAAGAACCACGAACACCAGGGTGCTTAACCAGCCAATATAAAACCTTTCCGTCAGCATGTCGACAATCCAGGCAATTATTCCTGCGAGCACTGCTTCCGCCAGCGCAGCAGAAACATTCCCGTAGCGCGGGAACACCAGCATGTCCCCGACCAGAAAAGAAGCTAGCGCCACGGCAAGTGAGGTTATGAATATCCAGAGCAAGGGATTGTCGTTTATCAGACCGTAAGCAAGCCATGCGCTGACAAATATCAATATGATTCTCAATATCAAACTTAAATAAATTCTCTTCATTTCGAATTCCTTTCTTTCCGTTCTTTTTCTATTATTTCCAAAAGAATGTGTTTTATAAGAAAAAATGTGATTCAAACCGAATCACATTAATTCTCTAATATTTCAATTATTTCAAACATGTCTTTCGCATCTTCTTTTCTGATGCTCGGTTGCAGGGAAAGGACCTTAAAAACCACGGTCTTTCGAAAATAACTGACTTCAACGATGTCACCGATTTTGAGAACGGTGCCCGGTTTCGCAATCCTGCCGTTGACTTTGATTTTTCCGGCTTCCCCGGCTTCTTTTGCAACCGTCCTTCTCTTAATTATTCTGGAAACCTTGAGAAATTTATCAAGCCTCATGGCCGCCTTCTTGAGCCCGCTTCTTCGCTTCTTCCATCGCCTTCAATTGTTTGCGATAGATTTCCTGCAATTCTTCCTCTTTTTCCCGGGCTATTCTCTCAGCTTCCTCCTTGGCTTTCTTCTTTTCCCACCAACCAAGTTTGCCAGTTTCCGCAAGCTCATAAATGTCTTCTTTGGTAAGCGTTTCGATCTCGCAGAGATGATCGGCAAGCAAAATCAGCAGATCCTTGTTTTCCGTCAGTACATTTTTTGCTTTTTGATAGCAGTCGTCAATGATTTCCCTGATTGCCTGGTCGATTTCTAAAGCCACTTGGTCGGAGAAGTTTTTGTCTTTCATGTAATCGCGGCCCAAAAAGACTTCATAGGCCGGCCTTTCATACTGAATCGGCCCGAGTTTGCTCATTCCGTATTCGGTGACCATCGCCCTGGCGATCCGCGTCGCTTTTTGGAAGTCATTATGGGCGCCGGTGGTGATCTCGTTCGTCATCAGTTCTTCCGCAACCCTGCCGCCCAGGAGGCCAGTGATCGTATCCAAGAGCGAACTCTTTGTATGCAAGAAACGCTCTTCTTCCGGCGTCATCAGGTTGTAACCTCCGGCTTCGCCGCGGGGAACGATCGTGACCTTTTGAACGATATCCGCGTTTTCAAGCTTTAAGCCCAGTACCGCATGACCGGCTTCATGGTAAGCGATGATGCGTTTTTCGGTGTCTGAGTATTTACGGCTCCGTTTGGCCGGTCCCATCAGCACGCGGTCAACCGCTTCATCTATGTCATAGATTTTGATTTCCTTGCGTCCTTCGCGCGCCGCAAGCAAAGCAGCTTCGTTAAGCAGATTCTCAAGATCCGCTCCCGAAAAGCCTGGCGTCCTTTTTGCAATGTCCTCCAAATTTATTTTCGGAGAAAGTTTTTTGTTTCGGGCATGGACTTTCAGAATTTCCGTGCGTCCCCTGACATCGGGATTAGATATTCTGATCTGACGGTCAAAACGGCCGGGACGAAGCAATGCCGGGTCCAAAACGTCGACGCGGTTCGTCGCTGCCATGATTATGACACCGGAATTTTCTTCAAAGCCGTCCATCTCGACCAGGAGCTGGTTCAAAGTCTGCTCGCGCTCGTCATGGCCGCCGCCCAAGCCTGCGCCTCGCTGACGGCCCACGGCATCGATCTCATCAATGAAAACGATGCAGGGCGCGTTCTGTTTCGCGGTTCTGAACATGTCACGGACACGGCTAGCGCCGACTCCGACAAACATTTCCACAAAATCGCTACCGGAAATGGTGTAGAAGGGAACTTTCGCTTCGCCGGCAACAGCCTTCGCAAGCAACGTCTTTCCGGTTCCCGGAGGCCCGACAAGCAGAATTCCCTTCGGAATCCTCGCTCCGATTTCAAAATATTTGCGGGGATGTTTCAGGAAGTCAATGATTTCTTCCAATTCTTCGATTTCCTCATCGACGCCCGCAACATCTTTAAACGTGACCTTCGAGTGCCTTGCCATCCGGGCCCGCGATTTTCCGAAATCGAAAGCCCTGTTGTTTCCGGAAGCGGTGTTTCGGAAGAGAAACACCATGAACCCGATGAAGAGGACAATCGGAACGATGAAGGAAATTATCGAAAGCCAATCGACCGTTTTCAGGGGCACCACGGAATATTCGAGAACATCGGCAGCTTCCTTTTGTAAAATTATGGGAAGCAGGTTCTCCTCAAAGTGGTCTTTCAGAACAACGATTACATAATTTTTCTTAATTCCCGTTTCATCTATGTATGTTCCTTTGATCGTCAGCAGATCATCGTTTTCGCCCCCAATCGGGGTAACCTTCACTTCTTTTATTTGGCCTTCATTTAAGTAATGTTCAAAATAAGCCATTGAGAGGGAATCCGGTCTTTCTTTGGCATTTTGCATGAAAAAGATAATGCCGACTATGACCAGGATGATTATTAATATGACGCCTATGTCGGTCCTGAAACCGCGTTTAGGCTGTTGTTTCTGTGGTCCTTGTGCCATCAAATCCTCCTTACTTCTTATAAACGGATGCTTTCAGAACCCCGATATAATCCAAATTGCGGTACAATTCATTATAATCGAGGCCGAAGCCGATAACAAATTTGTTCGGAATCCTGCGCCCTACATATTTCAAATCCACTTCGACTTTTCTTCCTTCAGGCTTGTCCAGAAGCGTGACGACTTCAATGCTGGCAGCGCCCCTGTCCGAAAGCAAATTCATCACTTCCTGCAGCGTGAGGCCCGTATCCACGATGTCCTCAACGATCAGGAGATGCCTGCCTACGACCGGGGTGATCATGTCCTTCAAGACCATGACCGCACCGCTCGATTTGACGCCGACATAGCTCGAAGCTTGCATGAAGTCAACTTCAAGATCGCATTTAATGTGCTTCATCAATTCCGCAAGAAACGGAATGCTCCCTTTCAACAAACCCACCAAAATCGGTTTTTTGTCTCGGTAGTCTGCAGTGATTTGTTCTCCCAAGCGCTCGCATACTTCAACTATTTCTTTATTACTCAATAAGATTTCCTCTACGAAACTATCCATCTTTTCTTTCCACCTTTATTATTATATCATTATTTTTTATGTCCTTCACCAAGGAGCTTTTTTTGATTCCGAGAACAGCGAGGATTTCACCATCCTTCTCACATATTATTGCTTGTTCTCTTTCTAAAATACCGATCTTTTTATCGATTAAAAGATCTTTAACTTTTTTATAGCCTGCGTCAAGCAGAATTTTATCGCCGGGCTTGCGACTCCTGAGCCTGAGCGGCAACATATGACTATTATACCATAAATCTTCCGGATTGGGAACATCTACACTTCCAATTATTATAACATTTACACGAATCTTGTCACTGAGTTTGTAAGTCCCCGGACCGTCGATGAGGACATCAAAAACCGGCGTTTCGAGACGATGATTATAAAAAGAAATCAAATCATATTCCTTGACGAAAGTCAGGTCCCCTTTATAAAACACCTTCAGGTTCCTTTTTTCTGACATAATCAATTTCAAGATTTCTTCAATATTGCTTTTCGAATACATCTTCTCCTTAAGCAACTCAAAAAGGACCTCGGATCTTAAAAATGGGCTCAGTTTCAGAAAATCTCTGCGCCGAAAACAGATGGCATTTTCTTTTCTTTCTGCCCCGCTTAAGAATTCATTGACCTTTTCTTCCAGGAGCTGATTGGCAGCTTTCAAGGTTTCGGAAAAATCCCGGAATTTCAAATGAACATTTGGATCTTCCCGAAAAAAAGCGGGAACGATGCCGCGGATTCGGTTCCGTGTGTAGATGTCCTCAAAATTGGATTCGTCCTGGAAATATTTTATCTTCCGTACGCGCGCATAATCAATCAGTTCCTTCTTCGGAACGTTTAAGAAGGGCCTGATTAAGAGCAGACCGTGGAAGGGGAGGACGGCCTCCATTCCGGAATACCCTTTCAGATTGCTCCCCCTGATGATCCGCATCAATATCGTTTCGATGTTGTCATTCGCGTGATGGGCAAGGGTAAGATATTCCGCCCCGACCCGCTCCGAAACTTTCCTGAAAAAATCATAGCGCTTACTTCTTGCAAAGCTTTGGAAATTTCCTTTGACCTCTTCCGTCAGTCTTTCCACATGGAAAGGTAGGTTGTTTTCTTCGCAAAAAATCCGAAGATATTCCTCCTCTTCAGCGGATTGCTTCCGCTTTCGATGGTTGAAATGCGCGACATGGAGTTTAAGTTCATGTGCTACTTTTAGATTTAAAAAAGCGTGCAGCATCACCATCGAATCAACCCCCGTCGATACCGCGAGAACGACGGTGGCTTTCTTTAATTTTAAGCGGTTTTCTTTGAAAAAATCTATTAACAGTTTGTCCATAATTCACCTAAATATATTATACAATAAATATACTTCATCTTTCATAAAAAATCAAGAAAAAAGTAGTCCGTTTCCGAACTACTTCTTTAAGATCTTAGCGTTGGACAAAACCATCGACTGGAAAGAATTTAGCTTCAGATCATTCTTATATTTCGCTTTGAAAGCGGAAGCAAGCAATGAATCAATCAATTCCGAAAAACTCATTTGCTCTTCAAAGAGATAATATGCTAAGGAACCAGGTATCGTGTTCACCTCGTTCACATAAATCTTCTCCTCTTCCTCATCATACAAATAATCAATTCTGATGACTCCCCTGGTCCGGTATTGGTTCGCAATTTTCAGGCTGACGCGGCTGATTTCCTGTCCCAACTCCTCAGGGATTGCGGCTGGAATCTCATGCGTCGAACTGGAAGGCAGGTATTTATCGGAAAAGGTTAGGAAGGGGTTCTCCGATTTCACTTCCTCAACTGCGGAAAGCAGGTATTCCCCGTTCCTTTCCATAACCGCCTGGTTGAATTCACGGAAGCGCAGGAGTTTTTTCTCAACCAACAAAGAATCTTCATATTTGAAGGCATAATTGCAGGCACGGATGAATTCATCCCCGTCATTCGCAATTTTGATTCCAATGCTGGAACCGAGCGACACCGGTTTTACGATTACCGGATAATCCATTTCTTTGGCCAGCGTTTCGCGTCTTTCCTTATAGTCGAAAATCGTATAATAGCGGCAGGGAAGAACGGGTATGCCGTCAAGAGCCAACATTTTTTTCGCATGGTATTTGTTTTGGAGAAGCGCCGCGGGCAGCACTTCCGAACCAGCATAGGCAACGTCTAAAATCTTAAAGAAACCCGCCAAGCTTCCGTCCTCAACATTCTTCCCATGCACGATCGGCAGAATCGCATCAAGCCTCTTTCGGTACTTGAACGGCATAAAGCCGATGCCTTTTATGTATAGCTCCCCGTTTTTTTTATGAAAAGCAATCCTATAATGTTTAAATTTCTTTTTTTGAAAGGTTTTTAAAACACAAAAATTCGGCCCCACCCAAAACTCCCCCGTTTTCGTGAGGTAGATGGGCAGGACTTCATATTTTTCGGTGTCGATCGCATGCATTGCTTGAATGAACGAAAGAATCGATATTTCGTGTTCCACCGAGTTCCCGCCGAAAACAATCCCGATATTCTTTTTCAAATTTTTCCCCCCTAGATTTTATAGATATCGGTGATGTCGTTTTCTATCAAAACGACGGCGTCGGCATGATTTTCTCTCACAATTTTCATCGCTTTCCGAAAATCATCGACGATTTTCACATTCCCGTAACCGCAGGCATCCAATCCCTGTTTGATCTCGAGCGAAGCTTTCGTTCTGACCAAAATCACCAAATCGCAGACGGAAGCAGTTGTTTCCGCCAAAGCGCGATTGATTATCTTTTCCTCCCTTCCCCCTTCCACAATCCCCGGAGTGATCAGGATTTTGAACCCATCATGAAGGGAGAGGACTCCGAGAGCGCTGCGGAACCCTTCGGGATTTGAATTATATGCGTCATCAATGATCAAGAGTTCCCCTTCGGAACGGAGGCTGAGACGATGCTCAACAGGTTCCAAAGTTTCCGTGCGATAGATGAGCTCCTTTTCCGGAATTCCGAGTTCGCTGGCCAAGGCGAAGGCTGCCAGAATGTTGTAGATGTTATGCTCTCCTAATAAAGGTGCATGGAGTTTGGATTCTTTGCCTTTGTATCTGATCTTAAAACTGATTCCGTTCAGATCTGCCTTCACATCCACAGCCCTGTAATCGACTCCTTCGCCCAGCCCGTAAGTGACCGTTTTGCCCGTTCTTTTCAGGGGATAATTCCTTATATGTTCATCGTCGTAATTAAGCACGGCAATCCCGTCTTCCGGAAGCGCTTCGATCAATTTCATTTTTTCGCAGACAACCGCGTCGATTGCTTTGAAACTCTCCAAATGCTGGGGCCCGACGGCGGTCACGATTCCGTGCTTGGGACGGGCGAATTTGGCCAATTTCTCGATGTCACCCTTGTGCGTCGCCCCCATTTCCAGAATGGCTGCGTCGTGATGGTTTTTCAGGTGGCGGTTGACGGTCAAAGCGAGGCCGCCCAAAGTATTGAAGGAAGCGGGGCTGGGAAGAGGCCGGAAATCCTCCTGCAAATAGGAAAAGAGGATGTTCTTTGTTGAGGTCTTGCCGTAACTTCCGGTGATGCCGATCACTACCGGCGCCATTTTCCGCAGTTTCCGGTCCGCCTTTTTCAAATAAATCCCCAGAATCAAACCCTCAAGCGGCTGAATCAAGAGCGCGGAAAAATAGACGACGAAGGGCACGTCAAATAGCAACAAAATCAGGCCGGAAGCCAGGTGCGGAAGCGGAAGCTGCCAGGCGAGGAAGCTTGCAAGTAGAGTGTTCACAACAATCAAAACGAAGTAGAGCCTTTTTATCCGCGCGGTATATTTCAATTTCAGAATCGCTTTTCTTCTCAGTTTCAAAAAGAGCAGAATGCCGAGATAGATTCCAAAAATAAGCTGAATGTACCAGAGATGGAGATAAAAATAAAAGAATATGTAGGGCGGCCAAAAATGGCTCGCCAGGAAATAATGAACTTTAAGATTTTTCCGGAAACTCCGGAAACGGTACTGGGACTGCTGGAAGATCTGCAATTGCTTGTTCGTTAAAGAAACCAGCATGACCGCACCCATGAGTAGAGCAAAATATTCAATTATGTTTCTGAATGTTTCCATAAATCTTCCTCTAATAATATTTTTTTCAGCTCTCTGATGAATTTCTTCTCTTCTTCCAGATAACAGAAATGCCCGCTTTCATAAAAAGGAATCAGGACTGAATTTTCAAGCAGGGAAGCCATCAAAATTCCGTCCCGGAAGGGAGTTTCTCGGTCATGTATTCCCCAAAGCAGGTATGCTTTTGTTTTGATTTTCTTCAGTTTCCGTCTCAAGTCTTCGGAAATGATTTTCGAAAGCGTCCCTTTCATCACGGGGGATGCGTTCCTGTAATCCCGCGAGCCGCTGCGCTCCGTCAACCGCTTGTACTTCGCATATGAAAAAATCCTGTAAAAGAATTTTTTCAGTTTATATGCGTAAATCCGTATAAACAGCTTGATGCTTTTTCTTCTGATTCCAGCGGAACTTACCAAAATCAAGGCGGAGAGTGGGTGTTTTTCGGATAGGCAAATCGCAACCCTTCCCCCAAAAGAATGAGCGACGACTGCCGGGCTCTTCAGGTTCTCTTTCTGGAAGATTTTTTGAACTCCCGCCACGTAATCCGCGAGACGCAAGGCGCGAAGCGGTTCCGAGCTCCTGCCGAAACCGGGCAAATCGACACGCATGACCAGAAAATCTTTTTCGAAATGGGGAGTGATTCCGGAAAAGGTTTCGGAAGTCTGCCCCCAACCGTGCAGGAAAACAAGCGGTTTTCCCGTCCCGGTAAGATAATAAAAGATTTTTCCGTAATCTGTTTCGATGTTCCTCGCGTTCATAGTAAATTATATGACTTCCGAAAAAGAACTATACGGAGCAAAAACATTATACCAAAATTCGGGGAGAAGATAAAGCGTTATAAAAAAAGAATAAAGTTTCGGAAAACTTTATTCTTTCCGTTTCGGAAAAATTTCCGATTTTAATAATTTATCATTGAAGTCCTTTTTGTGTCGGAAAGCCTCCACGACCCTTTCCAGCAATTCCAAATCATAGACATGCCCCGGTTCAACGTGGTAATCCAGGGACTGTCCCGACATCGTCAGCCCGTCCGCAAAGATGTCAAAATTTCGCGGGTTGTAAGCAAAACTCACGCTGTCGGAGAGCATGTTGATTCCAAAATAATATTCGGGCTCCAAGCCGAACAGGGTTGCAAGCGTCCGGCTCACCGAATCATGGGCCCTGACCAGTGAAATTGTTTGAGGAGGAAGGATGTCGTGGCTTTCGCCGGAAGGATCATAAATGATGAAAGGGACTTCCGAAAGCATTCTTCTTTCCACAAGTTTTCGCGTGATATCGTCTTCCAAAAATTCGATGTTATTATTAATGGAATTTTCGAAAAGATGCGGATAGTCATAGAACATCTGGTGGGCATTGATGCCGCTGCCATGGTCGCCGTAGAGCACAACGATCGTGTCTTCGGAAAGCCCGCTTTCTTCAAGATAAGCGAGTGCCTTCCCGAGCGCGTAATCGGTGTAATGCACGTGCTCCAGATAGCCCACCAATTGCTCGTTCAGATTAAAGTTCTTTGTGAGGGTGAAGTTGTCCGGAAATAAATTTTCCTTACCCGGGAAGAGCGTCGCCTCGTCCTTTCTTTCTTCGGGATGTTCGTAGGGCATGTGGCAGGAAATGGTGATCGCAAAACCAAAAACGGGTCCTGTTTCGCTTTCCTCTTTGAAGATGTCAACCACATTCTTCAGAAAGACCTCGTCGTTCATCCAGGTATGGATCAAATCCTCTTCCGAAATTTCCAGTTGCTCTTCCGCCACATGATAATCAAAGCCGTAAAGCCCCGGATGAATTTTGTTTCGGTTGTAAAACTCGCCGGTGTTGGCATGGGCGGAGAAAGTTTTGTAACCTTTCTCGGAAAAGAGTTTCGGAAGCGTCTGGTATTCGACGTTCGCATATTCAAAAATCGTGTAATTATAACCCCGCGGATATATTCCCGTGAGGACGGTGAATTCCGCGTCGGAAGTGTTGCCGATGCCGACCGTGGTGTAGTAATTGTTTAAATAGACGGACTTGCCCACAAGCTCATTCAGGTTCGGAGTCACTTCAACAAACCCGTCCCCGACTTTCACCTTCAGGCCGATCGGGAAATTGTTTAAGGATTCGACCTGGATCAGGAGCAGGTTCTTCCCTTCAAAGAGTTTTTCATAATCGTTGTTCGGCGTCCTGCGTCCGTCGATTGGGCTTTTGTATTCGGGGTTCTTGTATTCTTCCAATTTTGCTTTCAGTTTGTCGATCTCCTCATCGGGATAGCCTTCCTTCCCGACGATGTAATAATTGTAGGCATCATAAATGTAATAATTGAACAAGCCGACTGCTTCCGCGCCGTACAGGGGCGAGGCATTGTCCTGATACCAGGTGTTTTCGATGTTGACCTTATAGGCACCGAGGCTGCTGGCCATCATCAATGCCCCAAAAATAAGGGTGCCCAGACCAAAATACAATCTCTTAATGCCCGTTATCAGGGATGAATTTCGGAAAGGCTGTTCTTTTCTCTTCCGGAAAAACAAGAAAATGTAGAGCAAAACCATGAGGGCTGCGGAGGAGATGAAGAAATAATTCGCCTGTTTAAGCAATGTCCAAAGGGACCCCAGCAAAAAACCCAAGGCTTCCCTGCCGCCGGTTGTGGAAAGTGTGGCCAGGTTATAGAACGAAAAGAACATGCCGTAATATTGAAAATACACCGACATTCCCAAAAAAAGGATTCCGAAAATGATGGAAGAAATCATCAGGAATTTTGCGCGGGCATAATCGGTTTTGAAAAACAGAACCGAAAGCGAGAAAACAAGCAACAAAAAACCGAGATCCCCGAAAAGACTGTTCACGAACATGAAAAAATCTCGCGGGAACGGGCTTAAATCCCTCAATATCAAATTCGAGGTCAACAAGTAACACATGGCGATGTTCAAAACAAAGAATGCCGCCAAGTAGAGGTATTTGTTTTTATTGAATTTTTCGCTCATGTGAATCACCGGCCTCACAATTTATATTTCATGAAGAGAAAGTAGTTTGCCAATCCGAAAAGAAACGCGCATCCAAGCAGGAGATAATTCAGCCAGTTGGCAATCGAATAATAGATGATTACCAGAACCAAAGCAACAACGATGGCTCCGGAAAGCACATAGAAGACATTCCTGTTCATTTTAACCATGCCCAGGAAAAAACCCAAAAAAGAAAGCATGAGATACACGAGGGGAAGAAAAGCCACTTCGTGAAAATCAAACACTTCGGTAATCAGCAAATCATGGTAGACTAAATAATAGATGATCATGTAATATGCCGCCAATAATACGGAAACTAAGAGCGCCAATAGCGAATCAAGAAGATATTTTTTATAGATTTCCTTCCTCGTGGTACCGAAACTGAGCATCACCCAAGTATTCTTTCCGGTCAGCGAAAAGCTGTAAAGAAAGCCGGTGAGGGCTATCGTTCCGAAAAGAACATAGATGAAAATGCGGTTATCGAAAGCGATGTCATCAAAGAGGATGATGGAAACCGTAATCAAAAAGAGAGCGGACAAAATCACCGCCGCCAATTTAAAGGCTTCGTGGTTTGTTATCTTTTTGAAAGTTTCTTTTTTCATAGGTGATCCTCGATGTCATAGACAGAAATCAACTCATGATATATTTTATTTTTATGAAGTTTTCGCAACTCGTCCCTTTCGTATCCGGCCAGGGCGATGACTTTTTCGCTCCCGAGAAAGAGGGGGTGTTCCGGCTCGAATTCTTTCGGAAAGACAATTAGGCGTTCTCCCGCCCCAAGAACATGGGCTGTGCCGAAATCCGAAAAAAGCAAGATCTTATGCAAACGTCCGCGGAATGCTTTCAGTCGGTCAATGCCGATCAGGGCTGTGTTGAAGGCGCCGCCAGCGGTGATGCCCCTCGAAATTAAATCAATGTCTTCGGGCAAATTCAGCCCATGCGTGGGGTTCAAAATGACAATATTCGGTTTCTCCAAAGCCTGCGCCAGCGCATAGTTGACGAAGGTGTTCCCGGCGGGTGTAAATTTGTACTGTTCGCCGATCATTGTTTCGCCGCGGATGTTGAGATCCTTGCCTATTCTAACAAATTTTTCTTTATTAAAACTTAAACCGTATTTGTTTCTCAGTGTTTCCGAAATTGCAGAAATCCTCAAAGTGGTAAGATATGTATGGGAAAAGTCCATGAAAATCCGATTTTGAAAATACTTGCGATTGTCATAGATCTCTTTTCCGTCATGAAAACACCCTTTTCCGGGATTGATTCCGGAAGCAATTTTCAAAAAATCGGAAACCGTCTTCTTCCTCCGGGCAAAAACTCCCACGGATTCTCCGTTTTCGATTTCCAAATTGATTGTATAGTCTTCCATTATTAAGTTTTCGATTTGCAAATAAGCCATGTTCTCACATCCCGACTTAACTAATTATAAAACAAAAAAACCTTCTTGTAAAGAAAAAAAACCGTCCGAAGACGGCCTTCAATCATCCGATTGAACCTTCCATTTCCAGTTTTATCAGCCTATTCAGCTCCACCGCATATTCCATCGGCAGTTCTCTTGCAAAGGGTTCGATGAAGCCCATGACAATCATTTCCAAAGCCTGGCTTTCTGTGAGCCCCCTGCTCATCAAATAGAATAATTGATCGTCGCTGACTTTGGAAACGGAGGCTTCATGTTCGATTAAAGCTTTTTGGTTCCTGACAATGTTTAAGGGGATTGTGTCGCTCGTGGATTCGTCATCCAGGATGATCGTGTCGCATTCGATGCGGCTCCTCGCGTATTCGGCTTTTTCGCCGCATTTGACGACGCCCCGATAGTTGACTTTGCCTCCGCCCCTGCAGATTGATTTTGAAACGATGGTGCTGGTCGTTCCCGGAGCCAGGTGGATCATCTTCGCGCCAGCATCCTGAATCTGCCCCGCACCAGCGAAAGCAATCGAAATCGTGGTTCCTTTCGCCCGTTCGCCTTTTAAGATGCATGCCGGGTATTTCATGTTGAGCATCGAGCCGATATTGCCGTCGATCCATTCCATGTGCCCTTCCGCTTCCACAACCGCCCTTTTCGTCACCAGATTGATAACATTGGTGGACCAGTTCTGGATCGTCGTATAACGGCAATAGGCACCCTTGCCGACGATGATTTCCACTACCGCCGCATGGAGGGAATCCTTGGAATAAATCGGCGCCGTGCACCCTTCAACATAATGCAGGCTCGCCCCCTCCTCGACTATTATCAATGTCCTTTCAAATTGGCCCATTCTCTGGGAATTGATCCGGAAATAGGATTGCAAGGGCTTAGTTAGTTTCACGCCCTTGGGAACGTAGATAAAGGAACCCCCGCTCCATACTGCGGAATTCAAGGCCGCGAATTTATTGTCATCATGGGGCACGACCGTTCCGAAATATTGACGAAAAATTTCCGGATAAAGCCTCAACGCCGTGTCGGTGTCGCAAAAAATCACGCTCTGTTCTTTCAATTCCTTCATGGCGTTGTGATAAACAACTTCCGACTCGAATTGCGTCGAAACACCCGCCAAATATTTCCTTTCCGCTTCGGGGATGCCTATTTTTTCAAAGGTCTCCTTAATCTCCTCCGGGACTTCCTCCCAGGTGGTCCCAACCTCTTCGGTAACTTTCCTGTAATAAGTATAGTCGTCAAAATTGATGAAATCCAGGCTCGGACCGAAAGAAGGGAGCGGCATTTCCATGAATTTCCGATATGACCGAAGCCTGAATGCAAGCATCCATTCGGGTTCGTTCTTATAAGAGGAAATGGCGCGGACCACGTCTTCGTTCAGGCCCTTGCCGGTGCTGTAAACATCTTCGACGTCGCTTTTGAACCCGTATTTATAGTCCTTGATTATGCTGTTGATGTCATTCATCGTCATCACCTTTCAGAAGCCTTTCCAGGGCCTTCCAGGGCAGAGTCGCGCATTTGATACGCGCGGGGAATTGCGAAACGCCTTGGTAGACCAGGGCTTCCTCCAACTCCTCGTCCCCTTCGTCCTCGCCCTTGATCATGCTGTAGAATTTTTGAATCAATTCCTCCGCCTTCGCGGTCGTCTTCCCGCCCAATGTTTCCGAAAGGACGCTTGCGGAAGAACAGCAGATCGAACAGCCGGAGCCCTCGTGGTTGATTTCCTCAATCAAACCTTCCGAAACTTTAGCTTCGACGGTGATGTCGTCGCCGCAGGAAGGATTTTTGATCCTCACTTTCGGATAGCCCTTCAATCCCTTGTTCCGGGGGTTTTTATAATGATCCAGGATCACCTGGCGATAAAGATTTTCTAAATTCATTGTCCACCATCCAATTTCCGAAAGAGTTCAATCGTCTTGACCAATGCTCCAACAAACATATCGATGTCTTCCCTGTCGTTGTATAAATAGATGGAAGCCCGGAGCGAGCCCACGCAATTCAAAAACCTGCTCACCAACTGTGCGCAGTGGTGCCCGGACCTGATGCAGACCTTATCCTGCTCGAAACAAGTTGCCGCATCATGGGGATGGACTCCGTCGATGTTAAGGGCGATGATCGGAATGTCCGCGTTTTTGTTGTAAAGGGTAAAACCTTCGATTCCGGAGAGCTTCGCGAGCGCATAATCATACAATTCTCGGCAATGGGCTTCGATGTTCTTAAGTCCGATTTCTTCCAAAAAATCAATCGCCCTACCCAATCCGATCGCTTCCGCAATCGGCGGCGTTCCCGCTTCGAAACAATAGGGTATTTCCTTGATTTCAACGCGATCGGGATAAACGTCCTCGTTCATGTCACCCCCGTAAAAAACGGGCTGCAGTTTTTTCAGATGTCGTTTTTTCCCGTAAAGGACGCCGATTCCCGTCGGACCCAACATTTTATGCCCGGAAAAAGCAAGAAAATCACAATCCAGCGCTTTTACGTCAACCCGGAAATGCTGCACAGCTTGCGCGGCATCCACAATGACTACGCTTCCGTTTTCGTGGGCCAAGGGAATGATTTCTTCCAGGGGCGTCCGATAACCCATGACATTGGAAACATAGGTCAGGGCAACGACTTTAACCTTGTCGGTCAATGCCTTCTTAAAGTTTTCTGTCGTGATCCTGCCTTCTTCGCTCAATGGAATGTAACGGAGTCCCGCCTTTTTTTCTTCGCAGATTTTCATCCAGGGAAGCAAAGAACTGTGGTGTTCCAGTTCCGAAGTCAGCACAACGTCCCCGGCTTTAATGTTCTCCTTCGCGTACATCAGCGCAAGTTTGTTTAAGGCATCGGTGACATTGGATGTGAAGACGACCTCTTCCGTTCTGGCGTTGATGAAGCGCGCCACTTTCTCCCTAGCGAGGTCATATTCGTCAGTGGCTTTGAAACTCAACTCATAGACCCCGCGATGAATGTTCACCCCGTATTCCCCATAATATTCGTTCATCTTGTCCAAGACGGGCTGGGGTTTCAGTGAAGTCGCGGCGCTGTCCAAATAAACCAGGCGCGGGTGCTTTTTGTAAATCGGAAAGCATTCCCTTATTTTTTTTACAGCAAGCATAGAATCACCTTAAATAAGAATTAATCAATGCCGAAATCCATTCCTTGAGACTTTCTTGGGGAATGGCTTCAAGGAAGGGATTGATAAAACCGGCGATGACGAGCCTTTCGGCTTCGGTTCTCGGAATGCCGCGGCTCATCAGATAATAGAGCATTTCCTCGTCAATCGCGCCAATTGAAGCCCCGTGCGCAGCCACGACGTCAAAATCATCGATCTCCAAAATGGGACTTGCGCTCACATGGGATTCAGAATCAAGAATCAAACCCTTCGTGTTTTGCCTGAGTTCTGATTTTGAAGAACCGGATTTAATGATTCCGTCGGTGCTGATCCTCAGTTCCGAAGCATTGGCGGCAATTCCGTAACTGTGAAGCGCAGATGCTGTGGTTCCGGAATTATGGAAGACATAGGCAGAAAAGGTCTGCTCCTCTCCCGAAGAATTCAAGGTCACGGTTTTCATTTCCAGCTCCGCTCCTTTTTCGTTCAAAAATATGCGGTTCACTAGTTCACAGGATCCCGGAAGGTTGGCGATTTCGTTAAGTTTAATATATGCATCTTTGAATAAGTTAATGTTTGCGTTTATCCTTGTTTTTCCGTTCTGCTTGCTGCTTTTAACGCTTAAGAGATTGACTTTTGATTCCGGTTTCAAAGTGTAATTGACGGTGGCATCAACTTCAGGAGCAAAGTCCATGAAGATCTCGGTGATGTTGAGTCGCACGCCTTCCGAAATCTGGAATTCGATTTCGGCAGAACGCGTGAATGCATAAATCACCTTCAGATCAATGTCTTCCTCTATCAAAAATCCGGAAATACCGGATGAATGCGCAGAGACCCGTCCGTCTTCTACAAGCAAATATTCGTCATCGGGACCGATGATGTCTTTGATGTTCACATCGATCACTCCTTGCTTTTCTTAAATGCACAGTCCCCCAAAACAGCGCTCGGTTTAATTTTCGGAGCATCTTCCAAGCCCAATTCTATTTTCAACCAATCGTATCCTTTCGAATCGATCGCCTCAATCAGTTCCCTACCTCCAGAACGGACGATCCTCCCGTCCAGCATGATGTGGACATAATCGACATCCACATAATCCAAAAATCTCTGGTAATGAGTGATGATCAAAGCACCAAAATCAGGACCGCGCATTCGGTTGATGTTCTCCCCGACTATTTTCAAAGCGTCGATGTCCAGTCCGGAATCGACCTCATCAAGGATGGCGAAAGCGGGTTCCAGCATCTTCATTTGCAGGATTTCATTCCTCTTTTTTTCGCCTCCGGAAAAACCTTCGTTTAGATAACGGTGCGGAAGGTCATTTCCCATTTTC
>LFRY01000051.1 GCA_001512995.1 Acholeplasmatales bacterium DTU067
AATGGTGCCACTGGCCGGATTCGAACCGGCACGCCCGTGAAGGCGCTTGATTTTGAGTCAAGTTTGTCTACCAGTTCCAACACAGTGGCAGGCTAAATTATTATACTATAATTTACGAAAAATAGCAAGTGGTTTTGTGTTTTTTTGCATGAGAAAACTTATTAAAATCAAAACCCCCTAAAGCAATTTTAGCACATGTATTTGCTTTAGGAGGTAAAGGATTGCCTATCTTAATAGTTATGGATCATTCAAATAATCATCCATCCAATTATAGAATATTAGGTCCAGATTTGACTCATCGGCCTGAGCCGAATCGGGAGTTCCGGAGAAATTTTCTTTAATGACGATCGAACCTACGGCACTGTAATAGTATACGGCAGTTCTGAAATTAAAAGTAGTCTTATTGAAATACAGAAATCCCTCAATTGATGATGTCCCGCTGTAAAATAATAGCGTATTATTGATGGTATAATTCTCATCAGAAATTATTGGGAATTGGTTATTGCTGTTACATAATCAATGTTTTCGGTGGTGCTTTTACCTTCATCATACCTTTTCAATTTCATGAATGTAGTCTATGTCGGAAATTTTGCTCAGGATGTCATCCAAGGTGATGTTTTTCCCGATGCTGAAGTAAATGATCAATTCCTTCATATGGATGTCATCATGAAAATACTTGTTAAGCAGGAAATACTTCTTGATTGTCACGCCGAGACTGGCGA
>LFRY01000058.1:0-1578 GCA_001512995.1 Acholeplasmatales bacterium DTU067
TTAAAAAGGTTCGGGGCTCTGGATGATATTGAATTGACGGATAAGATGCTGTTGGCATAGCAATTTGGGTGAAAAGCAAGCCCCAAGAGTCCCCTTTCGTCATAGCTGCCGAAGCTTCCGAGTTTCAAAACATTGGGCCGGATGTCCAAGAAAGTTTCGACCGAACCCTTGTCTAGATAGTAGATTTCACCGACTTGGGTTGCAATGAATATTTTTTCTTCATCATCGCCGGGAAGGATCGCGGTTTTTATTACCGTCGGCAAATTCACTCTTCTAACCAAGGGTTTCAGATTGACGCTCACTTTTTCCATTATGCTTGCTCCTTATTTCTGATTTCAATTTAAAATATGTTCTGAGTTATCCGTTTAGAACAGGGCAAGCGCCATCCTTAACAAAATGAAGGATTTATTTATTCCGATTGGGAATGGAATGTCAGTTTTAGGTGCGCATGGAGGTTTTCCATTAGCAGATTTGCCTTTTTTAGTAAATCTTTTCGGTTCAAGGTAATAACTTATATATGGGTGAAATGGATGTTAAAATTGGAAAAAATGGATAGGAAATCCTATCAGGATTATCGGAAAGAATCGCTTGCGAGGATCGTAAACGATTATGTCGGAAGCGGGTATTACAAAAAAGAAGAAGCGGCGCGAATGGCGGAGGAATTGTTCATGGATATGCTTCCCCGGGGAACAAACACCCCCGGACAATTTTTGTATAACATTACCCATAATAAAGAAAAGATCGGAATTCTCTGGTACGGTGTCATGAACAAAGAGTACGGGTATATTAATGATTTTTTCATCAATGAAGAGCACCGTGACCTTGAAAATGAAGCGCTTAAACTTTTGGAAGAACATGCCCGAAATAATGGGGTCAAGAGCCTTGAAGTTTCCGCCTATGCAAACACCCCGAAAATGTCTTTGTTTGAAAGCAGGGGTTATAAGCCCTATTTTGTTCGGCTTTTGAAAAAGATTTCCTAACAAAAACCACACCGCTTAGGATGTGGTTTTTTCTTTTGCTTTTTCTTCTTTATAAACTTTGTAGGAGAGGATTATGGATAACACAAGCCCAAACATCAAGGTCAAGAACAGGACCAATAAATTGTAAATTCCCGGAACGAAGATGCTGGCAACGATGATGATAAAACCCGTTCCCACAAACGCAAAGCCGCCGTATCTTTGGGATTTGTTCCAGGTGTTGTCATTGTAAAGACTCCAGGTGGTTCTCAGGCCCATCACTTTGTTCCTAGTCATCTTGGGCATGATGTTACCGATGACGATGCAGAAGAGGCCTAAAATTACGTTAATGGTTTTATAAATGATGTCCTCGGACGGGATGTTTTCAGAATGATTGAACGCAAGTATGATGAAGATGATTTCCAAAACAATGAAAACGAATAACAAATAGGCTGAGGCTAGATAGAGATGGCTTCGGTTGGCCTCATTTTCCTTAAATGACTTCTTGGCTAGCAAATGAAAAATCAGCCAGAGAAGAGCTCCAAGCGCAGGCAGAATCAAAAATTCAAACTTGCTTCCGTAACGGTCGATGTGCCCCCTTATATTATAATGGACGGGCACC
>LFRY01000058.1:1608-2636 GCA_001512995.1 Acholeplasmatales bacterium DTU067
TGAAATGTTTCTTACTTTTCATTATTTTTCTCCTTTCTGAAATCTTTGAACCAGAGAATCAATTCTTCAAAAACGGACATGTTGAGCTCATAGTATATGAAATTTTTATATTTGTTTTCCCTGATTAGGCCGGCGTTTTTGAGTTTGTTTAAGTGGTAGGAAGTGGTCGCCCTGGACAAACTGAATTTGTCGGCAATCTCACCGGCGGAAAGTTTGCCCTTCTTTAAGAGATGCAAAATCTCCCTTCTTGCGGGATCGGCCAGAGCGGTAAAAATGTTTTCTTTCATATGCATTCCCTTTTTCATTATATAATAAAAACTCATCGAATGCAAGAACTATTTCGAAAAAAATCGAAATAGAATATCGTTCACAAGAAGAAAAATATGATATAATGATTCCGGAAGGAGATGGGAGCATGGCTGTGATTATTCCTCCGACGGAAGAGCATATTCTTTTAAGAAAAATCAACAATGTTTTTTCGAAACTTTGGGAATTTCAGAAAGTGGATGTCATCTTAAAAAGCCAGGATTATTCCGACATTGATGATTTCATCGATTCATATTTTGAAATATTGGTCAACGAACTCCTGAGCTATGATGAAGACTATACACACAGAAATGTGCGCAGGGCTTGGAACGAACTCACTGATTACGAACAGCTTTGCCTGCTTTTGGAAATTTTCGGCTATGAGGACGAATGGGAATTCCTTGAAGTCAATTTTGATTTTCTCAAGGATCATTTTCGGGAAACGATTGAAAGCATCCATTGGGTAGTGTTCATGCCCTGGGAGTACCATCCGCGGGAAGAGGCTGAGGGGATTGTAAAAGAGATGCTGGCCGATCCCGCCAAAGAATGGATCATTGAAAAATACAAGCTCGACAGAAATATCGATGTCGAGAAGCTTTCCGACGAGGAGCTTGAGTACCTCCATTTTCTGCTGAATGGAGTCATCTACTGAATGCCCAGCCGGGCTTTTTATCTGGGAAAAAGGTTTCAAATTTTGCCAAGCTATGTTATAATTAAGGAGA
>LFRY01000021.1 GCA_001512995.1 Acholeplasmatales bacterium DTU067
TTTGGCGGCGGAGACGCTTTCCGTGACATATGACGAAGAAAAAATAAATATTGATGATATAAAAAGAGCAGTGGAAAGAGCGGGATACGGAGTCCGCAAAGATTTGGAAGAAACTGTCATTCCGATTGCTGGCATGACTTGTGCGGCTTGCGCAAGAGCAGTCGAAAACTCGCTCAGAAAGCTGGCGGGCGTCAAGGAAGCGAATGTCAACTACGCGAGCGAAAAAGCCAAGGTCAGCTACGTCGGAGGCAAAGTAAGCATCAAGGATTTGAAAGAGGCAATCCGCAAAGCCGGTTATGAGCCGCTGTCCGCCGAAAAGGAAGATGTTGAGGCGGAGAGGAAAAAACGCGAGCGGATGATCATGCTCATTAAACTGATCGCCGCAGCCGTTTTTACAATCCCCCTCTTTTACATTGCCATGGGGCACATGCTCGGATTTCCGCTTCCGGATTTTTTGGATCCGAACACCAATCCCTTCAATTTCGCGCTCACGCAACTCATTCTTGTTGTTCCGGTCATCGGCGTGGGTTACCGTTTTTACACAAGCGGTTTTTCCAAGCTCTTTCGCGGAAAGCCGAACATGGATTCGCTGATCGCGATCGGCACCGGCGCGGCCTTCCTCTACGGGATCTATGCTTTCGTGCGGATCCTTCAGGGTGGCCATGCCCAGGCCCACAATCTCTATTTTGAGTCTGCGGGCGTCATCATCACTCTGGTCATGCTTGGTAAATACCTGGAATTGGTTTCCAAAGGAAGAACGGGCGAAGCGCTGAAGAAACTGATGGGTTTGCGTCCGGAGACGGCGCGGATATTGGTTGACGGAACGGAAAAAGAAATCCCAATCGATGAAGTTGAAAGCGACGCGGTCGTCATCGTCCGCCCCGGGGAAAGCATTCCCGTCGACGGGGTGATTTTGGAAGGGCATACCACGGTTGACGAATCGATGCTGACGGGAGAAAGCATCCCGGTCGAAAAGGGACCCGGGGATGCGGTTGTCGGCGCCAGCATCAACAAAAACGGATACATCAAATTCAAAGCCACTCAGGTCGGCAAGGACACGGTGCTGTCGCAGATTATCAGGTTTGTTGAGGAAGCGCAAGGGTCAAAGGCGCCAATTGCGAAAACGGCGGATGTCATCGCTTCTTACTTTGTGCCGGCGGTGATTTTGATTGCGACCGTTGCGGGCTTGGCCTGGTTCCTTGCGGGCAAGGGTACGACCTTTGCCCTCTCGATTTTCATCTCGGTGCTGGTGATAGCCTGCCCCTGCGCTTTGGGGCTTGCGACGCCGACGGCGATTATGGTCGGCACAGGCAAGGGCGCCGAATTGGGAATCCTGATCAAGAACGGGGAAGCCTTGGAAATCGCCCACAGCGCGCGGACAATCGTTTTTGATAAGACGGGCACGCTCACCGAGGGAAACCCCAGAGTGACGGACATTTTCGCTCTTCCCGGGAAGACCGAGGAAGAAGTGCTGAGATTCGCTGCTTCCGCCGAGGTTGCTTCCGAACATCCTTTGGGGGAAGCGATTGTCAGGGAGGCGGAGGAGCGGGGCATCGAGCTCTTGGCCTTCTCCGAATTTGAGAATCTCCCCGGACGGGGAATCAAGGGTCTGGTCGGGGAAGATTTGGTTTTGATCGGAAACGCCCCCCTTTTGGATAGCTTCGGCGTTGAAAATGTTCACGGGGAAGTCGCGGACCGGTTTTCGAAGGCCGGGAAAACGGCAGTTTATGTGGCTGCCGGGGGCGAACTCATGGGCATCATCGCGATTGCCGATGTTCTGAAAGCGACAAGCAAGCAGGCGATCGAGCTCTTGCATGGGATGGGAATCGAAGTGGCGATGCTCACCGGAGACAACCGTTTGGTCGCGGAAGCGATGGCGGGGGAAGTCGGAATCGACAGGGTCGAAGCTGAGGTTTTGCCGCAGGACAAGGCGGAGGTTGTAAAGAAGCTGCAGGCGGAAGGCAAGAAAGTCGCTTTCGTCGGGGACGGCATCAACGACGCTCCCGCTTTGGCCCAGGCCGATGTCGGAATTGCGATCGGTTCCGGAACCGACATCGCCATGGAATCCGCGGACATCGTGCTGATGAAAAGCGACCTGCTTGACGTTGTCACCGCCCTCTCCTTAAGCAAAAAAACTATCGCCAACATCAAACAGAATCTCTTCTGGGCTTTCATATACAACACGCTTGGAATACCGGTCGCGGCCGGCCTCCTCCATCTAATGGGCGGGCCCTTGCTGAATCCGATGATTGCGGGTGCGGCGATGGCCTTCAGTTCGGTCTCGGTCGTGACCAATGCTTTGAGACTGAAAAGATTTAAACCGCATCAGAAAAAGGAGTAGAATCATGAAAAAGAAAATTTACATCGAAGGCATGTCCTGCATGCACTGCGTCAAGAGAGTCAGGGACGCTCTCGAAGAAGCTGGGGGTAAGAAACTGAAAGTGGAAGTGGGGTTTGCGGAAGGGGTGTTCAAGTCGGAAAACGCCGCCGAAGAAATAAAAAATGCCCTTGAAGCAAGCGGCTATGGATTGATCAGCATCAAATAAAAGGCAGAAATGCCTTTTTTTATTTTTTTGTTTGTAGTATAATTTTCATAAAGAGGTAAATGATGAAAAGAATAAAATTGGCTTACATCGGCGGCGGCTCAAAGGAATGGGCCCATGTTTTTATGAATGATTTGGCCCTTTCGGAAGGAATCACGGGAGAAATCGCGCTCTATGACATCGACCTTTTGGCCGCGAAGCGGAACCAGGAGATCGGCGATTTGCTGTGCGGACTTCCGGAAGCGAAAACGAAATGGGAGTACCGGGTCTATGAAACAATCGAACCGGCATTGCGGGGCGCGGATTTCGTGGTGATGTCCATCCTGCCTGCCACCTTCAAAGAAATGGCAAGCGACGTCCATGAACCGGAAGCATACGGCATTTACCAGACAGTGGGCGACACCACGGGACCGGGAGGCATTCTCCGTTCCATGAGAACAGTTCCCATTTACGAAGAATTCGCAAGGAAAATTAAGGAATTCTGCCCCGATGCCTGGGTTCTCAATTTTACCAACCCCATGAATCTCTGCGTGCGGACGCTCCATGATGTTTTTCCGGAAATCAAGGCCTTCGGTTGCTGCCATGAGGTCTTCCATGCCCAGAATTTCCTCTGCGACGTGTTGGAGGAAGCAACCGGAATCAAAGCGACGCGCAGGGAGATCACGACGGATGTCGCGGGCATCAATCATTTCACTTGGATTACGAAAGCAAGCTATCAAAACATGGATTTGTTTCCGCTCTTGGATGAATTCATTCTGAAATACGGGGAGACGGGGCACAACGAGCGCGGGGAAGTAGATTCATTTTTGGAAAACCCCTTCCACAGCGCCAACAAAGTGAAAATGGATCTCTACCGCCGTTACGGTGCGCTCGGAGCGGCCGGGGACAGGCATCTTGTTGAATTCATGAGGCCGGATTGGTACCTCCGCGACGCGGAAATGATTAAAAGGTTCAAATTCGCACGGACGAGCGTGGCTTACAGGATCGAAAAAAGAGAGCGAAGAATCCGGGAATTGGAAGACATCAGAAGGGGCAGGATCAAGCCGGAACTGAAGGGGTCTGACGAGGAAGCCGTGGCGATGATCAAAGCCCTGCTCGGATTCGGGAAATTGGTCACGAACGTGAATCTGCCGAATGTGGGGCAGATGCCGGGCTATCCCTTGGGGGCGATTGTGGAAACGAATGCGGTTTTTTCCGACGGAAAGGTCACGCCGGTGGTTACCGGAGAACTTCCTAAACCTGTTAAAAACATGGTTTTGACACATGTCTATAATTTGGAAACTCTCTTTGAAGGAATAAAGAAAAGAGATTTGGATCTCATCTTCACCGCGTTTTTGCATGATCCGCTTTGCTTAAAACTGAGCATTGAGGAAGCAAAAGAATTGTTCAGGAAAATGATGGAAAACACAAAATCTTATTTGGAACCCAATTTTTCCATCAATTAAAGCGTTTTTATCCGCAGAAAATATTGTAATCAGTTGTCGAAACTGTTATAATAGGAATGATTTGTTTTCTAGCTGGTGATTTGATAGATGGGATTATTAGATTTTATACGGGCTCTATCAGAAAATTACATACTCCTGATCACATCGCTATTGACGCTGCTCGTGATCTTGATCAACGGCTGGACTGACGCACCGAACGCGATCGCAACCGCCGTTTCAACAAAATCCATCACGCCCAAGAAGGCCGTCATTTTGGCCGCGGTGTTCAATTTTCTGGGCGTGCTTTTCATGACCATGCTCAATGCGACCGTCGCGCAGACGATTTACAAAATGGTCGATTTTCGCGGTGATGCCTCCGCCGCCATTTCCGCCCTCTGCGCGGGAATGGTCGGGATCTTAATTTGGGCGGTCGCGGCCTGGGCTTTCGGAATTCCGACCAGCGAAAGCCATGCGCTGATAGCGGGTATTTCCGGAGCGGCCATCGCGCTCCAGGGCGGCTTTTCCGGAATCAACGGTTCGGAATGGGTCAAGGTCATCTATGGGCTGTTGATTTCTTCCGTGCTCGGCTTCGGGAGCGGGCTTGGTGTCGTCAAACTGATTGAAGCGATTTGCATGAAGATGGACAGGCGGAAAACGGGGCGCTTCTTCAGAAAAGCGCAGGTCGGAGGAGCCGCTGCCATGGCTTTCATGCACGGCGCCCAGGACGGTCAGAAATTCATGGGCGTTTTCCTGCTCGGTGTTGCGCTTGCCCAGGGCAATGCCGGCCAAACAGTTTTTGAGATACCGATTTGGCTGATGGTTCTCTGTTCAATTGTGATGGGCCTCGGGACTTCAATCGGCGGGTACAGAATCATCAAAACGGTCGGCATGGACATGGTGAAACTTCAGGAATACCAGGGATTCGCAACCGATCTCGCCGCGACGGGCTGCCTGCTCTTTTCCTCGCTCCTGGGCATTCCCGTGAGCACCACGCATGTGAAAACGACGGCGATCATGGGAGTGGGTTCCTCCAGGGGTTTGTCGCGCGTCCGTTGGGACATCGTCAGGGAATTGGCTCTTGCCTGGATCCTCACCTTTCCAGGCTGCGGCATCATCGGCTTTCTGATGGCCAAACTCTTTATCAACATCTTTTAAGGAGAAACAGGATGGCAAAGAAACAAGATAATTTTTACTTTTCGAGTTTTGTTAAGTTGGTTGATTATTCCTGCCAGGCAGCGACTTATTTGAACAATTTGGTTCGGAATTTCGACGGCATTTCGGAAAGCAAAAAAGACGAAATCCATGTGATCGAACACTCCGCCGACTTGGAAAGGCATAAAGTCATGCAAAAGCTTGTGCGGGAGTTTTTGCCGCCGCTGGACCGCGAGGACATATTGAATCTGATTCGCGACATTGACGACGTGACGGATGCGGTCGAGGACATCGTGATTCGCATGTACATGTATAATGTAAAAAAAATGAGGGCGGAAGTGCCCAGCATAACACAGGTGATTCTTGACTGCTGCGAGGCTTTGAAAAGACTGATGGAAGAATTCCATAATTTCCGGAAATCGAAAACGATTGACAGTTTGATTGACGGTGTCTTGCGTTTGGAAGAAAAATGCGACGAAATATACATCAAAGCCGTTCGCGATTTGTTTGAGCATGAAAAAGACCCGATTGAAATCTCCGTTTGGAGCGATTTGTTCCATCGCTTGGAACAGTGCTGCGACGCCTGCGGCAGGGTTTCGAGTTCTTTGGAGACGGCTTACATGAAGAATCTATAAAAACCGAAGCAGGTTTTTATTGTGAGAAACCTGATAAAAAATGGAAGCGCGGCCATGCGCTTCTTTAGTTCGTCGGGATCTGTGATCTTAAAAAGGGCTTTTGGTTCAGGATTAAGAGAGCAATTCGCCAGTTCAACACCTGTTTTTGTTATGGGGAGTTTTTCTCCATCCTTATATAATAATTAATAATTTTCTATTTGACAAAACCCCAAAAAAATAGTAAAATAGTAATGCATTCTGGAACTATAGCTCAGCGGGAGAGCGCTTGCTTGACGTGCAAGATGTCGGGGGTTCAAATCCCTCTAGTTCCACCATTTTGAAAATTACTATGCTATTTTTATAGCATATTTTTTTTTATGGGAGAGGTAGATGAAGAAAAGAACAAACATGCTGAAAATTATCATCCGGCAGCTCAGATTGATCAAGAAGAGAAAGAAAAGCTATCTTTATTTGATTTATTTCTTGAACATGATTGCTGGTGGCCTTTTGCCGGTGTTTGCCCCTTTCATTCCGCGGATCGTGAATGACAACATGGTTGCCGGCAGAGATTTCGGAGAAATCTTTCGGAAAATCATCATAATCGTGGGTCTGTCCATGGTGTTGGCGATCACCACAGTCATCTGCGATCGCATCAAATTCGTTCAGTTCATTGACTTGCGAATGGCTGAGTTCTATGATTTGAATGATCGCTTTCTGAAAATCAACTACGAACACCTGGAAGATCCAAGTTTTCAGGATCGTTACCAAACGTCAACCAGGACTCTGAGTTCCAATATGTTCGGTTTTGAAGGCACCTTCCACACTCTTTTTGCTTTGTTGCCGTTGATTTTTTCCAGCATTTTGCTTTCCGTCATCATCGGCTTGTTTCAGCCCCTGGTTTTTCTGGCCATATTGCTGGGCGGAATCATCACGACGCTGGTCAATCGCGCGATATCCAAATATGTCTTTGAGCGGCGTGATGATGTTTCCAGAGCAAGAAGAAAGCGGGATTATTTTTATGAAACCTGTTATGATTTTGCCTATGGGAAGGAAATCCGGATATACCGCTTGGAAAACAAACTTGCCGAGGATTACAAAAGACGTTCTTATAATTACATCACGGTGATGAAACAGATTGCAAACCGGAGGTTTTCCATCGGTCTTTTTGAATTATTGATGCTTTTGTTGCAGGACGGTTTGGCCTTTTTCTTCGTCATCAAAGCATATTTTGAGAAGAGCATCAGCTTGGGCGATGTTTCTT
>LFRY01000012.1 GCA_001512995.1 Acholeplasmatales bacterium DTU067
TTCGGAAATCCGGAAGCGACGCTTGTGATTTGCGATGCGACCTGCCTGGAGAGGAATCTGAACCTCGTGTTTCAGATCATGGAACTGGCGGAAAGGGTCATTCTCGTGATAAATCTAATGGACGAAGCGGAAAAGAAGAAGATCGCAATCGACAGGGAGGGCTTGGAAGCGGAACTCGGGATTCCCGTCGTCCTCACTTCCGCAAAAACCGGCAGGGGCATGGGGGAACTGAAGGATGCGATCCATCGGGTGACGCATGATGAATATCCTTTCAAGAAGAAGAGACTCCTCTATGGCGAAGAGATCGAAAATAAAATTAAAGACGCAGCAGAAAAACTGAAAGGAAAATTTACAAAAACAAACCTCCGCTGGTGGGCTTTGCGGGTGTTGGACGGGGACGATAGTTTTTTCGCTTCAATGCGGAAGCATCTCGCTTCCGAGGAATGCGATCTACTGGAAGCAATGAGAAAAGCTAAGAGGGAAAGGGAAGCGCTACGCGAACGGATCAGCGAAATCTCCTTCCGGGAAGCGGAGAGGCTGAAGAAAAAATATGTAGCAGAGGGAGCGGATAAATTCGCCCGTGACAAGAAAATTGATGACATTGTCACCTCGAAGAGATTCGGCATCCCCCTGATGCTGCTCCTGCTCACCGCTGTGTTTTTCATCACCTTGAAAGGCGCGAATTATCCCTCGGCGCTCCTCGCAAAGCTTTTCTTCTGGTTTGAAAATGTGTTGACAAAATTTTTTGCCTGGGCGCAGGCGCCTGCCTGGCTCCACGGAGTTTTGGTTCTGGGTTTGTACAGAACCCTTGCCTGGATAGTATCCGTGATGCTTCCGCCGATGGCGATCTT
>LFRY01000028.1 GCA_001512995.1 Acholeplasmatales bacterium DTU067
TAGTTTCCGGACAAGTCGATTACCGCTTCGTCCTCAACCTTTTTCACTTCCACTTCCATGCCTTCGGCAGTGACGGGATTGGCGCTGACAGTGTTGATCAGAATATCGCCTTCATAGATTTCCACGACCGGTATGACCTTGACGATGTAGGTTCCCAAATCTTCCAACACAACTTTATTGTCTTCGGTTCTGCCGTAATGATAGTGGCTTAAGGATCCGCCGACTTCAATTCCGATGTAGACATCGTAATAAATTTTGACGCTTTCCGTATCAGAATCATAAATGCCTTCGAGGTCTTCTGAGGTTAGGAAGGACCAGGTAAGAAGATTGTTGTTGGAATTGAAGGTTGCGGGGATTTCTTGGAGCCTTCTGTAAGAAGCAATCACTTTGGCAGGCTCCCCGGGAACTTCCGAGGCGGGAGCCATGACGATTGTTCCTTCAAAGAGATAACCGGGTCCGTATTCATGATAGAGAGTGTCGTCCCCGATCTTCCAGCCGTTGAA
>LFRY01000076.1 GCA_001512995.1 Acholeplasmatales bacterium DTU067
TGTGATTATCTTGTGATATATTCCTAAGTGTTATCTTTTGATTATTTCTCAATATTAACTATGTTACTATGATATAATCATCTCATTGAGATGAGGTGATTCAAAATGAGAAAGGTCGGCTTAAACATGAAAGAACAACAAACCTATGAAATTATCAAAAATTTAGTCGATAATGGCGGTAATAAAAAACGCGCTGCTGTTATTCTTAATTGTACTGTTCGTAATATTAATATTTTGATTAATAAATATCAAACTGAAGGCAAGTTAGCCTTCCGCCATAAGAATGCTAACCGTAAACCAAAGCATACTTTATCACAAGATCAACTTAACACTATTCTTCTTCTTTATGAAAACAAGTATTATGATGCTAATTGGAATCATTTTCGTCAATTACTTTCAGAAAATGAAAACATTAATATTTCTTATAATTGTCTTCATACCCTTTTAACTGCTAACGGCTTCTTATCCCCTAAAGCGCAACGAAAAACCAAAAAAGCCAAAGCTAATGAAATTAGAGAAAAAATCAACAATAAGCAAAAACTAACTCCTCTCGAGGAAGAGCTTGTCGTTTCAACCAATATCCTTGATCCTTTAAATTCCCACCCACGAGTTCCTCGAGCTAAGTATTTTGGTGAGGTATTACAAATGGATGCATCACAACATCGCTGGTTTAACAACATAATGACTTTTCTTCATGGTGCTATTGATGATGCAACTGGAACAGTATTAGCCCTTCATTTTGACGAACAAGAGACATTACGAGCTTATTATTGCGTTTTAAATGACATTTTGCATGACTATGGTATCCCATATTCATTTCTTACCGATAAACGCACCATTTTCGAATACAATCCCAAAAAAGACGATTACCTAACCAAAGATTCGTTTACTCAATTTGGCTATGCTTGTAAGCAATTAGGTATCGAAATTAAAACTACATCCATAGCACAAAAAAAGGGGCGTATCGAACGCCTCTGGAATACATTGCAAAGCCGACTAACTGTTGAACTCCGATTAGCCGGCATCACAACGATTGAAGAAGCAAACGAATTTTTAAAATCATTTATCGCTAAATTCAATCATCATTTTGCTCTTCCCATTAATCATACCAAAAGTGTCTTTGAAAAGCAACCAGATGACGATAAAATTAATTGCATTTTGGCTGTTATTTCACCACGTCGATTTGATAATGGATCAGCGATTAAATTCAAGAACAAATACTATCAAACATACACTGAGGACTTTTTGGTATGCTTCGATAGACATACATCTTGTTTGGTTATTGAAACATTTGATGGTAATTTGCTATGTAGTGTAGATGAGAAAATATATGAGTTGCGTGAACTTGAAAGAAATAAAAGCATCTCAAGTAATTTTGATGTTGATAATAACCAGGTGCCTAAAACAAGAAAGGTTTACATTCCTCCGATGAGTCATCCTTGGAAAGAAGCATCTTTCATGCAATATGTTAACTCACAGAAGCACCAGAAAAATTACGCTAATGTTTAACTTTTTTTGAGAAAAAATCAAAAGATATTGACA
>LFRY01000041.1:0-7709 GCA_001512995.1 Acholeplasmatales bacterium DTU067
AAATCGGCGGGAACGCGTTTCAAAACTGCGCGAGCCTGGAGACCATAGTGCTTTCGGAAAGCCTCACGTACATCGGCGGCAGTGCCTTTTTGTATTGTACAAAACTTAAAACAATCACGCTTCCGGAAAATCTCACAACCCTCGGGGCGGATGCTTTTGCCAATTGCACCAGTCTGGAATCGATTGTCATTCCGGAAAAGGTCACCAGCCTCGAAAAAGGTCTGTTTTTTGGTTGCGAGAACCTGAAAAACGTGACTTTACCAAAGAACTTAACAAACATCGAGGATCTTGCGTTTTATGGCTGCACGGATCTGGAGACCATTGCTCTTCCTGAAAAGCTTACGAAAATTGGCCCCTATGCATTTTATAAATGTGCCAACTTAGAAAGCATTGACATTCCCGAAGGAGTTACGAGCATTGAAAGATACGCTTTTTATGGGTGCGAAGGTCTCAGAAAAGTAAATCTTCCCGATGGCCTTGCCAGCATCGGAAACCAGGCTTTTTATGATTGTAAGAGCCTGAAGAGCATTTTCCTTCCGGAAAGCGTTTTGACGATCGGCGACCACGCGTTCACTTACTGCGATGACCTGGTCATCTGCGCGGCGGCTCCGGAAATGCCCGGGGGTTGGGATTATTATTGGATATATTCTTTTCACGATGTGGAAATACCGGTCCATTGGGGAGTCGATGAAGTCCAAGAAGAGGGCGGCTTTGAGTATTTTGTCTTTGAGGAAGGCGCGGCAATTACAAGGTATTTCGGAGATGAGACGAAATTGGCCATTCCCGTGGAAATCGGGGGCCATCCTGTCCAGAAAATCGGCGCAAAAGCATTTTTCGGCTGTGCAAATCTCCTAAGCGCCACCATTCCTGAAAGCGTATCGATCATCGAAAAAAATGCCTTTTCGGAAACAAAGGCAACGATCTACGCGCAAGTTGCTTCCAGACCGAATAGTTGGAGCGTCTTTTGGAACGGGAATAGACCGGCATACTTCGGGGTTGAAGAAGTACTGGAACATGAATGCTTGGAATACATTGTCGTCTACGGTAACGCCCTGCTCACCCGCTATTTGGGAAGTGAAGCCGTTTTGGAAATCCCGACCTACCTTGGGGATCATTATTTGACCGGCATAGGGGACAGTGCGTTTGAAGCTAAAAAGGATTTGGTGAGCGTTTCCATTCCGGATAGCGTGTCTGATTTAGGTGAATATGCATTTACCGGGTGCACAAATTTGGAAAACGTGACGCTTTCGTTCAGGATTGAAAAAATCAAATACGGCACATTTATGCGTTGCACCAGCCTGAAGAGAATCGTAATTTCTGAACAAGTAAAAGAAATCCATGCTTTCGCATTCTCTCATTGCACGAGTTTGAAAAGCATCCATCTTCCTGAAAACGTATATGCAATCGACAGGTTTGCGTTTTATGGCAGCACAAATTTGGTGTTCTACGTGCAAGCAGATTCAGAAAAAAGCGACTGGGACGAGAATTGGAATAATTTAAACAGGCCTGTATATTTCGGCGTTGACGAGATTCTTGAATACAATGGGCTGGAATGCCTGTTGCTTGACGAGGGCATCATGATTGCGCGCTATGTGGGAGATGATGAAGAATTGGTTCTACCTGCAGCCATCGGCGAATACCAGGTGACAGGCATCGGAGACAGGGCGTTTGAAAATTGCGCTTTGCTTTCGAAGTTGTATGTGCCTCTGAACATAGAAAAAATCGGCAGCCACGCTTTTTTAAATTGTACAAACCTGGCCATTTATGCAAGCGCAACTGCTAAGCCCGCGGGCTGGAGCGGGGATTGGAATCCTGATGATAGGCCCGTCCATTGGGGGAACGAAGGATGGGATTAGGGACTTGGCTTCTTTAAGAAGTGCTAGAAAATAAATAAACGTTTGTTATAATATACATGTATTAAGCAAATAGAGGGAATAGCATTGGCTAAGAAAAGTTGCATATTTATTTTCTTCTTGGCTTTGTTCTTTTTTGCTGCCTGCGAATCCAAAAAAGCTGAGAAGCTTTTTAATGAGGCAGAAAGTTATTTGGACGATTATTTCGGTGAAGGCGGGGCCTACGTTAACATTCAGACAAACATCGTGCTTCCCGGAAATTATGGCGAAGTTGCTTTCACCTGGTCCGTTGACAAACCGGAGGCAATCGCTCTTGACGGCAAGGTGACCCGCACCTATGAGGATCAGGAAGTCATCCTCACCTGCGTGATGGAATACCGCGAGAAAACCCGGGAAGTAAAGTACAGGGTCACCGTCAAGGGGCTTGAAAGGCTGGAACGCATTATTTATTTTGACAGCCAGGGCGGAAGCGAGGTGCCGAACATCACCGCGAAAGCTGGGGATTCCATCTCCAAACCCGAGGATCCCGAGCGGGAAGGGTACCGTTTTCTGGGGTGGTTTATATTAGGTTCGGACGAGGAGTTCGTTTTTGAAGAGATGCCAGACATGGATTTGGCACTCAGAGCAAAATGGGAGAAAATCCTCTACACCATTAGTTTTGAAAGCGCAGGGGGAAGCCCGGTTGATGCCATCAGAGCCGGGTTGAACGATGACATAAGCAGTCCCGAAAACCCCGTGCGCGAAGACTACCGCTTTCTGGGCTGGTATGAAGAAGGCTCCGACAAAGAATTTATTTTTTATAAAATGCCTGCAAGAGACATCACTTTGTACGCTCGCTGGGAAGAAATCATCTATCATACAATCTCCTTTGAAAGCGAAGGCGGAAGCGAAGTGGAAAGCATCACAGCCGAGGTCGGCTCGACCATCCTCAGACCCGTAGATCCCGAATGCGCCGGGTATTCCTTCATCGGCTGGTTTGAAGAAGGTTCCGACGAGGAGTTCGTTTTTCACCTGATGCCCGAAAGGGACGTGGTTCTATATGCCCGCTGGGAGCTCTGCACGGAGGGTTTGGAATTCGTGCCGAACTTTCCGTTCTATGAGGTCGCCGGTTATTCCGGAACCGCGACTGAAGTCCACATCCCGAGCAAATACATGGGGTATACCGTCACTGGCATTCGCCATTTTGCCTTCGGCAATTCGGCCATCACTTCCGTTTCGATTCCGGCAACCGTCAATGAAATAGACTCTTTGGCCTTTAAGAATTGCAAAAGCCTTGAAAGCATCCACATCCCCGCAAGCGTTGAAAACATCGGCGTGGAAGTTTTTGAAGGCTGCGACAAGCTCTTCATCTATGTCGAGGCTCCCGCAGAGCCCGAGGGTTGGGAGGAGGATTGGCACGGAGGCAGGCCCAGATACTTCGGAGTCGATGAAGTGAAAGAAGAAGCGGGAATTTATTACTTGGTTCAAGAGGGCGCAGCAACGGTCACGCGGTATGCGGGAAGCGCCGAAATTCTGGATCTGAGCGCAGGAGTCGGGGGCCTTCCGATCGCAAAAATTGGAGAACGGTCTTTTGAAAACTCTGCTCTGAAAAAAAATCGTTCTTCCGGAAGCGGGGGAAATCGCGGCTTACGCTTTCGCAAATTCCGAACAATTGGCCGAAGTCATATTGCCACGGAATCTGACGGTATTGGAAAAATACGTCTTTTCGGGATGCAAGAGCCTCAGGGAAATCGCTCTTCCCGAGGGGCTGAAGTCAATCGAAAAATATGCCTTCTACAGCTGCGAGAGTTTGGAAAGCATCGCTTTTCCGGAAAGCCTGGAAGCGATCGCCGCTTACGCCTTTAGTTGGTGTTTCGGCTTGATAGAAGTTGTTTTTCCGAAGAATCTGGCAAGTTTGGGTCAAGAAGCATTTTATAAAGCCGGTCTTTTGCGGGCATACATTCCCGCAAGCGTCACAACCATCGGGGATTCTGTTTTTGGCCCATCACCGACCTACATTTACGCAGAAACTCCCGAAAAACCCGAGGGTTGGGATGAAGAATGGAGATATTTGGGCGGTTTCGTGTTCTACGGAGTCACCGCTGCTGGAGTTCATGCCGATTTGGAATATTGTGTCGCGGAAGGGAAGGCCGTTGTCACGAGATATCTCGGAAACGAGACAGCTATCGAGATTCCGTCATTGATAGACGGACACCAGGTGGCAAAAATCATGGACAATGCCTTTAAGGATAGCGAGAACCTTGAGAGCATACTCCTCCCCGCGGGTTTGGAGGAAATCGGGAAATATGCATTTTTCGGAGGCCAAAAACTCACGCGTGTTTTCATTCCGGAAAGCGTTGCGATTATCGGTATATATGCTTTTTCTGATTGCCCGAAATTGGTGGTTTATGCCCAAGCGGATACCAGACCGGCAGGCTGGGGGCAATATACGTTGACGGATGGCCCCATGTATTTCGGCGTCGAGGAGGTTTTTGAGGAAGAGGGCATCCAATATATCTTGACTGAACAAGGCGCAACAATCACGAACTATGTGGGTAACGCCAACGAACTGACCGTTCCTTCCCTCCTGGGCGGACTTCAGGTGACCAAAATCGGGAGCTGCGCCTTTAGAGGTTCCCTCCTGAAAAGCGTCGTCCTCCCAAATAATCTTGAAAAGATCAATAGCAGAGCTTTTCAGGATTGCGCCGCCCTTTTGAGCATCGTCATTCCGGAAGGTGTTACGGAAATCAGAGCTAACGCTTTTTCCGGATGCACGAGCCTGGAAAGCGTCACGCTTCATGAGAATCTCATAACCATTTGGGAGCAGGCGTTCAACGGGTGCGAAAACCTCGCCACCATTGTCATACCCGAATCGGTTATCAAAATGGGAACAGCTGTCTTTGGGGGTTGTTCCAACCTGACCATTTATGCGCAGGTTTCCGAAAAACCGGGCGGTTGGGCGGAAGATTGGAACCCCATGGACAGACCCGTTCATTGGGGATATGGGATAGAATAAAAATCGGACTTGGTTCGAGCCAACCAAGTCCTTTTCATTTGCTTAAGATTCAGATGATGTTTTTCTTTTTGAGTATGGAAATATAGTTTTTTTCATCCAATGGATAATTGATTAAATCGCAAAATTCTTCCTTGTTTAAATGTAGTTGTTTTTTCATGGAAGATATAAGCTCATCTTTAATATCGCGCCTACCATGGCTGGTTTTTGTTCTTACAGAAGTGCGTGCGCCGTTATAATAAAAGACAAAAACGTTATGGTCTTTGGGTTCGTGATGAAAGCCTTTTGATAAAAGAGCGCGTTCAACTTTTTTGGCTTTAAAAGAAGCCATATCATTCTCTCTTCATTACTTCCAGTATTTTTTTTCTGAGTTCTTTTGCGTCCGGAGATAATAAACTTTCATCACATTCAACATATAACTTCCAAGCGACTACAAGATCTTCTTCAAATGATTTTTTCAATTCTGCTAAAGTTTCTCCATAGGAATGAATGTCTAGGTATTCATAATCGCAATAATAACCATAATCGTTTTTATAATATTGAATGAAAAGAGGTTTATATAGGGTCAGCTTTATATCATCATATTCAACAGAAGAAATGATAAACTTAGAATTCCAAACTCCAATAAAATTAAATATGCTCGTGAACCTGCAATTATCACTAAATTTGGGGTTCAGCGAGTCAACTGAGAATTCAGCAGAGGAGTAATTTAACAGACCACTGGTTGCATTGGTTTTAAGAAAACCGCAGTAATTCATGTTCTATTCATCTCCTCGAGTTGCTTAATATAATTACCAAGCCAACCATGAATAGCTTTAGCAGTATTCAGATTCATTGTAATGGATGCTTTGATTTCTCTGATTAATTGATGATTCTTAGAAAATTCACTATTCAGGGTTTGCTTTTTATCATCAATAATAATACTGTATTCATCTGGAAGATTAAATCTTTCATAATAAAAATGGATGATTAATTCATTACTTACACCAATGCCTCCATATGCTCCATACATAATGGGGTTCTGCATACTTATCATAAACATACTTTCCCCTTCTTTCCACTTAATCCTTCCCTCCCTATTATATCTTTTTTTAAATTTTAACATTAATTCCAATTTCTATCAACAATTGTATTTTGAAAAAAAACATCTTTAACATCATTATTCTTAAACAAGGAGAAAACTAAGTTAGCATGCTTGGTTTTTGTTCAAACAGAGCTTTTTAGTTCCGGAAAATCTTGTAAAAGGGGGTGGGTTTTGTTATAATTATAATAATTGGTAAGAGGAGGTCAGAATGAAACCATTAAAAGGAGCTTGCATTTTCGGACAATCCGGCGGTCCGACCGCTGTCATCAATGCCAGCGCTGCCGGTGTCTTTTTGGAAGCGATGAAGCACGATTTAATCACTGACATTTATGGCGCCGAATACGGAATTAAGGGCGTACTTAACGAAAGACTCATTGACATCAGGCAGGAAGACGTTAAGGAATTAGAATTATTGAAGAACACTCCCTCTTCGATCTTGGGATCCGTCCGCTATAAATTAAAACCCTATAGCGTGGACGATTCCGATTATAAAAGAATCCTTGAAGTGTTCAAAAAATACAATGTCCGTTATTTCTTCTATAACGGCGGGAATGACTCGATGGATACCTGCAACAAAATCAGCAAATACCTGCAGTCCCAAAACTACGAATGCAACATCATCGGCATTCCGAAAACAATCGACAATGACCTTTACGGAACCGATCACACGCCGGGCTATGGAAGCGCAGCGAGGTATGTAGCCACGACCGTGATGGAGCTCTTCCACGACACTCATGTTTACAACACGCCCATGGTGTGCATCGTTGAGGTGATGGGGCGGAATGCGGGCTGGCTCACGGGCGCAGCGGCTCTCGCGAGCCTGAAGGGCTTCGGTCCTGATCTGATGTATTTGCCCGAGCTGCCCTTTGACGTTGACGAATTTGTATCCGACGTGAAAAAGGTTTTGGAAAGAAAACGGCACGCTTTCGTGGTCATTTCCGAGGGCATCAAGGATTTTTCCGGGAAATACATTTCCGAATACCTGGTGAGCTTAAGGCGGGATTCCTTCGGGCATGCGCAGCTCGGAGGCGTCGCGACAGTCTTGGCAGGCATCATCAGCGACGAGTTGAATCACATCAAGGTCCGCCCAATCGAGTTTTCGCTCTTGCAAAGATGCGCCGCCCACATCGCCTCCGGGGTCGACATCGAGGAAGCCTTCAATGCGGGCGTGATGGCCGTCCGTTTCGCCCTCCAGGGACACACGGACAAAATGGTCGTTTTCAAACGGGACGAGAAGAGCGAAGAATACAAAATCAGCTACGAACTTTTGGATCTTGAGTATTGCGCAAACACCGAGCGGAAAGTCCCGAAATCCTGGATCAAACCCGACCGCACCGGCGTCACCGATGATTTCATTAAATACGCCCTGCCCCTGATTCAGGGAGGAAACAATGCGCCCTATGAGGACGGCTTACCGCGCTATGCGAAGCTGAAAAAGGTGTTTGTGAAAAAATGAGAGAATTTCAGCCCGCGCTGCGGGCTTTTTTCAAGAAATACAAAAATTTGTTTACTAATGTATCGGGCTGTGTTATAATAGGGTAAAGAAATGATGGTTTTTATTTATGTCCCTTTGGTAAATAAAAAACATGTTTCTTTTAAAATATTTATCAAGGAGGATATGAATGGCCGACAAAACCATTATTTGCAAAGATTGCAAAGAAGCTTTTGTCTTTACCGAAGGCGAGCAAGCCTTTTATAAGGAAAAAGGCTTCACTAGCGAACCGGTGCGTTGTCCGAAATGCCGCCGCGCGCGGAAAATGCAAAGACCACAAAGATATTA
>LFRY01000041.1:7726-9514 GCA_001512995.1 Acholeplasmatales bacterium DTU067
TCGATATGATTAGGGTGTTAAAAAGAATATTCAAATTGATAACGAGCAGAGGTTTCATCATCAGTTTCCTCTTGCTCCTCCAACTTCTCTTTTTCTTCTACATTTCCTGGGAACTGGGAAGAAGGGGTATTTATTTCTACATTTTCTTCAACATCCTCGCCTATGTTTTTGTGGTGGCGATTTTGAACAGAACCATGAATCCAGCATATAAAATCTCCTGGCTCTTGGTGGTATTAATCATTCCCTTTGCGGGGCCCGTCTTTTATTTGATTTTCGGGCAGAGATACCTCTCCCGGAGGGGCGTCAAGAAAATCCAGAAGCTCCATGAGGATTCATTGATTCAGTTCATGAAGCATTACCGCAAATACGAACTGAACGACTCCGACATCAAGAAACTGTCCCATTACATCACGAAGGTCTCGGGGCTCACGGGCTGGATGAACACCGAATCCGAATACCTCACGCCCGGCGAAAAGTTCTTCGAGGTTTTGCTAGAGGAATTGAAAAAAGCGGAAAAGTTCATTTTCATGGAATATTTCATTATTGAAGAAGGAGAGATGTGGGGAGAAATCTTGGAGATTTTGGAAGAAAAGGTCAAACAGGGCGTCGACGTTCGGCTCCTCTACGATGATTTCGGAAACATCAACCGCCTGCGTTATACTTTCAAACGTGACATGATCAAAAAGGGGATTAAAACGATCAATTTCAATCCCTACCGTCCCCGCCTGTCCACATTCATCAATTACCGGGATCACAGGAAAATCACCGTCATTGACGGCAATGTCGGTTTTGTGGGCGGGGCCAATCTTGCGGATGAATACATAAACAAAAAGGTGCTCTTCGGCCATTGGAAGGATTCCGCGCTGATGCTTAAGGGGGAAGCGGTTTGGAATCTGACCTACCTTTTCATGGAAATGTGGCAGCTTGCAAGCAGCGACACCTTTGAATATGAAAAATACTATCCGACCGTGGTTGCGGAAAGCGATGGCTTCGTCCAACCCTTCGGGGACGGACCCCATGATGAGCACCAGGCAATCGAGATGGCCTACATCCACATCATCAACAACGCCAAACGCTATGTCTACATTACAACACCCTATCTCATCATTGACAACGAAATAGCGACCGCGCTGAAACTAGCGGCTTTAAGCGGTGTGGATGTGAGGATTCTGATGCCTCACATTCCCGATAAAAAAATCATCTTCATGATTTCCCAGTCCTATTATTCGGAACTGATGAAAGCGGGCGTGAAAATCTATCAATACATACCCGGTTTCCTCCATTCGAAGATGATCGTCGCGGATGACGAAGTTGCAATCATCGGCACCGTCAACCTCGATTTTCGGAGTTTCTACCTCCATTTCGAGGTCTCCTGCCTTCTTTACAAGACATCGTCCGTCCTGGAGATGCGTGACGATGCAATCCGTTGCCTAGAGGAATCTAAACTCGTCACTTTCCAGGACCTGAAAAAGATTTCGATTTTCAAAAAACTCTTGGCTGCGGTTCTCAGGGCTTTCTCGCCTTTGATGTGATTTGAACAATTGCTTGGCAATTGTTCTTTTTTTATTAACCCCGCATATAAACCGCTTGTATACAAAAAATATTAGCGGTGAGGAAATGCGCATCATCAGATTTTTCCGGAAGGCAATTAATTTATACAATCGCTATAACAGCTATTATCAGATACCAAGAAACAGCGCCGCCATCTGTTTTTATATTTTGATCTCTTTGATTTCCATTCTGACCCTGGCTTTTCAGATTCTCGCGCTTTCGGGCGAACTGGAAACC
>LFRY01000069.1 GCA_001512995.1 Acholeplasmatales bacterium DTU067
AGAAAGCTTACTTTCTGCTTCTATTATATCATTCTGTGACATAATTTCCATTGATATGCTTGCGGATGCTTATCATTTGCTTTAAACTATGTTATAATCTCCTTGGGTGAAGAACATGAAAATCGATAACGGTTGGGATTATTATTTACAGGAAGAATTTCAGAAAGAATATTACCTCAATTTAAGGCGCTTTTTGGTTGAAGAATACAGCACCCAGACAATTTATCCGAAAGCGGAAGACATTTTCAATGCTCTCCGCTACACGGATTATGGGAATGTAAAAGCGGTGATTTTGGGACAGGATCCCTATCCCAATCCCGGGCAGGCCCATGGGCTCTGCTTTTCGGTACCTGAAGGTGTGAGGCTCCCGCCTTCTTTGGTCAATATTTTTAAAGAGTTGGAAAGCGATCTCGGCTTTTCTTTTCCGAAAAGCGGCAACCTAAGCAAATGGGCAAGGGAAGGGGTATTATTGCTTAATGCGGTGCTGACCGTCCGGGCAGGGCAGCCAGGAAGCCACCGCGGCAAGGGTTGGGAAATCCTCACCCAAAGAATCATTGAAATCGTCAATCAAAAGGATACTCCGGTGGTCTTCATTCTTTGGGGAAACGACGCGAAAAAAAGCAAGCCCCTGATTACCAATCCCCGGCATTTAATTTTGGAAGGCTCCCATCCTTCGCCCCTGTCTTCCTGGAGCGGCTTTTTTGGGAAAAAGTACTTTTCGAAAACCAATAAATTCTTGCTCATGAACGGCATCGAACCCATCGATTGGAATCTTTCCTGACAAATCCCTTGCATTAGCCTCCGTAATGTGTTATGATAAGGTGACAATTCAAAGGGGAGCTTCGGCTGAGAGGTTGCGTAATGGCAACGACCCTTGGAACCTGATCTAGGTAATGCTAGCGGAGGGAGAGATATGAAAAACAAAAGCATTAGATTCATTACCGAGATCGGAATATTTTCCGCTCTCGGTTTAATTTTGGACTTCATTGCCGGCCTTTATTCGGATTTCATTTTTCCGGGCGGAGGTTCGATCTCGATCACGATGGTGACGATTTTCATCGTTGCTTTCCGTTGGGGTCTGAAAGGCGGTCTGACGGTGGGCTTATTGATCGGCCTGTTGCAGTTGCCCTACAGCGATGCCTTTAAGTACGGGCTGCATTGGAGCGTGGTTCTTGGAATTGTTTTCCTTGATTATATTTTTGCTTACACTGCCTGCGGGCTTGCGGGGGCGTATGCGAAAAAGGCGAGGGAAACCGATCTTCACGGCAAGCTCGGTTATGTCACAAGCGGGATTCTTTTGGCTGCGGGAGTGCGCACCCTCCTGCACATCACTTCCGGCTGGATATTCTTTAGGCAGTGGGTTCCCGAGTTCATTCGTGAAGAATATGCCTGGTATTATTGGTCAATCATCTATAACCTTGGCTATATGGTCCCTTCCACAATCCTCTGCATTCTGATCACAAGGGGCATTGTGAGAAGATACCATGAGAAGCTGTTCAATGTGGAAACATTCATGTTTGGCTGAAAACGAAAAACCCCTTACGGGGTTTCAGAGCGTTGACAAAGTCAACGCTCATTTAATTTTAATTTAGACATATTTAAAAAGTGGGAGAAAAGGATTTATATTATCTATTTATATTTTATACTGTAG
>LFRY01000042.1 GCA_001512995.1 Acholeplasmatales bacterium DTU067
CCCACTTTTTAAATATGTCTATATTAAAATTAAATGAGCGTTGACTTTGTCAACGCTCTGAAGCTACCCACATGTGGTAGCTTTTTTTGCTTATAATTTACTTTTATGATCAAACTATCCCAAAGCCACATCCAAGAGCATCATGACCGCAAATCCAACCATGACGGCAACGGTCCCGGCATTGGAGTGCGAACCCATTTGCGCTTCCGGAATCAACTCTTCCGCAACCACATAAATCATCGCGCCCGCGGCGAAAGCCAAAAACCAGGGCATGACCGCAGGTAGCCAGGTCGCAAGCAAAATCCCTAGCAAAGCTGCAAGCGGCTCGACGATTCCGCTCAAACTTCCCAAAGCGAAAGCTTTAAGATTGGAAATGTTTTCGTTTTTCAGAGGAAGCGATATCGCCGCTCCCTCCGGAAAATTCTGAAGACCGATGCCGATCGAGAGCGCCAACGCCGAAGCTATGAGCCCCGGATCGCCGTTTTTCAAGGCCAACCCGAAGGAAAGCCCCACGGCAAGCCCTTCCGGAATGTTGTGGAGCGTGACCGCCAAAACGAGCATCGTCGTCCTTTTGAAAGAACTCTTCACGCCTTCCTGCACGCCCGCGCGCGGATGGATGTGGGGAAGCAGCAGGTCAACAATCAGGAGAAAGAGCCCCCCGGCAAGGAATCCGAAGGTTGCCGGAATGTAGCCGGGTATGTTGTGCGCTTCCGCTCCCTCGATTGCCGGAAGCAGAAGCGAAAAAACCGAGGCCGCGATCATCACTCCCGAGGCGAAACCCAAAAAGATTCTGTTCAGGTTCTTGGAAATGCTCTCCTTAAAAAAGAAGACCAAAGCCGCGCCCAAAGTGGTCATGACGAACACAAAGGTTATTCCGAAAATTATTGCTAATTTTGCATTCTCAAAAAGCGAATACAAGTTTTTTCCCTCCGTTCTTGAATATTATAACATACCAGAACAAAAAGCGGAGAATTTTGATAAACGGGTCACTGGAAATTGGAAAGTATGTCTTTGAAATTGAAGGACCCCTTAAGCAATGCCACCAAGGGATTGTTTTCGAAGAAATACTTTCCTAATCCGAAACCTTCGGTCCCAAGCCGCAAATCCGCAACCAAAAAATCATTCAGAGAAGGAAGGATGCCGCTCACCACCGAAAGCAAAAGCATTGAGAGTGAAACAAAGACCAGACCTTTGACAGCACCCAATACGGCCCCCAAAATTTTGTTCACCACTCCCAAGAGCCCCTTATCAGCCACCTTGTTCAGCAATCTGGAGATGATTTTCAGCACAATCAGCAGGATGATGAAGATTCCGATGAAGGTGATGGCAGTGAGAATGACGTTTCCGATTGCGGGGGCGAGGACTTCAGCCAGAGTGAGGTCCGTTTCCGATCCGCTCACTTGGAACCAACGGGAAATCGCTTCCGCAATAAACTTCGGCAGGCCGAGTTCCGAGATTCCTTCCGTAATCTGCTCTCCCGCGCTTCCGGCTGCGATGGGCTGATTGAAGATATCTCCCTTCGTTGCAATCCAATCCGCTACCTTGCCGTCAATCTTTGAGGAAAGTGAGGTTTTGGCTAAAAGCGAAGTTACTGGCTTCACCAAAAGGAAGGAACCGACGAGGCCGAGGAGCCAATTGGCCGCCGATAAAATCTGTTTCATGAAACCCTTGATCAGTCCGATCACCGTAAACAGTCCGAGCACAATAATGATCGCTATGTCTATCTTTCCCATACTTACTCCTTGTTCCGTTTCTTGATGAAATAGATTATATATTTTGAAAATAAATTAGGATATTCCTTGTTGCGATAATTCCTAAACAACAATACAAGCAAAAAGATTCCCGCGGCGATCAATGCGATGCCCAGAAAATCAAATAGGATTCCGATCACAGCGTCCGCCGCCACAATAAAAATCACACCGACGATGAATTTCCAGAAATTATACTGGAGGTATCTTTTCTTGTCCGTTGATAGGATCAGACGAACAGCGGGAATGATGAGGAGCACAATCCCGACAAAGAGGCGCACCAGGTATTCGGGGAAGAGGATGATCAATGCCGCGCAGCCGAAGAGAAAAAGACCGTAAGTGAAATAGCCGATGGATCTGTCGAAAAAACTGCCGTCCTGGAGATGTTCGTGATAGCGGATCGCAAGCACAATCAGCGCGAGGCCGGAAATAAACAGGTAAGCGGCGGCGAGATAGGAAAACATTCTGATGAAATCCTCCCCGGAAAGCAGGAAGCAGAGCGTTCCGAGCGCGAACAGAACCGCCACTAAAAGCAGTGTTTGGTAGTTGGTTTTCAAATACTTAAGCATTGTCAACCTCCGAACCCGAAGAAATCTTCTTCTTCAGCCCCCCGGAGTTTTTCAAAAATATCTATCTTATCGCTTTTTTCCAAGAAAATGAGTTCCAAAAAAAGAAAAGCACAAAGGAAACCGGAAAGCGCAATTTGGAAGAGCGAACTCACGCCGATGATCATCATCATGGCAAGGAGAACGGCGACACCGACCAGCAAGATGAAAAAAGATTTATAGAAGAGTTTGCGGTCGCGGTTCCAAAAAGAAAAAACAAAAATCAGGAGCGTGAGGACAATCGCCACTCCGGCAACATAGGAAAGGGTGTTGTGCGTCTCCGAGGCGATCGGAAACATCGTTGGTGCGAAGGGCAGGAAAACGATGATCAATATCGAAAGTCCGGAGAAAGCAAGCGTGAGTTTGATCAGCGGCAGCTCCGTGGAACTCAGAAAAAGCAAATAATCAAAGATCGTAAAATAATAAAAGGCTGAGAGCAGTCCCCAGATGATCAGCTCTTCGATCGCTCCGTAACGGGCCCCTATTTGCGAGAAAGTGACGAGGACAAGACGTTCCCAGAGGTTGTCAAAGGGGCCTTTGAGCGAAAGCAAGAAGCTGTGAAGCGGGATTACGGCCAAGCCGATGATTCCGAAGATGTTTTTTTTAAATTTATGTTTTTTTAAACCGCTCATTCCGACCACCTACATAAATTTTATACCATATTTCATCGCTTGGCAAGTGATTTTCTTGCCGGTGGATTGTTTTTCTGTTATATTACATAACTATGAGACCAAGTATTGTATAAAATGCAAAAGTGATTAATACTCTTCCAGTGAAAGAAGATAACCACATGATCTTTCCCGGAGGAGTATAAATCACATGGCT
>LFRY01000047.1 GCA_001512995.1 Acholeplasmatales bacterium DTU067
AAAAACAAATGTTATTCCGCGTTGACATTAATATAACTTTGTGGTATAATAAAAATCAGGAATGGAAAATTAAGGAGTGAGGTATCTCACTCCTTTAAATAATGATGGGCGGATTATGAATAATAAATTAAAAATAGTTGAAGAAATTGCTTCGAAATGTGCTGAAGATTTGAACATGGAAATCATCAGCGTTGATTTCGTGCGCGAATATGGCATGAGAATTCTTCGCATCATAGCGAGAAAAGAACCGGTTATGAGCATTGACGATTCTGCTGCCCTGAACCGGAAAATCAGCAACGAACTGGATAAATACGATCTTTTTCCCGACGAATATTTTTTGGAAGTGTCGTCCGAAGGCATCGAAAAAGAGTTGCGGACGGAAGATGAGATAAAAGCGGCCATCGGTGAATATATTTGTATTAGGACAAATAAGAAGATCATGGGCAAAAAACAACTCTTCGGGTATCTTCTTGCTTTCGATGACGAAAAAGCAACTCTGAAAACTGATATCAAAGACCAGACTAAGATCGTTGAAATAAACCGAGAGGATATTCTGAAAATAAGACTTGCAGTAAAATTTTAGGAGGTATTATGGTCAGCAAAAACTTTTACGAATCCTTGGAGGCCGTTGCTTATGAGAGGGGTTTGACGATCGAGGAGGTGCTTTCCAAAGTCGAAACGGCGATCGCGATTTCCTGCAAGAACAGCGGCTATACGGGAGACATCAAAGTGGAATGGGATTTTGATAGAAAAAGGATCAGAGTGTATGAATATAAATATGTCGTCGACGAAATCGATCCCGAAGGCCCTAAGGGACAGATAACCCTTGAGGACGCCCAGGAAATCAAACCGAAGGCGAAGGTCGGATCGGAAATCAAAACAGAGATCCATCTCAACTCTTTCTCCCGCAAGGCGGCTTCCATTTTCAAACAAAGTTTGCTCAGTGGGCTGAAAGAACTTGAAAGGGAAAATGCCTATAATTATTTTAAAGATAAGGTTGGTGAAGTCATCACCGCCAAGGTAATTGACTACAGCAATAATTTCGTCACTTTCAACGTCGGAAAAAATTGCTATGCCCACATGCCGGATAAAGAAAGCATTCCCGGAGAGAAATTCTTTCCCGGGGATGAAAAGAAAGTCTACATTACCAAAGTCGAAAAGACAACCAAGGGCCCGAAAATTTTCCTTACCAGAACCAACCGTGAAATCGTCAAAAGATTGTTCGAAATGGAAATTCCGGAAGTCGCGGACGGTTCGATTGAAATTATGGGCATTGCGAGGGACCCCGGTTCCAGATCTAAGGTCGGCGTTCTCTCTTTGGCGGACAACATTGATCCGAAAGGCGCATGCGTCGGCCCCGGAGGCTCGAGAATCCGAAGAATCAACGAAATGCTGAACGACGAGAAAATCGACATCTTCACCTGGAAGGACACGTCTGAGGAGCTGATAGCGGAAGCGTTGCTTCCTGCCCGGGTTCTGAGCGTAATTGCTGATGAAAAAACGAAGCAGGCAACCGTGATCGTAAACGATGACCAATATTCGCTTGCAATCGGCAAAAACGGCCAGAACGCAAGGCTTGCGGCCTATGCCATCGGCTGGAAAATTGACATCAAGAGTCTAACTGCTGCCAACGAAGAAGGAATCGAGTTTACGTATAACGTTAAGGGGTAAGATATGAAAAAAAAGAAAATACCGATGAGAACATGCGTCGTAACCAGGGAACAACATCCGAAGGGCGAATTGTTTCGGGTTGTGAGAACGAGCGACGGAGAGGTTCTGGTTGATGACACCGGCAAAGCCCGCGGACGCGGAGCATATCTTTCTAAATCAAAAGCCGTTGTCGCGAAAGCCAGGCAGAGAAAAATTCTCGACAGACATTTGGACGTGGCAGTTCCCGACTCGATATATGAGGAGTTATTAGAAAAACTCGGTGATTCTCTTGAATAAAGGGCTGAAAACACTCGGGCTTGCTTTCAGAGCAGGGAAAGTGATTACCGGAGAAGAACAAGTCTTGAGAATGTTGAAACAAAAAAAACTGTCCCTGGTCTTGGTTGCGAAGGACGCATCCCCCAAGACCATTGAAAGATTCCAAAGAAAAACCCATTTCTACGAAACCCCTATCAACCTGGATTTTACACATGATGAGTTGTCACGCTCAGTGGGCAAACCTCTGGTCAAGATCATGGGTTTGATCGATCCCGGATTATTTGAAGCCCTTAAGAGAAACTTGAATGGAGGTGCCATGCATGAAAGTTAAAGAAATCTTGGAAATACTACAAGTTCCGGCGGAAGAGCTCCTCACCAAATTGGACAATGTCGGGATTGTCGCGGATTTGGAAACGGAGATTGCCCAAGATATCATCAGAAAATTAAGCAAAGTCTATAAAGTCGACATCAAGCCTTCGAAATTGAAAAAAGCGGCCCCAAAGAAAAAAGCCGAAGAGAAGGAACAGGAACCGAAAGCGGAAAAGAAACCTGCAACAAAAGAAAAGAAAGAAGAAGTAAAAGAGAAAAAAGAAGCCGAAAAGAAACCCTCGAAATTGAAGGCGGAGCCTAAGGCTAAACCCAAACTGGAACCGAAGGAAGGAAAACCGAAGGCGGAAAAGAAACCTGCGACGAAACCGAAGATGGAGGAAAAAGCCAAACAGCCTCGTGAAGAAGAGCAGGAAGAAATCGAACTCCGCCACGTATATGACGAAAAATACGATGAATACGAGAAAGAAGACAGGGTTTATACAAGGCTTAAGCATGTTAAAAAGAAGCAGGTGAAGGGCGACCGGAAGTCCAATTATGGAAGAAGAGCCCAAAAAGACAATGTTCTGACCTATGTTCCCGGCATGACGGTCGCGGAAGTTGCGGAGGAAATGAACGCATCCGTTGCGGACGTAATCCGCAAACTCATGGGTTTCGGCTATATGGTGCCAGCAACCCAAGCGCTTGATCGCGAAATTGTTGAAATCATTGCCGAAGAATTCCGGTACAGTGTCATAGACAAAATTGAAGAAGACATTACCAGATTCGAAGAGCTTGTAATCGAAGACGACGAAGCCAATTTGGTTCCCAGGCCGCCGATCGTCACCATCATGGGACATGTGGACCACGGCAAAACTACCCTTTTGGACACGATTAGGCATTCGCGCGTCGTGGCGAGCGAAGCGGGAGGAATTACCCAGCACATAGGCGCTTACCAGGTAAAGAAGGATGACAAAATCATCACATTCATCGACACTCCCGGCCATGAAGCTTTTACGGAAATGCGGGCGCGCGGCGCCAACATCACCGACATCGTTGTTTTAATCGTTGCCGCCGATGACGGTGTCATGCCCCAAACCAGGGAAGCGATCGACCATGCGAAAGCTGCCAAGGTTCCGATTGTCGTCGCCATCAACAAAATGGATAAACCGGATGCCAATCCGGACAGAATCAAGCAGGAGTTAAGCGCGCTCGATCTGATTCCGGAAGAATGGGGCGGAAGCACGGTTTTTGTTCCCATTTCCGCATTGCGCGGCGATGGCGTCGACGAGCTTTTGGAAATGGTTATTCTCACAGCGGAGATGGAAAATCTGCGCGCCAATCCGGACCGTTTGGGAATGGGAACCGTTTTGGAAGCCAGATTGGACAAGGGCCGGGGCCCTGTGGCCACTCTCTTGGTGAAAAACGGAACGATTAAAATCGGAGATCCGATTGTCGTCGGCAACACCTACGGAAAAATCCGGGCGATGACGGACGAAACCCGCGCTCAGTTGAAATCTGCCGGACCTTCCAAAGCCGTGGAAATCACAGGTTTGAACGGCGTGCCCTTTGCTGGCGACAGTTTCATGGTTTTCGAAGATGAGAAAACCGCAAGATTGGTTGCGGAAGAAAGGGCGCAGAGAGCCTTCGATAAGGATATGGGCGTCGGCAAATCCATTTCACTCGCTAATCTTTTTGAACAATTCAGTTCCGACAAAAAAGAACTTAACCTGATCATTAAAGGCGACGTGCACGGCTCAATCGAGGCCATTGTCGGTTCGCTTGAAAAAGTATCGGTCGAAGGCGTGCAAATCAATGTGGTCCGAGCTGCCGTCGGAGGTGTCACGGAAAGCGACGTCAATTTGGCTGTGGCATCGGATTCCGTCATCATCGCCTTCAACGTCCGTCCGACCGGTTCCGTTTCGGATTATGCAAAACAGCGGAAGGTCGAAATCCGCACTTACAACATAATTTACAAAGTTCTCGAGGATATCGAAGCAGCGATGAAGGGCATGCTCGATCCCGTGTTTGAAGAAAAAGTCCTTGGCCAAGCCGAGGTCAGGCAGACTTTCAAAGCATCGAAAATCGGAACGATTGCCGGCTGTTATGTCACCAATGGCATTATTTTGAGGAACGCCCAAGTGCGTTTGCTCAGGGACTCGATTGTCATTTATGAAGGCAAAATTGCTTCCTTGAAGAGATTCAAAGAAGATGCGCGTGAAGTCAAAGCTGGCTTGGAATGCGGCATAACGATTGAAAATTACAATGACATCAAAGAAGGCGACATCATCGAAGCCTTCATGATGGAAGAAGTCGAGTAGGTGATGTTCATGGGATACAAACAGGAAAGATTGGAAAAAGCCATCGAAAGGGAACTCGGAAACATTCTTGTTTCCGAAATTAAGGACGACCGTCTGAAATACGTAACCTTTACGAAGGTGTCACTGACTGCTGATTTGTCGATAGCGACCGTCTTTTATACTGTGCGGGGAACAGAAGAGCAAAGTATAGCAACCTCTAAAAATTTAGAGGATGCCAAGGGTTTCATCCGCACGGCCCTGAGCAGGGCGCTTGCAATCAGAAAAGTTCCCGAACTGCGTTTTAAATACGATAAATCCTTGGAGCATGGGGAAAGAATCGACTCGATTCTGAAAAATCTTAATTTATAAGCCATATTACATATGGCTTTTTTGAGGTTAGGAATGAAATTAAAAGATAAATTGGCCACTCTTCCCAAGAAGCCGGGATGCTATCAGATGCTGAACGAAAAGGGAGAGATAATCTACGTCGGGAAAGCAAAAAATCTCTACAACCGCGTGAGGAGTTATTTCACGGGCAGCCACGACGCAAAAACGACGAAAATGGTTGCCAACGTGCATGATTTCGAATACATCGTCACTTCGACGGAAACCGAAGCTTTTATTCTGGAAATGAATCTAATCAAAAAGCATCGGCCGAAATACAATATCATGCTTACCGACGACAAGCAATATCCCTACATTTGCCTGACCGATGAAGATTATCCGCGCATTTTTTACACGCGCAATCTCGGCCATAAAGGGAAATACTACGGCCCCTATCCCGACGCGAATGCCGCGCGGGAAGTCGTCGACTTGATTAACCGCATTTATCCTTTGAGAAAATGCCGCGTGCTTCCAAAAAAAGTCTGCCTCTATTATCACATCGGCCAGTGCCTTGCTCCCTGCGTCTACCAAATTGAACCTGAGATTTACCAGGAAATGACTGCAGAAATAAACAGTTTCCTGAGAGGAAACATCAAGGAGCAGAGACGCAAACTGGAGGAATTGATGCGCGAAGCGGCAGAAAAACTTAATTATGAAAAAGCGATTGAATACAGGCAACTGATCGAAGATTTTGAAACCATCAGCGAAAAACAAAAAATGGAACTCCATGCGGAAGACATTGACGTTTTCGGATATGTGCATGATGACAAATACATCAGCATCCAGGTTTTCCACATCAGGAGCGGGAAAACGGCCGAAAGAAGCGGTTTTCTTTTTGAAATCATGGGAAGCCCGGAAGAGATGTTCGTTGATTTTCTGGCGCAGTTCTACCTGGTGAATAACAACCCCGTGCCCAAGGAAATCATCATTCCGGATGTCGATGTTTCGATGCTGGAAGAAGAACTGAAAAACAAAATAACGATTCCCAAAAGAGGGCAGAAGCGGGAGTTTGTGAAACTGGTTGCGGAAAACGCGAAAGCAAAAATGAAAGAGTTGATCAAGCGGGAAGAATTGAAATACGAACGCACCCTCGGCGCAGTGATTGAATTGGGCGAGCTCTTGGAGATCAAAACGCCCCATGTCATTGAAGCTTTCGACAACTCCAACCTCCAGGGAACGAGCAGCGTTTCCGCCATGGTCCAATACGTGGACGGCGTTCCCGAACGCAAAAACTACCGCAAATACCGCGTCAGGTACTGGGGAGCGAACGATTACGAAACCATGATCGAAGTTGTCTCGAGAAGATATGGGCGCTTAAAACGGGAAGGAAAGCCCTTCCCGGATCTGGTAATCGTGGACGGGGCTGCTCCGCAGGTTTCTGCCGCGGAGAAAACTTTGCAGGCATTGGAAATTGACATTCCCGTGCTCGGACTCGGAAAGGACGAAAAACACCGCACTTCCTATCTCCATTTTAAAGGCGAAGAAATACACATCAATAAGAAAAGCAATCTCTTCATTTTTCTCACCAATCTTCAGGAAGAAGTCCACCGTTATGCGATTGCTTTCCACCATCTTGTCCACGGGAAAAAAGCTTTGAAATCGAGATTGGAAAACATCAAAGGCATCGGCAAAGTCAAGAGAAACCTGATATTGTCGATTTTGAGAGAGTCCAATCAGGAGAATTTGAAAGAAAAATTAAAAGAGCATAAATTCACGGATGAACAAATAGATGAAATATTAAAAGTTGTGCTGTGACCCTCTTATATTTTTGTGCATATTATATTATGGATAATTATAGGAGGGATAGCATGCACGCGCAAAAATTTTTGACCAATAGGGAACGGGAAATATTCAATCTGTTAATCATGAATTATGATACGACAGAAATTTCTGAAAAATTGGGAATAAGCGAAAAAACCGTGAGAAATCATATTTCCAATGTCATCCAGAAGCTTGGCGTAAAAGGAAGGAGCCAAGCGATTTTAGAACTGATTCGGATTAAAGAATTATCACTCGATAAATAGCATTGAAAGGAACATTATGAATCTCTATGGCAAAGTCCTAGAAACATTCCCCAAGCAGAGGGTTGTAAAAGTTGACGGGGTTAAGAGAATATTTTACCTTTACATGTCCAGGAAGCTTTTTCGCGATTTCGGACCTTATTTTGTAAACAATCCCTACATCTTCGTCACGGCAGACAAACGAAAAAAGAAATGCGGCGATTTTTATTGCCATGAAATCCGCCACTTCAATAAAATAGTTTTAAGCAGTCTCCGTGAGAAAAAAGTTTATTATAATATCGGCACAATCAGAAAAAGCATCAAAAGCCTGCTTTCCAAAATCAAGAAAAAATTGTTTTTGGATTTGGAATATTCCTTACCGTCGTACCGCAACACCATGGTCCATATTCCTGAAATTGTCCAATACGGGATGGTTTTGGAAGACGAAAACGGGAATCTGGTTTTCGAAGACGGATCCTTGGTTAAGCCGAAAAGAAAATATTCCCTTAACTCCAGAACGCTAAAATTTCTTTCCAAAACGCGGGAAGATTTTCAGCATGCCTGTTCCTACACGGAGTTTTACAAACTTCTGAAGAAATTTCTTGAAGAAGAAGATGTGAAGATTATCGCTTGGGGCAGAAACGACATTTTGACCATAGAGCAGTCCTTTGAGTTGAACGGTTTGCGACCGCTCGACATCCGCAGCAGGTATATTAATTTAATGCAAATCATCAAGAATTATTATAATTTGAAGACTGATTTGGGGCTTTTCGGCACCTACCAAAAAATGAGCGGAAACGATTTTGAAGCGCAGCGTCATGACGCTCTTGAAGACGCTTTGGTAGCCCGCGAAATCTTTCGGATTTTTAAGGCAATCGTTTTTAGTGAAAATTAATTTTTAAGCCGGATTATCATCCGGCTTTTTTTAATAAAAAAGCAAAAACTTTCGTTTCGGCTTTAATAATTCATGATGATCGGCACGACCATCGGCTTCTTTTCGGTTTTTTCATAAATATATTCGGTTAGTTCGTTGGAGATGATGTTGATGACGTGATTGGGATGGAATCTCTTGGTGCGGTTGTAGTAATCGTTGTATATGGTTTTGGCTTTTTCGGAAATGTCTTCGATAAGTTCGCCCGAATCCTTTACATAGATGAAACCGCGGCTGACGATGTTCGGTTCCCGGTTCAGTTTATACTTGTGGGAAGAAAAGATTACCGCCAGCATGCCATCATCGGAAAGCACTCTTCTTTCCCTGATGATGCTGTTGTCGATGTCAAAGTTGTTGGAATCGATGTAGACATCGCCCGATTGTACGCGGTGCGTGATGGCGACTTTGTTGTCAGAGAAGGTAAGGACTTCGCCGTTATCCAAAATGAAACAATTTTCTGGCTTGACGCCGGTCGCAACCGCCAGTTCCGCGTGCCGCTTAAGCATCGAAAACTCGCCGTGGATGGGAACGAAATATTTCGGGCGCGTGAGCGCAAGCATAATCATCAATTCCGTTTCGCTCGCATGCCCGGAAGCGTGCGTGTCAGTCAGGGGGCTGTTGACGATTACGTTGCAGCCGGCGCGATAGAGTTTGTTGATGGTGCGGTTGATCGCTTCCTGATTTCCGGGAATCGGGGAGGATGAAAAAACAATGGTGTCCCCGGGGATGATTTTGATCGTCCTGTGGGTCCCGTCCGCGATCCTGGAGAGCGCCGCCAAAGGTTCGCCCTGGGAGCCCGTGCTCAAAATCGTGATTTTGTTCGGCGGCAGATGCGGAAATTCCTTGGCGGTGATGAAAGTGCCCGGGGGAGCCTGAATGTAATTCAACTGCTGGCTCACGTTGACGGTTTTTTCCATGCTCCTGCCGAAGACGATGATTTTTCTGCCATGTTCAACGCTCGCTTCAACAATCTGCTGGATTCTGTGGACATTGCTGGCGAAAGTGGAAATGATGATTCTTCCCTTGATTTGGCCGAAAATTGTTTTGATGCTTTCTCCGATCTTTTTTTCCGATACAGCAAATTTGCTGACATTGGCGTTGGTCGAGTCGGAAAGCAGGCAGAGCACGCCTTTTTCGGAATAGGAAGTGAGCTTTGCGTATTCGGTGTGCTTGAAAAGTGGTGTGAAGTCGAATTTGAAATCCCCAGTATGGATGATGTAACCGAGACGGGTTTTGATGGCGATTCCGAAAGAATCGGGGATGCTGTGGTTGGTTCTGAAGAAGGACACTTGGAAATTTTTGAAATCAAAGACGGAATTGTGGTTGTACTCAACAAAATTAATCTGAAGGTTCCTGAATTCCGAAAGCTTGTTTTTGATTAAACTCACGGCGATTCCCGTTGCGTAGACTTTCGGAATCCTGACCCTTCTGAGGAGGTACGGGATGCCTCCGATGTGGTCTTCGTGCCCGTGGGTGATGAAAAGCCCCACAATTTTTTCTTCGTTGTTCTTTAGATATGTATAATCGGGAATGACATAATCAACGCCGAAACCGGTGCCCGGAAACATGATTCCGGAGTCGATGACGATGATTTCGTCCCCGCATTCAACAACATACATGTTCTTGCCAACTTCATCGAGCCCGCCCAAGGCAAAGATTTTGATGTTGTTGTCTTTGAACCTTTCCGCAAGCGGAAGCTGGCGTTTATTTCTGTTTGCCATAGTATCTCCTTTCTAATTTGAAAAATATTATGCGCTGAAAAATAAGATTAATTTGGTAACTTGAGATATCCGTACCTTTATGCTACAATAAATCGGTATGGGAAAAGAAAAATTATTGTTCTTGTTTGACATTGACGGAACTCTTTTTGATAATGCAAACGATGAAGTTCCCGCAAGCGCTCTGCGTGCCCTGCAGGAATTGCATAAAACTGCAGACATCGGCATTGCGACGGGAAGAGCGCGTTTCATGCTCTATTCGATCGAAGAATTGATGCCCTTAATCAAGTATTCGGTTTTGATCAACGGGCGTTACATCCTCGACGGAGAAAATGTGATTTTCGAAGAGCCGCTTTCAGGCGATGTTTTGGAAAGGCTTGTCCGGGACATGGAAGAACTGAACATCATTTACGGTTTTCAGGGGAGTGATGACGAGGCAATTTCGAAAATAGACGAAGAGATCATCCGCTTTTTCTGCGAACTGCGGTTGGACTTGCCCCCGTTAAACAAAAACTACCACCTGCAAAAGAAAGTTTATCAGGCCTGGTGTTTTTGTAACGAAGAAGAAGTTGAAACACTGAGACGAAAACACCCGGATTTGCAGTTTATCCGTTGGCTCCATGTCGGTTATGATATTTTACCAAAATCTTCGTCCAAAAGCAAAGGGATGAAGATGCTTGCGGAAAAAATTGGGATTGGGCTCGAAAACATCGTCGCTTTCGGGGACGGAGACAATGATTACGAAATGCTGAGAGACGCCGGCTTGGGCATCGCCATGGGTAACGGCACTGAAAAAGCCAAGGCAGTTGCCGATTATGTGACCGATGCGGTCGACCGGGATGGAATATATAAAGCATTAATAAGATTCGGCTTCATAAAACGACAAAATTCTAAATCAAAAATGTTAGAATGAAAGTCGGAGGTATTTCATGTTCATCTTTTTAGGATTGTTCATCCTCTCCTGGATGGTTTATACCGTTTTTTATTTTCGGCTGAAAAAAGAACTTGTCTTTTTATTGAAAATGATGACCAGCCTGCTTTTGTTTCTGTTCGCTTTTCTCGCAGTTTTTGAAAGCAGAAACTCCGACTATTCCCGGTTCATCATTGTTGGCCTCGGCATGGGCATTTTGGGCGATCTTTTTCTCGGCCTGCAAAGGCTCGACCGTAAACGCAAGCATCTGCATTTGGCTTTGGGAATCGCCTCTTTTTCCTTGGGGCATATCTTTTATTCCTTTGCCTTTCAAAGATATGCGGGCCTTCCTTTTTATGTCTATTTGCCGCTGGCAGTAATTATCTTGCTGCTTTCCTTGGTTTTTATTCGGAAACAAAAGTTAAATTTCGGAAAGGCAAAAAAATTCTCTTACGCCTACCTCTTCATTTCTTCCGTTTTTTTGACCTTCGCCTTCGGAACTTTTTATTCCGGAATCAACCCCGTAAGCATTTTTGTTGCTTTCGGAGCGGTCTCTTTCGCAGCTTCCGACTTCCTTCTTTCCTTCCTTTATTTCCAGAGCGTGAGGAGGTATCGGATTTTAAAATATGCCAACATCATTCTTTATTATTTGGGACAAGTCCTGCTTTCCGCAACCGTTCTTTTGATTTAAGAAAAGAGGCTTCTTCGGCCTCTTTTACTCTTCCTGTTTGAAAACAATCGGGCTGCTGTTTTCGGGAATGTGAAAGGGGTTTGTTTGGTCGATTCTGTCGAAAAAAAGAATGCCGTTCAAGTGGTCGTATTCGTGCTGAAAAACGATGGCGAGGAAGCCTTCCAAGGCCAACACGCGTTCGCTCAAGCTTCCGTCTTTAAAATCATAAACATGGGAGCGCACCTTGATCCGGCGCGGCCTGTGCACAAGACCGGGAACTTCACGGTCGACCGAAAGACAACCTTCTCCGCTTGGGAGATACGCCGTTTCGACAGAATGGGAAATGATTTTCGGATTTATGAACCCGTAATGAAATATTCCCCCTTTTTCGTCATAGGCGAAGATGGCTATAATTTTTTTCAAATGCCCCAGTTGCACGGCGGACAGTCCGACTCCGGGGCGGATTCCGCAGGCTTCCGTCTTTTCTTCATCATAGCCCGCTTCCAGATATTCGTTCATTGCCAATAGCAATTGCAAATCTTCCTCCGCAAGCGGAAGGGTCACGGGCAATGATTTCTGCCTGAGCCTGGGATCGTCTTCTTTGATAATGTCCTGGTATGTGAGCATAATTTTACCTCTAAAAAATTTTACCATAAACCACTATAAATTGCAATTAAAAAGGAGCTTCCTGCTCCTTTTCCATGAATGGATATTTAGAATCGGCCAAAGCCAGCGGATCCGATAATTACCAAGAGAATGAATAATACCAGTATCAGGGCATAGCCGTACCCTCCGCCGAAGCCGCAGGGCATGCCGCCTCCATAGCATCCATAGCTACCGTACATCATTGTGCCTCCTTCCATTTTCTATTCACTTCATAATATGATTTTATAGACTTTTGCAACCGTGTAATTACCTATATTAATATGAAAAACTGTGGTAAAATAAAGAATGGAGTGTATGAGATGAAAACTAAAACTTACGACATTGATTATGAGTTGTTTACAGTTGCAGAGATTGTAAAAATAGTGAAATTCTTTAGGTTGATCGAAGATACGAAAACCAAGAAAATCAAAAAAGACGTCCTGATCAAAAAATATAACGAATATCGCAACATCATCAACAGCATTGCCCTTGAAAAAAAATACGACAGGATGCTGTATGAAAAATGCGGGGTTTCCATTTACCGGACGGTCAAAAACTTACATTGAAAACTCGTCGGGCATTTTCATTTCCTTTTCGAACGAATCATTGTCGCGGATGCGGAGATAATTCTCCAAACGCGTTACGCGGCGGTTGAGATTGCTTATCCGCCTGCGGTTTTCGTTGATTTCAAAGAGCATTCTGTCAAATTGCATGGACGGATAGAGCGAGCTTTGATTGCCCATCTCCTGCTCCATTCCTCCCGGATACTGGCCGTAGTATTGCTGTTGCTGCATCGGGCCCATTCCGCCAAACATGCCCCGAGGTCTTTTGGAAGGTCTAAACATTTCCATCCTCCTTTTCTAATTCTATAATATGGCGGGAACTTCTAAAAGGTGATTATTATGCGTTTGGATAAATTCATTTCCCATGTCTTGAATTTGACGAGATCCGAAGCAAAAACCTTGCTTCGAAAAGGCGAGATCCAAGTCAATTCCTCCGTCGTTCGGAAAGGCGACTTTCAGATTAATCCGGAAAGTGACGAGATCACTTACCGGGGAGGGACCTTGGAATATGAGGAAAAGGTTTATTTGTTATTGCATAAACCCAAGGGTTACCTTTCTTCACATAGGGGCGGAGTCCATCCCTCCGTAATGAACTTGCTGTCAGGCTTCGAAAAACACAAGCTCTTTATCGCGGGCAGGCTCGATGCCGATTCCGAAGGGTTGCTTTTACTGACGAACGACGGGGAGCTTGCGCACCGGCTCACAAGCCCCAAATATCGGATTCCGAAGAAATACCATGTGCAAGTGGAGGGGGTTTTTGAGGATTCGGACATCAGCTTGTTTCGGGAAGGAATGGATTTGACGGACGGGCGCGGGAATTCATATAGAACCCTCCCAGCAAAGCTTGAGATAATCTCTAAAAATGAAGCTAGGATTACAATTTTCGAAGGCAAATTCCATCAAATCAAAAGAATGTGCTCAGCTGCCGGAAAAGTCGTTACCCGTTTGGTAAGGACGGAAATCGGGCCCTTGAAACTTGGAAACCTGAAACCCGGCAGTTTCCGGAAGCTGAATCCCGAAGAAATCGAAATCTTAAAAAAAGAATGCACCTAATTTGCCCATCCTTAATAAATTATAATGAGGTGGCAGTATGAATTCACGCTTGGATGAATTTAGGGGTTTTGTTAACCGACATCCCAAACTCCGGGACGAGGTGAGGAACGGCTCCAGAACCTGGCAAAGCATTTACGAAGAATGGGTTTTGTACGGCGAAGACAACCCCGATTGGAGAGCCTATCAGGCAACTAACCAAAGCAACAATAACATCAATCTCGAGAGCATCAGAAACATCGTCGGCGCCCTGCAAAAGCTCAATCCCGACAGCATTTACCGAACTTTGAACACCGCGCAAAAATTTCTTCAGATTTTGCAGAGTTTCGGCGGCAAGAGCAGGCCGACTCCATATATTAGATCACCCTATGACGAATGGTGGGATTAGGTGCGCGACGAAGTGATTTTCAAACTCTATGCCAACGAGTACTATTTGGATTATTTACGCAAGCACCCGAAATGGTATTTTTATCTCGATCTTGATCCCATGTATTTTCGGGAATTTGAGAGGGTTGTAAAGAAAGCACTGAAAATGACCACGTACGACCGTTTGGAATCATTGAAAAATCAGGTCAATTTTGCCGGGGCGATGATCAAATATCTAGCTTCCCAATAAGACTGTTAAGCATTTTTGCTTGACAGTGTTTTTTTGTTGTGGTATAATTATTCGGACAAGAAGGAGGGAAAATTATGGCTGTAAAACTTAGATTACAGAGATTCGGAGCCAAAAAACGTCCTTACTACCGCATCGTGGCTGCAGATTCCAGATCTCCTCGTGACGGACGTTTCATCGAAATCGTCGGCACTTATCATCCTCTTGATGAGGAGAATACGATAAAAATCGATGAAGAGAAGGCGTTAAAATGGCTAAATAACGGCGCCCAGCCGACTGATACCGTGCGCTCCTTGCTTTCAAGGATGGGCATTATGAAAAAATTTTCAAAGAAAAGGAGTAAATGATAATGGATTACGAAAAATTGGTCAGAGACATGGTTCACCCCTTGGTTGTTTATCCCGAAGACATGGTCGTAAAGACTTTTTCGGAAGAAGAAGACAAAGTCGTGCTACAAATTATGGTCAATGCGGAGGATCTCGGACGCGTCATCGGCAAGAAAGGGCGCATCATCAATTCCATCCGGACTCTAGCCTATGCTTGCGGCGCAAGGCGCGGCAAGAAAGTCGAAATTTCAGTCGATTCATTTTAAGTTAGCGCAAGCTAACTTTTTTTCTTGGTTGTCCCGGTGTTGCTTTTTTCATTCCCCTGGGTTATAATTATGAATGCTTGTACAATTCTGGTTTCCCTCCGTCTGCAGACGGGGAAATTGTAAAAAAGAGGAGAGGAGGCTCCATGCTTCCCGTGTGAGTTATGAACGGTTTAAAGAAGGAATTCCACCTTGAAAACATAACAGAAGAGCATGTCAGAAAAATAGAAGCAGATCTAGACAGTCGTTTTCGGAAGGGCGCTTTCAGATTTGTGCCCGATTCCTCCGTTCTCCATGTCGATTTCTTCAACCGGGAGACCGTCGACATTGATGCCGAAGTGATAAAGTCGGTTATCAAATCAGTCGATCCGAACATAGAGATTAAGGAAACCAAAACTAAAGAAATCTATAAAAAAGTATTGCTTTTGGAAAATTTGGATTGCGCAAACTGCGCGGCAAAAATCGAGCGGCTTGCAAAAAGAAGGTTTTCCCATGAATTGCTCGTCGTTGATTTTGCTTCCGCGCGTTTCATCATTGAAACGGCCGACAGGGAACTGGCCGACAATTTGGTCAAGCGCGTCCAGGATGTCGTGGAGATGGTCGATCCGGGCATCAAAGTTCACAAAAAAGAGGACAGAAAAAGAGAAATTGACTACAATCTGAAGCTTGACCGCGCGCGCGTCTCCTATTTCATCACGGGCGTAGTCATCTTTTTGCTCGGTTTCATCATCAAAAGCGTGATGAATCAGTTGGAGGGGTTTGCGGGTTCGTTCGTCCAAAAGGCAATCATATATGTAACCTATGTTTCCGCATACATCCTAATTGCCGGGGACGTACTGTACGCGGCTTTTAAGAACATCAAATCCGGCCGCCTTTTCGACGAAAAATTCCTAATGACGATGGCCACGATCACGGCTCTTTTGATCCAATACTATGACGAGGCCGTGCTCGTGATGCTCTTTTATAAAATTGGCGAACTATTGCAGCTCAATGCGGTCAATTATTCCCGCAAATCTATCGCCAATCTCATCAACATCCAACCCCAATCCGCCACCGTCCTGGTGGACGGGGAATTTGTGCAGATGGATTCCATGGGGGTTGTTGAAGGGGACATCATCTTCGTCAAACCCGGAGAAAGGATTCCTCTTGACGGCGTGGTCATTGAAGGCGAAGGCGAAATCGACAACTCCGCTCTCACAGGGGAAAGTTTGCATGCGGAAGTGGAACCGGGTTCCAGCGTACTTTCGGGCGGCATCAATGTCAACGGCAATTTAAAAATAAGAGTTACCAAGAATTACAATGATTCCATGCTTTCGAAAGTGCTGGACATGGTCGAAAATGCCAGCAGCCTCAAAAGCAAGTCGGAAAATTACATTACCAGGTTCGCGCGCTTTTACACGCCGATCGTCGTCGGCATTGCCATGGTTTTGGCGGTCACAATCCCCTTCATCTTCGGGGATTTGAGTTGGCAGACAGGGTTCAAAGAATCAATCAAGACCGCTTTGATATTCCTGGTCGTTTCCTGTCCCTGCGCCCTGGTCATCTCGATTCCATTGGGTTTCTTTGGGGGCATCGGCGGAGCCAGCCGCAGGGGGATATTGGTCAAGGGAAGCAATTTTCTGGAAGCATTGACCGATGTCCGGACCTTCGTCTTCGATAAAACCGGGACGCTGACGACCGGCAGATTTGATGTGAATGAAATCGTGAGTTTCGGAAAATATAAGGAAGAAGAACTCCTGGAATACGCTGCGCATGCGGAAACCTGTTCCACCCATCCGATCGCGAGATCGATTGTGGAAACGTATGGAAGCGGGCGGATCAATCCGAAACGCGTGCAATCGCAAAAACAAGTATCGACGCTCGGAATCAATTGCATCGTCGATCGCAAAGAAATAGCGGTCGGAAAGGATGAGTTTTTAAGAAAACAGGGAATAGAAGTTCCGGAAGTGAATGGGGCGGGCTCGATGTTCTTCATCGCCGTCGACGGAAAATGCGAAGGTTATTTTTTAATCAAGGACGAAATCAAATACAACGCCGCACTTGCCCTCGCGAGCCTGAAAGAAGCCGGCATTTCGAAAACGATCATGCTGACGGGCGATTCCGAGGAGATTGCGGAAGACGTCGCTTTCCAACTCGGTATCGACGAATATTATTACGGAATGAATCCCTTGGATAAAGTCGAAAAAATCAGCGAACTGAAAAGGGAAAATCCGAGGCAGAAAATAGCTTTCGTCGGCGACGGCATCAACGACGCGCCGGTGATCAGCCGCGCAGACGTGGGCATCGCCATGGGCGGCCTCGGTAGCGACGCGTCCATTCAGGTCGCGGACATCGTCCTGATGACGGACGACCTTGCCAAGCTTTCCACAATTACAAAAATCGCCAAGAAAACAAAGCAAATTGTCACGCAGAATATCATCCTTGCCTTGGCAGTGAAGTTTGCCGTTCTATTTCTGGCAATTCTCGAACCAATTTTGGTCGATACATTCCTGCGTCCGCTTTTCTATGTTCTGATTTATTTGGCTTTGTTTGCGGATGTCGGGGTGTCATTGATTGCCGTTTTGAATTCCCTTAGAGCAATGAGGATTAAAGAATGAAATACATCATGGTTGGAAAAATAATCGGCACGCACGGAATCAAAGGGGAAGTTAAGGTCCTCTCCGATTCAGATTTTACGGAAGAAAGGTTCCGGGTCGGGAACACTTGTTATTTGAAATTGGAGGGGGGTATGTTTCCGATAAAGATCAACTCTCACCGGAAACATAAAGGGCTCGATTTGATCACTTTTAACGACATCGACAACATCAACGATGTTATCAGTTATCTCCATGCGGAAGTATTTGCCGATGCAGAATTGGATCCCGGCCTCCTGGCCGAGGATGAATACCATTATCAGGATCTGATTGGGCTTGAAGCGATTTCGGAAAATGGTGAAAGCATCGGCACGGTTCGGGATTTGCTGGAAGTTCCCCAAGGTTGGATTCTCGTGCTGAAAAAAGAGGACGGAAAAGAAGCCCTGGTTCCCTTTGTCAGCGAATTCGTCAAAAAAATAGATTTGGAAGACCGCAAAATCATCCTGACTCCAATCGAGGGGTTGCTATGAGATTTGATGTTCTGACGCTGTTTCCGGAGATGTTTTCCGGAATCGACGCATCAATCGTAAAAAGAGCCGCGGAAAGAGAAATCATCGAAATCCGCATTCACAATTTCCGCGACTTTTCCGATAACAAACACGGGAGGGTTGACGATTACTCCTACGGCGGGGGTGCCGGTCTGATCATTGGTTTGCAGGCCATTTTGGACTGCATGAGGAGCATTGAAGGCCATGAATCCGCCCACAAGATACTGTTCACCCCTACAGGAAATCTCTTCACGCAGAAAAAAGCCCGGGAATTTTCCCAAAAAAAGCACCTGATAATGCTTTGCGGGCATTATGAGGGGATCGATTTTCGGATTACTGATTATGTCGATGAGGAGGTTTCGATCGGGGATTTCGTTTTGACGGGCGGGGAGATTCCCGCCATGGCTGTCATTGACAGCGTCACGCGCCTGCTCCCCGGCGTTCTCGGGAACGAAGAATCCGCCGCCTGCGAAAGTTTCACGGATTACCTGCTTGAATATCCCCAATATACCCGGCCGGAAGAATTCGAAGGTAAAAAGGTCCCGGAAGTGCTCCTTTCCGGAAACCATGAAAAAATCAGGCAGTACAGACGTTTCAAGGCTTTGGAGTTGACGTATTTGCGGAGACCGAATTTGTTGGAAAAGGCGGAACTCACGGAAGAAGATCTCAGGTTTTTGGATATGATCAAACGGGGCGAGGAATTTTGAAAAAGTTCTTCATCCTGCTTTTGTTCTTCCTTTCCGGTTGCGCATCCGAGAGCATCAAGGTTTATTCCGATGAAGATCTGAAACCCTTTGATGAACTCTTGGCGCGATCCGGAAGCAATGCAATTAAATACGACCTGAGGCAGGAAGAAGATTGCCTCCAAGAACGAATACCCGGTTTCTTCTGCGCAAGGAGCGGAGGAAAATCAAGCGCAGATATTTTCGAAGAACTGGTTTTGATCGCAAAAAAGAAGACACCCATCATTCTCATTGATGACGGCGGAGATGAAGCTTATCTGTTGGCGGAAAAACTAAAAAAAGCCGGTTACCGCAACATCCATTATTTTCAGGGCGGATACGAACGCTATGTCGCTTTGAAAGGTAAGGATTTTGTTCCGGAAACCGGGGAATGTTCATCCTGCCAAGCAGGAATTGAATAATTTGTCTTGCTTATTTTTTGATATTATAGTATAATAACTTTTGTTAAAAAGCACGGTGTTCCGCTGCTATTTCACGGAGAATAGTCATGAGCATCGGAAGAAGGAGCGTGAAAACGAATGAGTCAACAATTGATTAAAGAAATTACCAAGGAATACCTTCGCGATGACATTCCTGAATTCCGTCCCGGCGACACCGTCAGGGTGAATGTGAAAATCAAAGAGGGGAACCGTGAGAGGATCCAGGCATTCGAAGGTTTGGTAATCAAAAGAAGGGGAAGCGGCATCAGTGAAACCTTCACTGTTCGCAAAATATCCTACGGAATCGGCGTGGAAAGAACATTTCCCGTTCATTCCCCGAATGTTGCTTCCATTCAGGTCTTGCGCTACGGCAAAGTGAGAAGGGCCAAACTTCATTACATCCGCACCTTGTCTGCCAAAGCTGCAAGAATCAAAGAACGCAGAGTTTAAACAAAAAGCGGGAAAGCCGCTTTTTTTATTTTTCTGGAAAAAGCATGAAAAATGTATATAATATTGTTAGAGTTTTAAAGGAGGATTTTATGAAAAACGAAAAATTTAAAAAATATTCCGATTTAGCGGTTAAAGTCGGAGTCAACCTGCAAAAGGACCAAATTTTAATGATCAATTCTCCGGTTGAATGCGTTGAGTTTACGAGGTTATTGGTGGAGTCCGCTTATGAGGCCGGAGCTTCCTATGTCATGGTGAGATGGAACGACGATTTGATCAGAAAAACCTATTTCACTTATGCGAGCGAAGAAGTGATTGCGGAGGTTCCCGATTATGTCGTCGAGCAATTTAAATATGTCGTCGACCGGGGCGCGGCGGTGATTTCGATTTCAGCTCCGACGCCCGGGGTTTTGAAAGACGTCGATCCCAAAAAATTACAAATTGCAAGCAAAGCAAGCTACGAACATCTGAATTTTTACCAGAAACATTTGATGGCGAACGGAAGCCAGTGGTGCGTGATTTCTTATCCCACGCAAACCTGGGCCGAGAAAGTGTTCGGTAAAGGTGAAGATAGTTTCGAACGCCTTTTGGATGCGATTCTTTCTGCTTCCAGGGTCACAGACAGCAACGATCCGGTGGCGGAATGGCGGGAACACATTGAAAAACTTGCCCAGCGCAACAAGAAATTGAATGATTATAATTTCAAGAAATTGCATTTCAAAAATAAGCTTGGAACAGATCTCGAAGTTGAGCTTGTGGAAGGGCACATCTGGGCGGGAGGAGGAGAAACTACCCAAAAAGGCATTCCCTACTGCCCCAACATCCCCACCGAAGAAACTTTCACAATGCCCCACAGGAACGGCGCCAACGGCAAAGTGGTTGCCACCAAGCCCTTGAATTATCAAGGAAAACTCATCGAAGACTTCTATTTGGTTTTTAAAGACGGAAAAGCCGTAGAATTCGGAGCAAAGAGTGAGGAAGAAACCCTGAAAGGCCTGCTCGAACTTGATGAGGGAAGTTCCCGCTTGGGCGAAGTCGCTCTGATATCCCACGATTCCCCGATTTCCAACACCGGCATTCTTTTCTATAACACCCTGTTTGACGAGAACGCTTCCTGCCACCTCGCATTGGGAAATGCCTATGCGATGAACATCAAAGGCGGAACCGGCATGAAAGAAGAAGAATTGATCGATAAGGGTTATAATAAGAGCATGACTCATGTTGACTTTATGTTTGGAAGCGAAGACATGGAAGTCGTCGGCATCACCCATGGAGGGGAAAGAATCCAGATCTTCAAAAACGGTAATTTTGTTTTCTAGGATGGCGAAAGCAATCTTTTTTTGTTGCCCATTTTTGTTTGCGGTCATAGTATAATACGAGGTGAAGCAATGGAGAAATTCCATCTTGTGGGCATCAAAGGAACCGGCATGTCCGCGCTCGCGGGGATTCTGCACGATTTGGGGCACAGTGTGACGGGAAGCGACGTTCCCGAAGATTTTTTTACTACAAAAAAATTAAAGGATAGAAATATCAAAATTCTTCCGTTTGATAAGAAAAACATCGAGGCCGGCAAAACATACATCGCGAGCTCCTGTTATCGGGAAGATAATGAGGAGGTTGCAGAGATTCTGAGAAAAGGGCTCCCACTTTATTATTATCATGAGTTTCTGGGGAATTTCTTTAAAAACACCAAAATCGGAATTTCCGGAACGCACGGAAAAACGACGACGACGAGCCTCGTCGCAAAATTCTTCGAAGACAAAAAAATTGCCTATTTGATTGGCGACGGAAGCGGAGGAGCCGATAAGGATTATGAATATTTCATTTTTGAAGCGTGCGAATACAGGAATCATTTTTTGAAATATGATTTTGATTATCTTGTTATCAACAACATCGAACTAGATCACCCGGATTTTTTCAAGGATGTGGAAGCGATTGCGGATTCTTTCCAAAAAGCAGCCGCGAAAGCAAAAAATGTTATTGTGAATGCTGACGACGAAAACTGCAGAAAAATAAAACATCCCCGGATTTTTTCTTTCGGGCTTGCTGACGGGGATTTGCGCGGTAAAATTTTGGACGCCTCTGCCGAGGGTTTTCAAATAGAAATCAATCATCTGGGAGATGTTCGGAAGTTTTTCCTTCCCTTTACCGGGGTCTACATGGTATTTAATTTTCTCGCGGCTCTGAGCGTCGCGTTCCTAAACGGGATATCGTTTGAAGAAGTCTCAGAAAAACTGGCCACCTATGTCCGCCCTTCGCGGAGAATGGAAGAATACCATTATCACGACAATGTCATCATCGACGATTATGCCCACCATCCGCGGGAAATTGAGATGTGCCTGGCGGGCATCAAACAAAAATACCCGAACAAGGATTTGATTGTCATTTTTCAACCCCACACATATTCACGGACGCTTGCCCTCCAAACCGAGTTCAGGAAGGTCTTCTCGGGAGTGAAGCTGTATCTTGCGGAAACATTCACTTCCAAGAGAGAAGCAAACAACAAAAATCTTGAGAAAATGGTCTTTGATTCTTTCCCAGAAGCACGCGTTTTCCGAAAAAAGAAAATTAAAGAATTCAAAAATTTGCGGAACACGGTCCTGTTGTTTTTGGGCGCCGGAAACATTGATCGATATATTCAAGAATTTGTATAAAAATTGTTGAAAATATTTTCATGCTATGGTAGAATATATATAAAGAAGGTGATTGATATATGAGCCAACAAGTTAAAATTTATGATATTGCCGGCGCTGCGGGCGTCAGCCTTGCGACCGTGTCCAGAGTTTTGAACCATCCTGAAAAAGTTAAGGAATCCACTCGCAACAAAGTCTTGAAAATAATTAAGGAAAAAGGCTACAAACCCAATGCCAATGCGAGAGGGCTTGCCAGCAGGCGTTCGACGACTGTTGCCATCGTCATCCCCAGGATTTCCCGCGCTTCGGTTGCGGAAATGATCCAGGGTATTGATGACAGTGCAAAAAAATACGGCTATACTTTGCGTCTGTTCATCACAGAGTCCGGCTTAAACAAGGATTTTTGGGGCGAAGTGGTCGCGTCGAGCGTCGACGGAATTTTGTTGATGAATGATGAGGTCACGCAGGAAGTGGTCTCCGGCATCAAAAACACGCCCGTTCCCGTAGTTTTTGTCAACCAGCTATCTCCGAGCGAAGAATTTGGAAGCGTCGGACTCGATTATGAAAACGCCGCCTATCAGACCACCAAGATCATGATCGAAAGAGGGAACAAAGACATCATGTTCATTTCCACCGAGCATAAATACACGGTGAATGACATGAAGGAAAAGGGCTACAGAAGGGCAATGGAAGAAGCTAATTTGCCCGTAAACATCATTTATACTAGCGGAGATCTTAATATCAACGAAAAGGACTTTCAGGAAGCACTATCCAAAGGCGCTCCCGAGGTCGCTTTGGCTGTTCGCGATTCAATTGCAATATCTTTCATGAACGTCGCTCAAAAAATGGGGTATAAGGTTCCCGGCGAGCTCCAGGTCATCGG
>LFRY01000018.1:0-15519 GCA_001512995.1 Acholeplasmatales bacterium DTU067
CGAGTGTGGGAACGCCCGTGGGCTTGATGCCCGATAGAACAATTTTTTTCATAGCCATCTTGTTTCCTCCTTTTTTAATAATAAAAAAAGTCCTTATTAAATATTATAAGGACCAAATCTCGGCGGTGCCACCTTATTTCCAAAACACAATGGTCTTGGCGCTCGAATCCTTAACGCAGATCTACGTTGACGCATTTCCTCGTCACAACTACAAGAGTCCATTCGTTAATCAATCAACGGCCGCTTCCACTCTCCGGCCTCGCTGCGGTTGAAGAGGATTAATTACTAGCTCTCGTCACGGTTTTGTTATATTGTAAAACATTAAGGCTGTTTTGTCAAGACACGCTTCGGGAATATTAACAATTGACATCGCAAGAAAAAAGTAATAAAATAAACATAATCTTTGAAGCAACGGGTGAAAAATATGAATATGACGCGAAAAGAACTTCGAGAAACAAAATTCTTCCTCAATTTCATTATCGCTCTTGCCGGCTTGCTGCTCCTGTTTTCGGTTTTTTCGACTCTCTTTTCCTCAAAGGGCGTAATTTATTATATGACCGATGAAGCCGGAAACGAGGTCGGAGCGAATTACCAGGAAGAATTAAAAGTTTATAACTTTGTTCTTCCGATAGAGACCAGGGAAACGCATTTAAATTATTTCAGTTGGGAAATGGCGACTCTATATATTTTGCTGTTTCTGACATTTATATTGAACTTCGTTGATCTCGGCCAAAAAAACAAAATAAAACAATATATTGTTAGTGGTGCTTTGATCATATTTTCTTTTCTGTTGATGGTTATTATTATAAGTTATAGAAAAGAAATAGATCTAATTTTCGAAGAATTTTTGAGTGAATATTTTAGCAGTTCCTATATCAATACAAAAAACGGAGCGGTTCCTTTTCTTGCTTACTCCATCGGAATTTTTGCGGGATTCCTTTCTCTATATAAGGCATGGATATTAAAAAAATTGCACCAATTAGAATATGAGAATAAAAGGTATAAAAAATGAAAATATTGAGAAAATTTATTTTCCCCGGCATATTAACGGTTATAATCTGGTCCCTACTATTCTTCTTAAGGATGGGCGAAACTTATTATGCTTTGGAAGCATTTTGGATCACCGGAATTTTCCTGTTGCTGCAGGCTTTGATGTACTGGGTAACCAACGAAGGCGTTTTTTACACCATCACCTGGAGCATCGGAAAAATCATCGACATGTTCCGCAGGACTCCGAAGTATCCGATGAAGTTTTTCGAGTATGTGGAGATGAAAAGAGACAAGCCGAAATTAGATGTTTGGCCGACTCTTTCAATCGGAATCGTTTTCTTTATGATCGGATTGATTTGGTGGCTTATTATCGCTTAATTCCTAATTCTATTCGAAATCTTTCCAAAATGCATTGCTTAATCGACAAGATTAGGCAATTTTTGTTTAGCAATTCATTAAAAAACTCTTGAAAAAGAGGAATGTAAGCGATTTACATGAAAAAAATTCTTGACTACAGCTAATATCTAGTATATAATTAGTTAACCACGAATGATATAAATAATTTCGTGTAAAAATAATAAAATTTAAGGAAAGGAGAAGGGAAATGAATCCGTTACGGAAACTGTTTGTTCTTCTGCTGTTATTTGTTGTCGGTTTCGTCCTTGTTGGATGCGGAAGCGATAAAGAGCTGAAGAAACAAATTGACGAATTAAAAGAGACTATTGCATCTTTAGAAACGGAATTAAATTCGTTAAAAGATGCTTTAGGAACAAATGAAGATGAACTAGAAGCTGCAAACGAAGTCATCCAAGAAATAGAAGAAGATTTGGCTGAAGCTTTGTCTCAACTTTCATCTACCGAAAGTGATCTCGAAGAGACTAAGAAAGCATTAGAAGAAGCCAAGAAAAAACTCGATGAGTTAAAAAATAAGAGTCTAGAGGAACTGGTATTAGACTATTTATATAACAATAACCTTTTTGAAACTGTCGAGTTGGAATGGACCAATGAGGAAGACTTCGAGGAAGCCTTCGAATTTGATGAAGACGAGAAAGTCTATATCGTTGAAACCGAAGATACATTTGCTCCCACTTTCAAAGTAAAGACGGAAGCCACTTATAGAACGGGAGGAAAATGGGAAGGTGAAGGCGATACCCAAGAGTATGTAGGCGGCATCGAGCTGTTCTATGAAAAAGAATTTGCTGATTTCGATTATGTTGGTTTCGACTATCTATGGTTGGATACTTATGAACACAATAACGGTGTATTTTTTGATGCCGAAACCGGAACTGTTTCATTCGTATTGACCGGTTATTATGCTCTTGTATTCTACACCAATGATGATGCTGGTGTTGCAGGGACTGCTACGCCCGCATATAATGCCTTAGACGGAGAAGGAGATCCTGCTAAAGAACTTATTATTTATGTTAAAGTTCTCCCCGGAGCTGCCTTGGTTTATGAAAGCGGTAAGAGCGGCGACTTGTTTGTTGGCGAAACTAACAAACTTTCTATTAACGATCCTGATAGATTCACGGTCGTATCTTATAGCTCCAGCGATCCATCTATTGCAACCGTAGACGAAAATGGTGAAGTTACAGGCGTTGCTGCTGGTAAAGTTGAAATCAGCGCCGTTGTAAGAGACAATGAAAACAATGAAAAGATTATAACAATTCCCTTTACGGTAGTTAAAGTTGAGGGTAAATTGGCTGGCGGATCTGAAGGAAAAATTTATAACTTCAAATATGCCGACCTTGAAACAAAAGCCAAGATTTTGGCCCACATGGAAAGATACCTGATCAACCAAGGCGCGTCCATCCCGGTCATCAACAACTCCGGTCTGGTTATTTACTCCGAACGCGTCAACTTCATTGCTGACAACTATGTTCCGTTAATGGGCTATGGTCCGACAGCTCTTCCGTTTAAGGGCAACGGGACAGCCAAAGGAAGAACTCCGGAAGACCCGGAAGACCCGCCTTACAGAATGTGGACATCTGCCGACCCGTCTACATTGAACCATCTGGCCTATGCCGACTCCATCGAAAGCGACTTCCTGAGCTTCCTCGCAGGACAGCTCTTCGCGTTCGACTGGAAACTTGATGAAGAAGGAAAAGGCGTCGGTTGGGAAGTCAAGCCCGAAATGGCAGCAAGACTCGCCTACCCCGTTCAATTGACCGGCAATCAATGGACCGAGGTTGAGGATTGGAACGGGCTTACAACGAGCAAGGCGTGGAAGTTTGACCTGCGCCAGGATCTGAAGTGGGAGAACGGTGACCCGATCAAAGCCGATGACTTCATCTTCACATATCAAGAAGCTCTGAATCCTGACCGCTCTTACAGACGCGCAAACCTCTGGTATGGTTCCAGCTTGCCGATTGAAAACGCGAAGGATTACTATGACAAGAAAGAAGGCGTAACCTGGGCCGATGTCGGAATCAAGAAGGTTGACGATTATTCCTTCGTCGTCATCTTCAAAGACCCGGCGATGCAATGGGACGTCATCTACAACTGGTCCGGATTCATGTTCACCCCGGTTCACAGGGCGACATACGAAAGGGATCCTGCCAAATACGGAACTGACAAGGACCACTTTGTAGCCTCCGGCCCGTATAAGATTGATTACTGGGAGAAAGGCAAACAATACAGATTCACGAAGAACGATAAATACTTCTTGTGGAATAAAGAAGCGGCCAACGTCGAGGTCAGAAGACCGGTACTTGAAAACTTCTGCTACACCATTGTCAAGGACGCCAACGCCGCGCTTGAATTGTTCGAAAACGGCGAGTTGGATGTCACCAGCGTTCCCGCTTCCGCGTATGACAAATACGCCACCATGTCCAACATCCAAAAGAAGACCGTTCCTGGAGCCACATCCTTCAGGCTGACCATCAACAAGATGACCCAAGCCGAATCTGATGCGAAGTTCGGTAAAGGTGCATGGCAAACGAAGCCGATTCTCCAAGAACCCGACTTCTGGTGGGCCCTGTACTTCGGATTGGATCGTCAAGGCGTGCAGCAGATTTCGAAGACGAGCACAGGCTGGGGATCCTACTTCACCTATGCTTATGCGATTGTTGCTCCGACCGAGGACAGCATTGAAATGCAGACTTATCGTGAAACCGAATGGGGCAAGAAAGTCTACTCCGGAATCTATGATGACGACGTTCCTCTCGCTCAGGATCCGACAGGACTTGGTGATGGTGATTTGGGATTCAATCCTGAGCAAGCAAAAACCAGTTATGTGAAAGCGGTCGAGAGCATGATTGATAAGGGAATAATTACGGTAGGCACAGAACAAAATCCGACGAAGATAACAATCGAAATTGCCCACTTCGACGGGACGACTCAAGAAGCGATTTACGCTTATGTTGTCCAGACGTACAACGAACTCTTCAATAATACTAAAGAGTTCGGGAAGAAAATCGTCTTTGAAGCCGTTTCCGCTCCGCAACCCGGCATGGATGTCTACTATGTGAAACAGATGACCGGACAGTTCGACCTGGCTTTGGCGGGAATCAGCGGTGGAACGCTCGACCCGGCCGGCTTTATGGAATGCTTCTGCGACGACAACCGCAGCGGACTGTTCCTGAACCACGGTCTCGATTCGCATAACCCGAACATCCTCATCGATTTGGACGTGGACGGCGACGGTGTCGATGACGGACCCATGTATTGGAGTTTTGATGCTCTCTATTCTGCTTACTATGGCGAGACTTTCGTCAAGAACGGAATGGAAGCAACACCTCCGAGCAGCGGGAACTGATTCGTTTGTTGCAAGGCTTTAATAGCAGTTTTTGAGCGAAAAAGCATTTCAAAGTCTTCTTTGAAATGCTTTTTCTTAATTGTTATTATCTTGCCAACGTTTTATCTTCAGAGGGAAAACATTTTGTTATATTATGACATATATACATATATAATATTTTTGGTTTTTTCCCTTCGGGCTTCTTGAAATATGTATTTGCTTTTTCCTTCTTGAAATGATATAATAAACAAAAATAACCCATTTTTGGTATTGTAGAAAGGAAAAGATTATGATAAGGTATACGCTAAAACGTATCGTTTTGATGTTCGTAACCCTTTTTATAATCCTGACGCTGTGCTACATCTTGATCCAATTGACAACAAGTTTTGAAAAGCGCGTCACGGTTTATAGAATGAGCGACCCCAAGCTCACGCAGGAAGATGCGGAAGCTTACGGAAGGGCGCATGGTTGGGACGATCCGATTCCTGTAAAATACTTTAATTGGCTGAAAGGAATTATCAAAGGGGATTGGGGAGTCTCCGTGGTCAAGGAAGTCGGCCAGAATCCCTGGGTAATCCTTACCAGGTTCATTCCATTCACCATGAGCATAAACATCTGGTCCCTGATCATTTCAGTACCCCTGGGATTCCTGTTCGGGATAATAGCGGCGCTAAGAAAAAACAAACCGCTTGATTATTTAATCAGTTTCTTCGTTATCATCTTCATTTCGGTTCCGTCCTTTGTTTTTGTAACCTTCTTGATGATTAACGCGACGAGCATGGGGCTTCCCATTCAGTTCCGGGCTGCGGACCAGGCGAATTGGAAAGACTATGTGATTCCGATAATGGCTTTGTCCTTTGGTCCGATTGCCACCTTGACAAGGTATACAAGGGCGGAGCTTACCGAAGTGCTGACAAGCGAATACTTGCTGCTTGCAAGAACCAAAGGCTTGAACAAATTCCAGGCGACAGTCAGACATGCCCTTAGAAACTCCATGGTTCCCCTGGTTCCGCTGATCATCGGTAACTTCATCTCGATCATGTTCGGGTCATTGGTCATCGAAAGGATTTATGGTGTGAAGGGCGTCGGCGGCATATTGTTGGAAGCAATCAGCGAAACAAACCCCGACCACGACCTGGCCATGGCCGCTCTGGCGTTTTACACAATCATCGGCTTGGCAACAACCCTGGTCGTTGACCTGTCGTACGGAATTGTTGACCCAAGAATTAGAATGGGGGCGAGAAAATAATGGAAAACCTGAACAACAAAGAAGCAATGGAAATGGAGTTTGCTCCGGACGCTTTTGAATTTACCCAGCTTGACGAAAGGATTTTCGACAAGAAATTCGAAACGAAAGCCATCGGCTATTTCGGCGACGCAATCAGGCGTTTCGTCCGGAATAAGAGTTCGGTTGTTGCCTTCGCCATTTTTGTGCTCATCATTTTGTTTTCGATTTTCGCTCCGATTTTTTCAAAATACGACCCCTATTACATTGACGTGAACATAAGTTTATATCCTCCAAAGATTCCGGGACTGGCAAAATTGGGAATTTTTGATGGAACCAGGAAGTACAAAGTCGAAGCGAAGTACATTACAACCATTTCCGATCCCCGCTTGGCGGACATGAAGGATGAGGAGTACAGCAAATACTTCTTCATTGAATACATCCGGAACTTCGATTCACTTGAAGAGATCGAAGAGGCCAAGTATGAAGAAACATTCGACGGCGAGGTTTTCTACTTTGTTGACATAAAATACGACATCTATGCCCGGAGCGCAGCTCCCCGCTGGCTGAAGGATGTCACTCACGCCAAGTATTTGGAATTGAAAGAAGAAGAGCGGATTGTCGTGAATGAAAACGGCGAGGAAATGATCGTCGCGAACACGTTCCTGGGAGATTATTATGAAAGGAATCCCCAACAGCTTCCCCCGGGAAAAACTCCGCAAGATTTCTACACCTATAAGGTTTATGTGAAAGGATTCGAGGAGACGCCGCCCCACTATTTCGGGACGGACATTTCCGGACGTGACCTTTGGACCAGATTGTGGATGGGAACGAGGACATCGCTGCTGATTGGCTTGTTCGTCGCCGTAATCACGATCACTGTCGGCGTCATTTGGGGCTCAATCTCCGGATACTACGGCGGAAACGTCGACCTGATCATGGAAAGGTTCACAGAAGTTCTGGGAGGAATCCCCTGGATCGTCATTATGATTCTCGTCAAGATGTTCCTTTCCGGAAAGGTCCCGAGCCTCATCCTTGTGGGATTGTCCCTGGTTCTGACCAGTTGGATTGGAACGGCCAGCATGGTCCGCTCGCAGATGTACCGTTACAAAGGCCGCGAATATGTTCTGGCCTCCCGGACATTCGGCGCGAGCGACTTCCGGCTGATCTTCAAGCACATCCTGCCGAACGCTTTGGGAACCATCGTGACCGGAACGATTCTGATTATCCCGAGCGCAATCTTCTTCGAATCGTCGGTCGCATACTTGGGTCTTGGATTCGATTCCTCGACGCTTTCCATCGGCAATCTGCTGGATGCCGGCCGTGCCAGCGGAATCGTCCAACATCCGTATCTAACCATCTTCCCGTCAGTCATCATCTCAATACTTATGATTTCCTTCAACCTGTTTGGAAACGGTTTGAGAGACGCTTTGAACCCGTCGCTTAGAGGTGCAGAAGAATGATGCAGGAAACAAGACAAGATAGAATTGAAATGCCTGAGGATGTCATCCTTCGGGTTGACAATCTGACCGTTTCTTTCCGGACTCCGAGCGGGCTTGTAAGAGCCGTCAGAGGCATCAGTTTCGACCTTAAGAGAAACGAAACCCTCTGCATCGTCGGCGAATCCGGATCAGGGAAATCCGTGACCGGCAGAAGCATCATGGGAATACTCGCCGGAAACGCCATCATCGACGCGGGACACATCTATTACGACGGGCAGGATCTGTTGAAGCTGAAAGAAGCTGATTTCTATAAAATCAGAGGTTCCAGGATCGGGATGATCTTCCAGGATCCGCTGTCGAGTTTGAATCCGATCATGAAGGTCGGGAAGCAGCTCACGGAAGCTCTGATCCTCAAGAATAAAATGACGAAAGCCGAAGCGAAGAAGCGTGCGATCGAATTGATGCACGAGGTCGGCATACCGGAACCCGAGAAGCGGTTCAACCAATATCCGTTCCAATTCTCGGGCGGCATGAGGCAGAGAATAGTCATTGCGATCGCTCTGTCCATGGAACCGGAGATTCTGATCTGCGACGAGCCGACGACCGCTTTAGACGTGACAATCCAGGCGCAGATTCTGGATTTGATCAATAAGTTGAAACGTGAAAAGAACCTTACCGTAATCTTCATCACCCACGACCTCGGAGTCGTTGCCAACATGGCCGACAGGGTTGCGGTGATGTATGCGGGAAAGATTGTTGAATACGGGAAAACGGAAGAAATCTTCTACGATCCGAAGCATCCTTACACTTGGGCCTTGCTGGAATCGATGCCGGCTTTGAAGCAGAAAGGCCAGTTACGAGCGATTCCGGGCACTCCGCCCAACATGCTCTTCCCGCCCAAAGGGGATGCCTTCGCGCCGCGCAACAAGTACGCGATGAAAATTGACTTTGAGAAAGAACCGCCCTTCTTCAAGGTCACGGACACGCACTATGCCGCGACTTGGCTGCTGCATCCCAATGCTCCGAAGATTGAATCTCCCGTTAAGGATCTTGTGAGACGTGTAAGAGGTGAGAAGGATGAACTATGAAAATAGAGAAATAGTTCTCAGCCTAAAGAATGTTCGCCAGTACTTCTCTTCGGGTTTTTGGAAAAGGAAAATCGTTGTGAAGGCGGTTCACAACGTCAGTTTCGATGTTTATAAAGGCGAGGTTTTCGGTCTCGTCGGCGAATCCGGCTGCGGAAAGACGACGACGGGAAGATCCATAATCAAGCTTTACAACATCACAGACGGAGAAATCTTCTTCAACGGCGTGCGGATTTCCGCCGGAATCCGTTCCAATGTGCAACGGATAAAAGATGCGCGGAAAGCGATCAAAATGAAGAAGGCCGAAACGAAGGCCCTGATCGCGGACATCAAGACAGATTCAGCCGCCCAAAGCGACAATGATATTGTGAATAGGGATGTTGAAAAGGTTCAGGAGGATCTCAACAAGTTCATCGCCGAACAGGAAGAGATCATCCAGAAGGAACGCCAGGAAATCAGGGAAAAAAAGAAGGACAACAAGCTCAACAAAAAACTGATGAGCAAGATGGCGATGATTTTCCAAGATCCGATCGATTCCCTTAATCCGCGGATGACCGTTCGTGAAATCATTTCCGAAGGGATGATCATCCACGGAATCAAAGACAAAGAGTACATCGACCAAAAAGTCAAAGAGGCTCTGCGGCTGGTCGGACTCGTGGAGGAACACGCCACCCGTTATCCTCACGAATTCTCCGGAGGTCAACGTCAAAGAATCGGTATTGCGAGAGCATTAGTTGTCAATCCTGATTTAATTATTGCCGACGAGCCGATAAGCGCACTTGACGTCTCAATTCAGGCTCAGGTCATTAATCTTTTAAATGATTTGCGGAAACAATTCAATCTAACTATCCTCTTCATAGCTCACAACCTCTCTGTTGTTAAGTATTTCTGCGATCGCATCGGCGTTATGTATTATGGCCGTCTTGTTGAAATCGCACCTGCAGAAGAATTGTTTGCTAACCCCTTACATCCTTATACAAAATCTCTGTTATCTGCGGTTCCGCTTCCGGATCCAGAATACGAAAAGAATCGTAAACGTCTTTACTATGTTCCGCATTTAAGGAAGTTTACACAAGACAAACCGAAAATGGTTGAAATTACTCCAGGACATTTTGTGCTTGGCAGTCAAGAAGAAATCGCAAGATATAGAGATGAACTTGCAGGAAAACCTGTTCCACAGGATCCGACACTTATTGAAGTGGTAGAATAAAATAAAAGCATTTCAGAATCTGAAATGCTTTTTTTTAGAAATATTGTCATATTTTTTATAGATTGTATTTATTTGTAGAAAAAAATGTGGTAAAATAAGTATGTGAAAAGGAGGTTGAATATGATAAAGCTTTATACTTCTCCTAGTTGTTCATCATGTCGGAAAGTGAAAAAGTATTTTAACAAATACAATATCGCATATATCGAGAAGAACATTTTTACAACCCCCCTGACTAGAGACGAAATTTTTAAGATGCTTTATAACAGTGAAGGTGGCTTTGAAGACATAATTTCCACAAGATCCAACATCTATAAAGAAAGAGGCCATGAAATCGAAAACATGAAATTGCACGAATTGGTTGATTTCATCGTTGCCAATCCGAGCATCTTAAAGAGACCAATCATCGTGACCGATTATGAACTCCAGGTTGGCTACAATGACGATGACATTGAGCTGTTTTTACCTGAAGAGGTTCGCAACATCGAATGCGAGCACTGTTTTAAAGAAGAACCTTGTGAATATGAAAAAGCAATTAAGATTGCTGAATGAAAAAAGAGCGTCGCTTTGCGCTCTTTTAATTTAACCTTTTATAGGCCTTGAAAGCCCTTCTGATTTTTTTGTCGGCTTTTTTATATTTGATTCCAAATTCGCCGATGATCTGAATGAACTCTTTTTTTGCTTCGTGGTAGTTTCTTGCGGAGTATTCCAACTCATAATCGGTCACGCCGAGATATTCGCTCTTGTCGATGAAGAGTACTCCGTTTTTATAGGGCAAGTACATTCTCAGCGTTGACAGGCTTAAAAAGTTCACAAGTTTTTGGTCACCGATTAGAGGAAGCAATTCATTTTTGATTTCGCCATCCGGAAGAACTCCCGTTTCTCGCAAATTCTGAAAAGTTTCGCGGTCAACAGGTTGCGTTAACTCCAGCAATTTATAACCTTTCTTGCGTTTCAGAGTGATTTCGAGTGTTTCTCGTTCGCGCACTCTCAAAGAAGAATCTAGGGCTTTCAAGGAAAATCTTTTGGTATCAAAATAGTGGTTGGTCTGAAAATCTGTACGATTCCCCTTGAATTTTTCTATCAAAATGTCGTATTCTTCTTTTGATAAGAGTGTTTTGAATTGAACATCCGGACCAGCTTGCATTTCATTCCTCCAACTTGCTATTCTCATATTATTTTATATTATACTAGATAATTTTTAAATTGCAATAGTTTTTACTTGTTATTATTATTGTACAGGGTATCGTAAAAACACACAAAATATGATAAAATAAGAACGTACGCGCTCCTGCCAGGTTAGAATAATTTCAAAAATCACGACAAAAACCCAATCATGGGAATACTTTTAGTGAAGCGTTTTTTAAGGCGGTGAAAACATGAAATATGCTATTTTTGGAAATATCAAAAATATTGAATGTCCTTTTGAATATGACGAAAAAAATCCAGACATCGTTTTTTCTTTCGGGGGGGACGGAACGATGTTGGGTGCGATTCATAAGTACGAGGACATTCTCGAAAAGGTGAAATTCATTGGCATCAACACGGGACGGTTGGGTTTTTTCAATGACTATAATATGGAAGAGTTGCCTGAAATATTCGAGAATCTAAAAAAAGGAAATTACAAAGTCGATTATTACCAACTACTCGAATACACCCTTGAGAACGAAGAAAAAACCATGAGCGGATATGCTGTGAACGAAGTCGCGATCACCAATCCCATCCACACCCAGATCATCGACATTTACATTAATGACAAACTCTTTGAGACATTCCGAGGAACGGGCTTTTTGATTTCTCCTCCGACGGGCTCCACCGCTTATAACAAATCGGTCGGAGGGAGCGTGATTGACCCGAACATTAGAGCGATTCAGCTGACGGAAATCGCGCCGATAAACAACCGCGTTTACAAAGTTCTGCAATCGCCTTTGATATTATCTGATTACGCAAAGCTGAAACTGAGCGTCAAGGAGAGTGATTTTAATTACATCGCCGTCGACGGCAAATATCTGGAATTCAATAGATTAAAGAATATTTATGCAAAATTGTCAGAGAAGGCGGTCGGCTTCATCATGAAAAAAGACACTGACTTCTTTGATAGAGTCCGCAGGGCTTTCATCGTATAAAAAAAGGGACCGTGGGTCCCTATTTTCTTTTTATCATGATTTTGTCGATGATGCCGTATTCCAACGCCTCTTCCGCAAACATATAATTGTCCCTTTCGGTGTCGCGGTTTATTTGTTCAATCGTTTTTCCCGTCAGTTCCGCAAGTATCGCATTCATTCTTTTTCTTAAACGCTGAATGTGCTCGGCGACAATTTGGATTTCTGTCGATTGTCCGCGCACGCCGCCCATGGGCTGATGGATCATGATTTCACTGTTGGGAAGGGCGTAGCGTTTGCCCTTGGTGCCGCTCGCGAGAATGAAAGCCGCCATTGAGGCTGCCATCCCCGTGCAAATCGTCGCGACGTCGGGATTGACTAGGTTCATGGTGTCGTAGATCGCCATTCCCGCGGACATCGATCCGCCCGGAGAATTGATATAAATGTAGATGTCCTTTTCGTTGTCTTCGGCTGCCAAAAACAAGAGTTGGGCAACAATGCTGTTGGCAAGATTGTCGTTGATTTCGCCGCTCAGCATGATGATCCTGTCTTTGAGCAGGCGCGAATAAATATCGTAGGAACGTTCTCCGAATGATGTTCTTTCGATAACTATCGGTGTGTAATACATAGCCATTTCTCCTTCTTTTATCGTTTTATATTATTATAATTGCTGGCTGAATCGGAAAATGATGATTTTTGCAAGAGTTACATTAATTATAACACACAAATAAACAAAAGCACATCCCCTTTAGCATGATTTTCGTATAATAGCATTGAAGGAGGGAACTAAATGAATTTCAATCCGTTTTGTAATCCAAACGTCGTCGTCAATCCGCCGATCATAACCAGGAGAGTCAACGACATTCATCGCTTTTTCATTACCGAGCAACCTCACATTTTGGAAAACCAAACCAGAATTTTTAACCATCACATTCTGAGGCATACATGCTGCGAAAGACCGATTTGTTGTGAATTCAACGACTTCCAGGAGCAGGATTGTTGCAACATCCCCGGTTTGGTACGCCCGGGCTGCCAGACTCCGTTCGGACGCAGGCCGTTCTGATTCTATAATATTAGCCTCTGGAAAGGAGGCTAATTATCTATATAAGCGGTTTTCCGCAAACCCCGCCTTACAGATATCACAATTCCGTGAGGTTTTTATTTATTTGTAAAAAGACATTGCCTAAAGACAAGAAAAGTGCTATAATATTATCAAATCAAAATCATAGGAACACTTTGATGAGGAAGTAGTAGTAAAGCAAGTGTTGTAACAGGGAGTAAGACCGCGACTGAAAGTCTTATACAATAACGCTTTATGAATTCGCCCTCGGAGTGGCGCTAATCCCGCCCGCAAAACAATATTGCGTTACCAAATACCAAAGCGCAACTTTATGTTGAAAAAAGGTGGTACCGCGGAATGATATTTCGTCCTTATTTTTTGATAAGGACTTTTTTAATTATCATTTAGGAGGATGTTATGACAGAAAGATTGTTGAACCTAAAATCAGAAGTCCGGGAAGAATTGAAAAATGCAAAAAGCGTTCATGAATTGAATGCCGTCAAAGCCCGTTATGTCGGCAAGAAAAGCCCTTTGCAGGAAGTGCTTGGAAAAATGAGAGAAGCCGATGCGGAAACGAGAAAGGCCTTGGGAAAAGCGATAAATGAGTTTAAGAGTTTTGTTGAAGAGGAGGTTTCTGCGCGGCTGCAGGAAATTACCGCGGCAGAAATCCAAAAGCGGCTTGAAAGCGAGCGCTTGGACGTCACGCTTCCGGGAAAAAGATTTTCGGCCGGGCGCCTGCATCCGCTTTCTAAAACCATCGAAGAAATAGAAGACATCTGCATCGGCATGGGATATGAGATTGCGGAGGGCCCGGAAATTGAAACAGACCATTATAATTTCGAGCTATTGAATCTGCCCAAGGGGCATCCCGCTCGGGAAATGCAGGACAGTTTCTATCTTGATGTGGTCCATCTCCTCAGGACCCACACTTCGCCCGTGCAGGCCAGGGTCATGCAGAAAGCGGGCGGGAAGCCGATTAAGATTATCTGCCCAGGCAAAGTTTACCGCCGCGACAATGACGACGCCACGCATTCGCATCAATTCATGCAAATTGAAGGTTTGGTAATCGACAAGGACATTACGATGGCGGATTTGAAGGGAACATTGGCACTGCTGATGAGGAGAATGTTCGGGGACGAGCTGGAAATCCGTTTCCGGCCTTCATTCTTCCCTTTCACGGAACCGAGCGTGGAAGTCGACGTTACCTGCTTCAAATGCGGAGGCGAAGGCTGCCCTCTATGCAAGGGCACGGGCTGGCACGAAGTCCTCGGAGCGGGCATGGTCCATCCGAATGTCCTGAGAATGTCGGGATATGATCCTGAGACGAACCAAGGTTTTGCTTTCGGTCTCGGAATTGAAAGAATAGCAATGCTGAGATACGGAATTGACGACATCAGATATTTTTATCAGAACGATCCGCGTTTTCTGAAACAGTTTTAGGAGGATGTTATGCGCGTAAAATTAGAATGGTTGAAAGAATTAGTTGATCTTGAAGGATTAATAACCGAAGAAATCGTAGAGAAACTATCACTCTATTCAATAGAAGTCGAAAGCGTGAGCAAGGTCGTTGACGGGACAAACCTCGTCGTGGGTTATGTGGAGTCATGCGTGCCCCATCCCAATTCCGATCATCTTTCACTTTGTCAAGTGGACGTCGGAAATGAAAAACTCCAGATTGTCTGCGGAGCCCCGAATGTCAGGGCGGGCCAGCATGTGATTGTTGCAAAAGAGGGGGCGGAACTTCCCGGCGGCTTTAAGATAAAACGGGCCAAAATCCGAGGCGTTGAGTCGAATGGCATGATTTGTTCTCTCAATGAGCTGGGTCTGGAAAATAAATTTGTTCCGGAAGAATACCAGGATGGTATCTTCCATTTCCCCGAAAAAGCGGAAATCGGAAGCAACGCTTTGGCGGCCTTGAATCTTGACGATGAAGTCATCGAACTGGATTTGACCCCGAACCGCGGCGATTTGCTGAGTATGCTCGGGGTCGCGATAGAGGCAAGCGCGATTTTTAACAGGCCTTTGAAGCCGCTTGCCTTCAAAGCTGCACAGGAATCCCGGACCGCTGAGCTCAATGTCATCAACGAAGCCCCGGGCTGCATCGGTTATTACGGCCAGGTGGTCAAGAATGTGGAAATCAAGCCCTCGCCCTGGTGGCTCATATCGCGTTTGATAGCATACGGAATCCGCCCCATAAACAATGTCGTTGACATCACCAACTACATTTTGGTGCTATTCGGCCAGCCCCTGCATGCCTTCGATTATGATGAACTTGGCAAGGACATCGTCATCCGGAATGCCAATCCCGGTGAGAAAATCATCACTCTCGACGAAATCGAAAGGGAACTTAACGAAGCCGACATCGTCATTACGGACGGACGAAAACCGGTTGCGATTGCGGGTGTGATGGGCGGAGAGGAGAGCGGAATCGGCCCGAACACGAAAAACATCGTCATCGAAGCAGCGGTTTTTGACCCCAGATCCGTCCGCGCCACATCCGAACGTTTGGGGCTGAAAAGCGATTCTTCGCTCCGTTTCGAAAAAGGAGTTGACATCAACACCACGAAACTGGCGCTCGATTATACATGCTACCTGCTTGAAGAGCTTGCTGGCGGAGAAATTTCCACGCGCGCTTTTGCGGGAGTTGCGGAGATCGCTCCGCGAAAAATTGA
>LFRY01000018.1:15720-18199 GCA_001512995.1 Acholeplasmatales bacterium DTU067
GGGCTGAGTGAAACTTACACTTATTCTTTGCTTCCGGAGAAGGAAACAGATAAATTCCTGTTCTTTAATCCGGATAAAGAAACGATCAGCGTGCTGATGCCGATAACCCAGGACCATAAATTCCTGCGCAGGGCGCTCGTGCCGGGTTTGGTTGCGAATGCCAAGTACTCCCATTCGCGCAAGTTGAAAGACCTTGCTCTCTTCGAAATTGGCAATGTCTTTTACAGGGATGGTGATTATCATGAAGAAGAAAGGCTCGGACTCCTGATTTCCGGTAAGTTTTCGGAAACCAGCTGGCGGGGCGAAAGCGAAAAAGCTGATTTCTATCTGCTGAAAGGCATTTTGGAAACTTTGTTTGCCAAACTTGGCATCAAGGTTTCTTTCCGAAGCCCGGACAAACCATTGAAAGAACTCCATCCCGGGAAAACCGCGGAAATGATTTATGAAGGAGAGACAATCGGCTATTTGGGAGCGCTCCACCCTGAGTTTGCGGAAGCGGAAGATTTGGACGAGGTTTATGTTTCGGAACTGCGGCTCGCGCCCATCCTTGGAAGAACTGCCCAACCTGTGAAATTCGAAGAATACAGCAAAGTTCCCAGCGTCGAAAGGGACATAGCGATCGTCGTGCCGAAAGATCTGCCTGTGGGAGATGTCATTTCGGAACTTGAAAACCTGAAAAACACACTCTTAAGCAAGATCACCGTTTTTGACATTTACACCGGCGAAAAAATCGGTTCTGAAGAAAAATCGATTGCAATCAATCTCGAGTTTTCCGCCACCCAAACTTTGAGCGACGAATTGGTCAACCAGAAACTGAAGATGATATTGAAACATCTCAAAGAAAAATTCAATGCCTCCCTTAGAGGTTGAAAAAATCCTCTTCGCAAGAAGAGGATTTACCTTTTTGGACGCAAATAATCTTCCGAGACTAACTCACTATTGAAATCGCCTTTCGGAAGCTTCTCAATTATCTCTTGTACAATTACATTCGGAGTTGAAGCCCCGGCAGTGACGCCAATTCTTTCATAAGCCGACAAATCATAAGCTTTCAAATCTTCTACATTTTCAACCAATATTGCCGAAATCCCCGCTTCCTTTTCCGCGACCTCTTTCAGCATCCTCGTGTTATTGCTTTTCCTGTCGCCGACGACGATGATTAAATCCAGTTTTCCTTTTTGGCTGATGACGGCTTGCTGGCGGATGCGCGTGGAATTGCATACTTCATCAATCAACTTAATTTGCGGGTATTTTTTTAATAAATATTGATGCAATTCAATCGCCTGCAAAAAAGACATCGTGGTCTGGGTCGCAAGCGCCAATTTTCCTTCATAAGCGGGGAGAGCTTCGATATCATCCTTATTTCTGATTAGTGTAATCTTTGGAGAGATTCCGAGGACGCCTTCGGCTTCGGGGTGGTTTTCCATGCCGTAATAGAGAATCATGTATCCAGCGTCTAAATAGTTTCTGATGATGTCGTGGCTCAGTTTCACGTCCTTGCAAGTCGCGTCGATGATGTCCAAGCCTTTTGCCCTCGCTTTTTTTCTCGTTTCTTCGCTTACACCATGGGCAGTGAAAATGACGGTTCCGCTTGTGATTTCGTCAAGCATTTCCAGACGTGATTTTCCGTCAAGAATGATGACGTTTTGTTCGGATAGCGCCCGGACGATGTTTTGGTTGTGGACGAGGGAGCCGAGCATGTAAATGGGTTTTTTAATAGTTGGATCCTCCAAAGCATTGTTTACGATGTGGATGGCATTGATTACACCCTTGCAAAGGCCTTGGGGAAGAATCTTGATTATTTCCATAATTTCACCGCAATTATTATACCATAAAAAATGAGTTCATAGACAATAAACCAATTTGGCATAATACAAGGAGGAGTTATACATGCCGTGATAGCAAAGAGAAAAAACTATACAAATGCGGAGTTTTGTATTATAATATGTAATGGAAATAGGAGGCAATTATGATATCAACAAATGATTTTAAAACAGGAATGACCATCGAATATCAAGGCAACATATACCAGGTCATGGAGTTTCAGCATGTCAAGCCCGGAAAAGGGCAGGCATTCGTCAGAAGCAGATTGAAGAATTTGCGTACGGGAGCGATCATTGACTACACATTCGGGGCGGATGAAAAGATTCCGCGGGCAATCATTGAGAAGAAAAAAATGCAATATTTATATGATGACGGCAACATGATGGCTTTCATGGATATGGAAACCTATGTTCAGATTGACATCCCCAGCTCCAGCCTGGAGTATGAAAAGAATTTTCTGATTGAAGGAGAATCAGTCACCGTCATCGATTATAAGGGCGAGATCATCGGCGTGCAGCTTCCGGAAAAAGTCGTTCTCGAAGTGGTTGAGACAGCACCGGGGGTAAGAGGGAACACCGCCGCCAACGCAACCAAGGAGGCAGTTCTGGAAACAGGATTCCGCGTGAATGTGCCCCTCTTCATCAATGTCGGCGATAAG
>LFRY01000072.1:0-1084 GCA_001512995.1 Acholeplasmatales bacterium DTU067
AATGGAGAGATCGAAAAAATCTTCAAGGACCATAGCGACGCATCGATTGCTTCCTGGGCTTTGCGTTGGGTGGGAAGCCTTCCGGGGGTGAAAGTCATTCTCAGCGGAATGAACGAACTTGAACAAGTGGTTGACAATGTCAACACTTTTAAAAATTTTAAACCCTTAACCAAAGAAGAGGATGAAATCATCGCCAAAGTGAAAGCCGCTCTCCAAGAATTCAAAGCCGTGGGCTGCACCAATTGCAAGTATTGTCTTCCCTGCGCGGTCAACATCAACATTCCCGCCTATTTCAGCTTATACAACAATCACCGGATGTTTGCCAATGAAGAATTGACCAGACACGAAGCAAAGCACGTGAAGGAAAAATCGGCTTTGTTCACAGAATGCATTGAGTGCGGGCAGTGCGTTGAAGCCTGTCCGCAGGGAATCGACATCCCGAACGAGCTGAAAAAGTTGGGAGAAATGATGGAAATTTTGAAGTGGTGAGGAGAAAAACAGGAAGTTTTTCTCTTTTTTCTTTTGAGAAATATTTATATCTTTGAAAAGATATTCATTTATTGGTTTTGATGTGTTATAATATAAGTAAAGAGAGTTGCTTTTCATGAGAAAAATAGTGGTTGTTGAAGGGAAGAATGATTATCAGAAAATAAAACAGATAGCCCCGGACCTGCCCGTCGTGACCACGAACGGCATGGTTTCGGATGCGTGGTTAAGGCGGATGGGGCGGATAAATGGGGATTACGAAGCCGTCCTTTTGACGGATCCCGACGCTGCGGGGGATAAGATCAGGGAAAAGATATCCGATGCTTTGCAAAATGTAAGGAATGTATACATCGGGCGCGAGGACGCCCTCAGCAAAAACTGCAAAAAAGTTGGCGTCGAACATGTTGATTTGCCGGTTTTAAGAGAAACCTTAAGTGAGTTTTTGGAAGAAGAACATCAGGAAAACATCACAATCCAAGATTTATATGCTTTGGGTTTGGTCGGCGGAAGCGAAAGCAAAAAAAGAAGAATCAAACTATGCGAGAAGTTGGATATTGACTATGCGAACGGAAAGCAACTTGCCCGCCACCTCAACCTC
>LFRY01000072.1:1098-8027 GCA_001512995.1 Acholeplasmatales bacterium DTU067
TTTACTTGAAAAACATCAACTGCGTCCAAGGAAAAATCTTGGCCAGAATTTTCTTATAGACGAAAACATTTTGAATAAAATCGTTCTGGCAGCGAGGCCGGATCCCGAAACCGGAGTTGTTGAGATTGGCCCCGGAATCGGCGCCTTGACCGAAGCTTTGCTTCAGAAGTTCCGAAAGGTGCTGGCTTTTGAAATTGACAAAAAGCTTGTTGGCGTTTTAAAGGAAGAATTGGCAAAGTATTCAAACCTTAAAATTCTATCTCAGGACTTCTTGAAGGCAGATTTGAAAAAAGAGCTCAGTTTTTTCTCCGACTGCAAGCGCGTCATCACCGTCAGCAACCTTCCCTATTACATAACCACGCAGATCATCATCCGGTTGCTGGAAGAAGATAATGAAATAGAAGAATTCTACTTCATGGTTCAAAAAGAAGTTGGAGAACGCATGGTTGCGAAGGAAGGCGGAAAAGATTATGGTTCGCTTTCAATTTTGATCAATTACCGGTGCGAAGGCGAAATTCTTTTTCCGGTTTCCAGAAACTCCTTTTTTCCAAAACCGAATGTCGACAGCGTCGTTATTAAACTGAAAAAAAGAAAACTTGATTTGGGAATCAAGAACGAGAGGAATTTTTTAAAATTTGTCAGAAATATTTTCTCGCAAAGGCGAAAAACCTTAGTCAACAACTTGCTTGCGAATTACATGTTAACGAGGGAAGAGATCCTTGGGGTTTTGAAAAGACTCGCGCTTCCGGAATCCATTCGCAGCGAAGCTTTGAGTTTGGAGAAAATAGCGGAAGTGTATATGAATATCTTTGAGAGCACCTAATTAAGCGGGCGGTCATAACTTAATATAGGTGGTAGCGTGGATGTTGCGAGTCTTGTTGTTCTGAAAAGCGACGAGAAGAAAATCATATATGTTATAGATGGTATTATCAGCCCGGAAAAAGTCTATGTTTCCGGACTGCATTACCGAATCAGGAAAATAGTTTCTCTGGAAGATTTGCGTCCAGCCACGGAAGAAGAAATCGAAAAGGAGAGGAAGAAAACCGAAAAATATTTCTTAAACGTCACGAACATCAGAAAAAGGGTGGGCAAGAATTATCTTCTCGGCACCGTGCTCCACATTGACGGGGACCAGAAATACTTGGACAAATGCCTGCAACTATATAAAGAAATTGGAGTTTATGCCAATGGCTTGGCGATGAAAGAACATTTGATCCACGAACAGATTCAAAGCCTGATTTATAAACTGACGCCGGACATCGTGGTTCTGACCGGACACGATGTTTACAATCAAAAAGGACTGAAGGATTTAAACAATTACAGCAATACCTTGAATTATGTCAAAGCCCTGAGGAAACTCAGGCAAATCAAGTCCAGGGGGGACGTGGTTGTCATCGCCGGAGCTTGCCAGTCCAATTTCGAGGCATTAATCGCCAGCGGCGCCGATTTCGCCAGCAGTCCCAAAAGAACCAACATCCACACTTTCGATCCGGCGGTAATTGCAATCAAAGCCGCGACCACCGCCTTCAATAAAATCATCAATCTGAGCGAAGCTCTGAGATTCATAGAAAAAGGGGACGAGGCTTTCGGCGGTTTGGAAACCTACGGCAAAATGAAACTGTTCGTTTGACGGGAGTGGGAAAATGGTCATCGAAAAAGGATATGCTAAAATTAATCTGGGACTGGAAGTGCTCCGGAAAAGGGAAGACGGTTATCATGATCTGGACATGATCATGACGAACTTGAACCTTTACGATGAATTGTATTTCGAAGATCATCCCGGCAAATCAATAATCATCGAGTGCGAGGAATTGGAGCATCTGCGGCCGGAGGAAAATTTAATCTATAAAGCAATCGATAATCTCAGATCGAGATACGGAATAGATCGCGGCGTTAAAGTCAGGGTCGTAAAAAGGATTCCGGAAAAGGCCGGGCTCGGCGGAGGGAGCGCGGATTGCGCAGCCGCTCTGCGGGCGATGAACAAGCTTTGGGATCTCAATCTTTCGCTTGAGCAGCTCGCGGCGATCGGTTCAGAGCTCGGAAGCGACGTTCCCTTCTGTGTCCATAACAAAACCGCAAGGGTGGGGGGCAGAGGAGAAGTCTTGGAGTTCATCGAGGAAATGCCCTTTACATACATTGTGTTGGTGATTCCTCCCTTCCGGCATTCCACTACGGAAATATTCAGAAATTTCAACGTTCACCACGAAAACAGCGGTAAAATCGAATCCTTGGAAGAGACCGTCAAAGCGGGCGATTTGAACAGGATTGCGGAAGGCCTTTTTAATGACCTGGAAAAAGGATTGCCGGGAACTGAGGTCGCGGAAATAAAACGCGATTTGCTTGCTGCGGGAGCTTTGCAGGCTTTGATGAGCGGAAGCGGGTCCGCGGTTTACGGGCTGTGCCTAAACAACCACAAGCACGCTCAGCTCGTCGTCGGAAGATTGCAAAACCTGCTAAGCAAAAAACACCCCGGGAACGCCCAAAAGTTTCGGATCGAAATCTGTTCCATAAGAAGTTCTCGCAAAGCCGCTAAATCCAAAGCGGGCGGGGGCGGGGAGGATTTGAAAATCATTTCCCGCACCGAAACCAAGGCCTATGCCATGCTTCCTTTGGGTTTCCAAAGAATACTGAATCATTATCGGGCTATTTATGCTCCTTTAAGCCTCTGGAGCAACATCACTATCGAAAAATTGCAAGGTATGCATTCCGAATTGATTTTCGGCGACGGAAGCACAAATCGCGAACTTGAAGTCCGGCTCCGAGAGATTGCGGAGAACATTGGTTTTGGGTTGAGGGTCAGGATCAATAAGCCTGATGAGGACTTCGGGCTCATCTCCACCGACAATTACCTGAGTGCGATCATCCGCGCTTTGGACAAGTTCGGCTCAGATAGTAATAGCCTGTATTCGCTTTTTCCGGAGCGCGTCATGATGCATGGGGATTTTTCGGCGGTGGCCTATGATTCAAAAAAGGATGAATTCAGGGATTTGGGGCCCGCGGTCTTCGGTTATGTGCTCTTGGTGGATTTAAAACTTGGGAATTACAAAAGCCTGCGCTATACCAGGCAAATTGATGATCCGCTGAAACTTGCTGCAATTGAGGAAGGAATATCGGATAGAAATTTTTATAAAATGGCAACAAATGCCTACAATAGCGTCGAAAGGTTTGAAGAAAGGAAAATCGGTGATTATAAGGGTAAATATTATTTAGACAAAATAAGAAAAATGGCATATCATGAGGGGGCCGCTGCTGTCTATCTGAACCAGGGAGGCAAAAGCCTCGTGATAATCTGCCGTTATCAAAAACAGATGCAAAGAATCAATAATTCTTTGAAATCGCGCTTTAAATTGGCGGACAATCTGATGACCTCGCTAAAAACTGATGTCATGCATGAGGAAGCGAAAAGCAAGGTCCTCAGGGACGCATCTCCGCCTAGCTTGGAAGAAGATTTAGAAAAAAGCCCGTTCTTGAATCTGGAAGAAACGGAAAGCTATCACGAAGAAGACATATATAGAAGGGGAAGGAAGAAAAAGCGCGCAAAACAAACTTTTGGCAACCAGGATTGCGAAGGAATATTATTATTGAACAGTGGGGGGAGTATATTTAAGAAGTATGATTATGTTGACATAGCCAATTATTATCAGAAATTCTTTGGAGGCAAATGCATAAGATTTGAGTGGAACGGTGAAGAGATTCCGGTAGAATTTAAAACCGAATATCTTCCGCACATCCTCGGCATTCATCTTCTAGACGAAAAGGACCCGACATTGCGAGGGAGGGAAGGGTTCCGGAGATTGCTTAACGGAGAGATTCATTACCACAGAATCAAGAAGTCAGGGAAAATCAACGAGAAAACGAAGAATTACATTCTCGACAAAACGAAGAGCTCCGTAATGATTTTCAATGACATTTTCCATAACCGGACGGATGATTTGTATTGTTTTCCGCGCGAAATTATCGTCGGAAGCAATTCCAAAATGGAAAAATTCGTGTTCGGAATCACTAGAGCGCTGGCGGATAATTTCTTCCATAAGCAAAACCTCTTGGGAATCGGTAAGGACGAGAAAACAAACAAGTATTTCTTTTACACATCGTTTATTTGGAAAGTGCCGGCTCACATCGGTAAGAAGGACAGTTACAGAATTGTGATTTCATGATTCTTTGATCGAAAAATCTGAAAGAAAATATCAGAAAGGAATTAGAAGTATGAAGGTTACCGAAGTAAAGGTTTATTTGATTCCAGGCAAAGAAAAACTCAGAGCCACTGCGACAATCACCCTCGACAATGCCTTCATGGTTCATGGTTTGAAAGTGATTGAAGGTGACACGGGATTGTTTGTTGTCATGCCGGCGGTTAAGAAGAACGGTGTCTTCAAAGACATCGCGCATCCAATCACAGCGGAAATGCGCAATCAGATTGTGACCGCCGTGCTTGCGGAATATGCTCGCAAGGAAGAAGAACTTCAGGCACAGGCTATGGCGCAAGATACCGAAGAAACAGAAGAAGAAAGAATAATAGAAGAATAAAGGAGTTTTTATGGAAGTTAGAGCGATAGTTTTAGCTGCCGGTAAGGGGACGAGAATGCAAACGGAGCTGCCGAAATGCGCGCTCAAAGTCATCGACAAACCCATGGCAGAATATGTTGTAGACAGTCTCAAAACAGCAGGCGTTGAAGAGATAGTCACGGTTGTCGGATATAAGAAGGAGGTTCTGGAGGGCATTTTGTCCGGGAAAACCAAATTTGCTTATCAGGAAGAACAACTGGGGACCGCCCATGCGGTGTTAATGGCCGAGCCTTATTTCAAGAATTACATAGGCACGACTTTGATTGCTTTGGGCGACATGCCGATGATCACCCCCGAAACCTACGCAAAACTAATCGAACACCACACTCTAACTAAGGCAGATTTGACCGTCCTCACAACCGACCATCCGCGTCCCGAAGGTTACGGAAGAATCATCCGCAACCACGAAGAGGAGATTGAAAAAATTGTGGAGGATAGGTTTTGTACAGACGAACAAAAAAGGATTACCGAAATCAATTCTTCCGTCTATTTGGTAGACAATCAGAAACTATTTGCTTCCATTTATGAAATCGACAATGACAACTCGCAAAAAGAGTATTATTTGAATGAAATTGTTGAGATTTTTAGGGGGAAAGGATATTGCGTTTCCGGCTTCAAAGCACTAGATTACCAAGAAATAAGCGGGGCGAACGACCTTGTTCAGCTTTCTGAAATGGAAAACTATCTGCAAGATAAAATCATCAGAAAATTACTGCTTTCGGGGGTGGCGATCCGCAACCCCAGGACAGTGGTAATCGGTTGTGAAGCGGAAATTGAACCCGGAGCCCTGATTCTTCCCGGTTCGATCATTCTCGGCAAAAGCAAAATCATGAAAGGCGCGACCGTCGGCCCGCATGCGGAAGTGGAAAACTCGGTTGTCGGCATGGGAGCCCGCGTTGCTTTTGCCAGAATCAAGGATTCGAAAATCGGCGAAAAAAAGAAAATCTCGTTCTTGGAAATGATCGGCGATGAAATCAGCAATCGGCATTTTAAGGATTAAAAAAGTTAAAGCGTTTTAGTCCAAAATCCGATTGAAAACAATCAAGCCATGGGGTATAATATATAAGAATGCAATAGGAGGCTCTTAATGGCAATAGTTCACGGTTCAAAGGTAAAGCTTTTTGCCTTGAATTCAAACCCCGACTTGGCTCAGGAAATAGCCGAATACATGGGTGTTTCTTTGGCCGACTGCACAATCTCACGCTTTTCTGATGGTGAAATCAACGTCAACATTTCCGAAACCGTTCGCGGGCATCACGTTTTTGTCGTGCAATCGACATCCGCACCGGTGAACGAGCACTATATGGAACTCTTGATCATGATAGATGCCCTGAAACGCGCATCGGCCAGAACCATCAATGTTATCATGCCCTATTACGGGTATTCCCGGCAGGACCGCAAAGCCTTGGCCAGGCAACCCATTTCCGCAAAACTCATCGCGGATTTACTGACGGTGGCGGGCGCGACCAGAATCATCAGCATGGACTTGCACGCTGCCCAGATCCAGGGTTTCTTCAACATCCCGATCGACAATTTCGAAGCGGCTCCGATCATGGTTTCTTACCTTAAAAAGAAGAATCTTCAGGACGTTGTGATCGTCTCCCCCGATCACGGCGGAACGACGAGAGCGAGAAAATTCGCTTTGAATTTTGGCGCTCCGATCGCCATCATCGATAAACGTCGGCCGCAACCGAATGTTGCGGAAGTGATGAACATCATCGGTGACGTAAAAGGCAAAACCTGCATACTTGTGGATGACATCGTTGACACGGCAGGGAGTGCCAGCGTGGCTTCGAGAGCGTTGAAGAAGGCAGGGGCGAAGGAAGTGTACCTGGTTGCCACCCATCCGGTGCTTTCCGGGAAAGCCGTCGAAAGAATCTGCGCTTCTCCAATTACCGAATTCATTACAACGAATTCGATAAAACTTCCGGAGCACAAGATTTGCGACAAGATCACGCAGCTCTCCGTTGCGAAGGTATTGGGGCAGGGCGTATTGAACATCATCGACGACAAATCCGTCAGTGTACTCTTTCAATACGATCCCAATCAGGATTACTGAAGAGAGGCGCGCTCAACTGCGCGCCTTTTTAAATAATTTCCCACTTAAAAAAACTTTTGAAAACAGGCTTATTTATTTGACATTTCCCCCGAAATGGTATATAATATATAGGGTCAAATCGGGGAATCAACCCGGCCTTTTGCTCTCGGCCGAACCCGAAAGTATCTTTTATAAAAAGTGGTTGACAAAAGAGAGCTTAATGTAGTATAATAATTATCGCCGCAAAAAATGCGGAAACGAAATGGCAAGGTCTTTGAAAACTGAATAGAACAGGCGGAGCCCAATAACATTTAGGAAACAAAAA
>LFRY01000074.1 GCA_001512995.1 Acholeplasmatales bacterium DTU067
CAAGTTGAATATATAGGTTTGATACAAATGTATCAGGCCTTTTTTTTGCTGACAGAGAATTTTATCGTTTGTTGCAAGATGCAAAAAAATATTTTTCTCCACCACAGTTCACCGAATTTGATATCAGTTTTCACTTCACCAATACATTCTATCAAGTCTCGATTACAATCAACACTATTATTGTTTTAGTAGCATATTTATTGGTTTGAAATTTGTTCTGCATCAATATATCATTTAAACAAAACACCCCAAACCTATAGGTTAGGGGCGTTCATTGATGACGTGTTTGTCGAACCAGGAGGCGAAGCCATCGCTCGTTTCATAGTGCGCTTTATCTTTCCCCCTGTTCGGATCGAGCCGCGCGATTGTTTTTTTGTTGCCGATGATCAGCACCGTGGGCGCGAGTTTGACTTCTTTGTCAAGTTTGCTTCCTTTTTCAATTGCAGCTTTTTCAATCGCAAAAATGGTAATTCCTCTTTCTTCTATGAATTCTTCCAGAACAGGTTTGAAACTCATGCAGGCTTCGCAATGATTGGTGTAAACATAGAGGATGAAATTTTCTCCGGAATTGATTTTTTCCGAAATGCTTTTGTAATCAGTTTCCCTTAATTCCGACTTTTCATAAGCGGACTCCGGAAGCTTGATTGGCCCGGGTTGAGAACATCCGGATATGAGCAGAGCCAGAAATAAAAGCAGAATGATTCTTTTAGTCATTGTCCAAGGGAGCCAAAGAGTCAAAATCGATTACTAAATACTCAACCCGGTGGAAAGCATAATAATATTTGTCTTCATCGTAATACTCTTTTACAACCACATCATTCTCTCCCTCATAATGCCAATAACAGCCGACATTCCAAATCTTATTAGGATCCCATCCCAATTTAATTAGCATGTTCTTCGTCATCATTGCGTAGCCGCCCCCGCCGCACATCACGAAGATGTTCTTGTCTTTCGGAAAAATCTCCTCAAGAATCAAGAAAGATTCTTCATAATTGGGAAGATAATTTCCGTCTTCGGTGATTCTGAAGAGGGTTCTGCCCTGATAGCCGGGACCCACTTCCTCCGGAAGTCCCAGCACCGGAGCGAGATAGGGATAGGGGATTACCTGAAAACCTTTGATGTAGCCGCTTAAGAATCTGTCCCCGCCGATCTTTTCATAATCTGCGGGATCGACGAGCATTCTCATGTCACGATAGACGGTGTCTTCGCGGCCCAAGTACTTGTCGATGGTGAAATTGTTGATGTTTTTGTCGATGCCGAAAGTGCCCAAAAATCCGTCGGAAACTTCAGGTTTCGGAAGTTTGCTGTTTCCGCAACCAACCAAGAAAAGAATCAGAAAAAAGAAAGCAAGAACAGTTTTTTTCATATTACCAACCCATTTTCGATGATGTTTAATTAAATTATAGCACATAAATACTGTCATTAAAAGTACAATCAAAAAAAGCTGTTTCAAAATGAAAACAGCTTTTTTTCTTTAATGTTCTTTAAACTAATTTCAAGGCTCAAAAATGGATCGACCTCGCAAAGATCCTGTTCGACCGCCGCCCATTCCACCTGCAGTTCGACCAGTCGATCGTGAATTGCCACATAATCGATTTCGCCGTTGAAGATTTCCGTCATCACGGGCTTGCCGTCAACGCGTTTCAGATCCTTAAAATGAACGACCGAGAACCTGCCCCGGAAATCTTCGATAAATTGCAGGGGGGACACCCCCGCATGGGCAACCCAATAAAAATCAGGCAGGAAATGAAAGAGTCCGGGATCGCTTTGGTCGCGGAGATAATCCATGACCGTATAGCCTTCCTCTATTTCCGTAAACTCATGGTCATGGTTGTGATAGGCAAATTGCAGGCCGCTGGCGTGGAGCTTCTTTAGTGCAGGTTCAAGCATCGCCAACAATTCGTCGGCTTTTTCCTTGCTGTCGGTTTTATACCAACCGAGGCCCACGGTCTTGCAACCCAATGCTTTGTGTTCTTCGACCACTTTTTCCGTGTCATTGATGATTCTGTCCAGGGCCGTATGCGTTGCGCAAACTTCCAGATCAAGTTCGCGGAGCACTTCAGAAAGCCAGGATGTTCTGAACTCTCCGAAAGCGGAGATCTGCACGGCATCATAACCGATGGCTTTCACTTTCTTCAAGGTTTCATATATGGCGTTTTCGTTTTTCGTATGGTCTCTGACAGTGTAAAGTTGCGCTGCTAATTTCATAATCTCTCCTTATATAAGAATTTCTTGACCGTTGCTGCGGTACAGCGCCCAGATGACGCGCAATGATTTTTCCGCCTCGTAAACATCTATCGGAAAGGTCCGTCCTTCTCTGAGGCAGGAGTAAAAATCCCTGATTAAATGGCTGTGGCCTGCTCCCCAATGGGGTTTACCGTAAAGCTCCCCCGCTGCCGGCAATTCCTGAAGATTTCCGTTCACATACAAATCCTCTCCGATGATGCGGTAAATATTTGTTCTTGTTCTGATTTCGATCTCAATGGGGAAGTTTTTATAACTTGCGGTCGTGGCATAAAAGCTTGCCACGTATTTTCCTGCCATGACGAATTCGGCGGTCGTTTCCACTTCAATGATTTCTTTCAAGTTGGTGTTCGCGATCGCGCCTTTGATTTTCTCCGGCATCCCGCAATACCACAGCAACAAATCCAAGGTATGAATGGCCTGATTGATCATCACGCCCCCGCCTTCCGTCTCCCACTTGCCCCTCCAGGGAGCAGATTTGTAATAGGCTTCATCGCGCCGCCAGACCACTTTGGTGGTTGCGGAAAGGGGCTTTTCCTTTGCGAGCAACTCACGCAGTTTCCGGTTGGCAGGAAGATAGCGGTTTTGGAAACAGACGCCAAGTTGCGCATTTGATTTTTTTGTTGCCGATTTGATGTTTTCTAATTCTGATTCGTTAATGCAGATGGGCTTTTCCGCCAACACATTGATGTTGCTCTCCAAAGCTCTGACAATCATCTCCCGATGCAAATGATGGGGCGTGCAAACATGGACAGCATCCAGCTTTTCTTTCTCCAGCATCTCCAGATAATCCGCATATATGCTGGCATCCAGACCATAAACACTATTCAGTTTTTCCGCCTTGGCGGGAACGACGTCGCAGAGAGCGACTATCTCTTCATTTGCGTCCTTGATTGCGCGAATGTGTACCGGAGCAATGCTCCCTGTGCCGATGATTGCGACTTTCATACAAATCAATAAGTTCCTTCTGTGTCCAGTATCATGTCCTGCGATTGTTTTTTGCTTGACTGCCTGCGTCTTTTGTTCAGTTCCTCAAGATACAAATCGTCATCGAAAGGAAGCTTGATGCCCTTGTTCAACCAGGTTGAAAGCAGCATCGCGTTCATCAAGATGACGCTGTCCAAGCCTTCCTCCCCTTGTACAAAAAGCTCTTCCCGACCGAGAATCGCGTTGGTGAAGTTTCTCAGAATGCCCACATGCTGGGGGTTTTCCCCATCCGTTTCAACAACAATCCTCTCATATTTGGGTTGGCCGAAGCCCCCACGGTAAGTTCTGTTGAATTCCCTTTCGTCGACTTCGTTCCGGTAATATATCAATTCCCCGTTTTCGGATACAAGCTTTCCGCCCGTTCCCAGCACTTCAAAACGGTTCGTTCCGGGAGCATCCCCGGTCGAAGTGATGAACACGCCGGTGGCTCCGTTTTCGTATTCCAAATAGGCGCTGACGTCGTCTTCGACCTCAATGTCATGCCATTTTCCGAAATGGCAATGGGCGTGCACGTAAGTCGGCATCATCCCAGTGACCCAGACAAGCAAATCCAGCTGGTGCGGGCATTGATTGAAGAGCACGCCCCCGCCTTCTCCGTCCCAAGTCGCCCGCCAATCACCCGAATCATAATAGCTTTGCGAGCGGTACCAGTCGGTGATCAGCCAATTTATTCTTTTGATGGTGCCGATGGCTCCTTCTTGGATCATTGCCCGCATCTTCCGGTAGAGAGAGTTGGTTCTCTGGTTGAACATGATGGTGAACAAAGCATTCCCCTCTTTTGCAACCCGATTCATTTCTTTGACCTGTTTCGTATAAACGCCCGCGGGTTTCTCGCAAACAACGTGGATGCCTTTTTTCAAAGCTTGAATCGAAAGCTCCGGGTGCTGATAGTGGGGCGTCGCCACGATTACGGCGTCAACGCTTCCCTTCTCAATCAAGTCGCTTCCGCTGGCATAAATTTTGAAATCAGTTTCCGGGTATTTCTCTTTTTGGATTCTCAGCCTTTCTTCCTTGATGTCCGCAAGCGCAGTGACAGTGGCATTGGGGACTTTCCCCTTCATTATGCTTTCCAAATGCGCGGAACCGATGTTTCCGACGCCGATGATTCCGTATCTCACTTTTTCCATGCTCATTTCTCCCAATATCCTTCTTTTTCTTGATATCCCGCTTTAATCAACACTTGCTTGAAACTTAAAACAGCAAAATCAAAAGCTTCCTTGTTTCCGGGAAAAGCGAATTTGGTTCTGAGCCTTGATCTGTCAATGTTCGCATAGCCGGCAAACACGGTCAAATGCGGTTCCAGAGTGAAGACGGTTTCCCTTTCAACCCCTTTTACAAGACTCTCTATTTCCCCGTCCCCATAACCCGCGGGCACGATTTCCCCGGTTTTTTTATCAATGTCTTTGATGTGGAAATAATCAGTCAGCCCGTGCAGTTTCGAAATCGCGTCCTTGATGTCCTCTTTGCATTGGATGAAATTCGCCGGGTCAAACACAATTCCCAACTCGGGAAGTGCGTTTTTCAGCTTCAGGACGCGCTCCACGGCATCCCCGAAAATGTCCTTTTCGTTTTCATGGAAGAGCCGGACTCCGTGTTGCTCAGCTTCTGCCAATAAGATTTTCAATCTTTCGAGGGCCAGGTTTTCATGCTTATCATAATCTTTAAGAAAAAAACTAAAAATCCTGATCCTGTCAGTACCGAAAATCTTCGCCAGTTTAAAAATATGTTTCGCATCCTGCAGATGCTTTTCAAAATCGCCTTCGATGTCAATTTTTCCAATCGGGGAACCGATTGCCCAAACTTCGATTCCGTTTTCCTTCAGCATCTCGGAATATTGTTTCGCTTCCTCTTCCGAAATGTCCTTAATGTTTTTGCCTCCGACATTCCTCAATTCGATCAAGTTAATATTGTTTTCCTGCAAGGCTTGAATCTGGTCCGCCAATTCGACGGCAGCTTCATCTGCAAAAGCGCAAAGTCTGAGTCTCATATCTAGTTCCTTTCTTCTTTTTTTCCATTTTAACATCTTTCATCCCATTATCCGATTGCCATGCTTGCGTTAAATATTGCAAATCTTGACTTTTATGATATAATTTAAAGGGGTGTTGGTATGTTGTTTACCGCTTTAAGATTGCATTTCTTAACCAATTATAATCTGACCCAGCGCGATACGGAATCCTTTTATAAGCACTTCCACGATGATTATGAGATTTATGTCTTTTTGAAGGGTGAAGCGGAGTATATTGTAGAAGACAGGGTGTACTCCTTAAGGCCCTACAATCTACTGATATTAAAACCCAGGCGCTATCATTTTGCGGTGATAAAAAGCAAGGACGTTTACAGCCGCCTGATCATGAATTTCGGAATCGAAGAAGACGAAAGGACCAAGAGATTGCTGGAGCCCGATTTCATTGATCTCAATTCCTACCCAGAAAGCCTCGCCCTGCTTAAGGAGGTGCTCCATAACCACGGGAAGTTTTCGAAGGAAGATTTTAATGAAATCATCGCTAACACAATCAAATCGGTTCTGATTTTACACAATAATCTCCATTCGGATCTCCACCCCCAGTACATGACGCTCAACCCCTATGTCAGGCGCGCCCTGCTTTACATTGATGAAAACATCCATTCCAGAATCACTTTGAAAAACATCGCGGAAGCACAAAACATCAATCCTCAATATTTTGCCCGGATTTTTAAGCAGGCACTGGGAGAATCCCCCATCAGCTATGTCCGAAAGAAACAACTCCTGCTGGCAAGGGATATGATTGAAGCCGGGGAATACCCGACGCAGGTTTATTACAAATGCGGCTTTTCGGATTACTCAAGTTTCTACCGCGCTTACAAAGGTTTCTTTAAAAACAGCCCCGGAAACAACAAAGGAAAACGCGTCCTTTAAGGAACGCGTTTTATAATTCCCTGATGACGAGATTCACGCCCAGAACGGAATCGCTGCTGCCCGTGATGTCGGAAACCGCGGCTCTGTATTTGACTCCCCTGTCCATCTTTGCCGCTAACTTCCGCGCCAAATCCTTGGAAATGAAACCGATGTGTTCTCCCTTTTCGTTGAGCACTTTCACGGCATTCGCGTCATGAGGATTGTTCGGATCCCGCTCGAGCCGAATCCTTTCCCCGATTTTCATCTTCCTGATGCATTCCTGCCGGCCGTCAAAAGTCACTCCTACTACTTTCGTATGGAATTGCTTCATATACCCCCTCTAAATTTTAATCACATATTCGCAGGTGTTCTCCTGGATTCCCTTTTTCGGATTGAACCTTTCCTTTAATTCGAAATAGACCCTAACTCCGGGCGTAAGGTCGCGCGGATCGTCGAGGAGGGAGTTTGTGGAAAAGTGGTGGGTCTTGCCCGTTCCGTCCTCAACAAAACCGAACCTTTTCTCACCGTTGATGTTCTTGATAATCCCCTCTTTTTTTGAAGGGAGGAATTTCTTTTTCAAAATTTCCTTGACTTCCTTTCGGAAATCGCGGTAATGCTTTTGGAAGTTTTCGCGAGTGATCTGAAGTTTTTCCGCACTCTCCAGTTCGGGGCTCACCGACCAATTGTTCTTCTTTCTCTCATAGTAAAGCAGGGAATCAATCAGCAGCACCAACTCCCCTGCCCCGATTTCCGAATAAAGCTCCCGCATGTCGCTGAGCAATTTATTCAGAAATCCCAAGTTCTGCCGATTTTTCACTAAAGCAAAACTGAAATACTTGCCGGCAAGCTCCGCGTTTCCCATTTCCAAGTGAATGCGCCCCAACTGATGATATAGGAACCAGTCTTCCTTGATTTCTAGGGCTGCATTCTTTTTCTCAAGCGCCTTTTTGTAATCCTTCTTGGCCAGATTGATTTCCGACTGCAGATTGAGGATGAAGGGCCTGTATTTGGATTCCCGGTACGGAAGTTCCAACAGATCCTCGCAGATGGAATCCGCCTTGTCATACTCCTCGATTTCAAAATAGAACTTCGCCATCCCATAACCCAGTTGCTCATGCTCGGAAGCGAGAGTCTTGCCGTCCTGATTTTGGAGTTCTTTTGAATACTCCCGATAATCAAGCTTATCCACAAATTCCTTAAGCAATTTCTTGTTCACTGCCTGATTCTTAAACAATAGCTTCGCCAGAAAATAACAATATTTTTTATCCCGGAAACAATCAAGATAACTCAACACTTCATTGAGGTACAAATTTGCGCTAAAACCATCCTCTTTGATTAGATCATAGAGCAGCCATAAATAAGTCAGAGCGTTCTCGTTCTTAAAATCTTCAATCCCATAGTTTTCCAGATCAAAATGCTCTTCGCTAATGCCAACCATCAGATCGAAGGCATGGAAACGGTTCTCCAATTTTTTTGATTTGCGAGCGCAGGCCAGGAGGCGGTTATTGAAACGGGGCGTGAGTTTGACGCCCTCCTCATGGAGCATTTGTTTGTATTCTTCATACGCTTCCGAAAACCTGCCTTCTTCATACAATTTGTCACCTTTTTCTCTGTAATTCAAATCCATTCATCCCCCCATGTATTTTATACTCCAATTATATCATGTCAATGACAATCATGCAATTAAAAATAAAAAAGCATACGCAACGTATGCTTTTTAAAATCCTTGATTCCGTTCCTTGTTGAGAATGATTTCCTTGCTTTTCATCAAACGGATGATGTTGCTTCTTTCATTGTCGTCAAGTTTCTGGATGATGTATTTGATTTTTTCTTCCATGTCCGGAATCATGATGTGCTCAATCGCATTGACGCGCCTTCTTGTTTTTTCAATTTCATCCGCAAGCACGTCGCAGGTTTTTTCCAACTCCGCGAGGCGGATCAATTTCGGAAGCAATTTCGAAAGCGCGATGATTGCTTCGTCAAGTTCGCTCGGAGTGAAAGCGAAACCATAGGTGAGATCGATTTTTCCCTCGTCATGGATTTCCAACTCGGGGACCTTGATGTTCATGATGCTTTTTGCGCGCGCATTTATGGACACTGCCTTGGTGGGAATCATCAGCGCTTCATATATTCCTGCCCTGCTCATTTTCAGCTTGGCGCCGGAAAAACGGGTGATGATTTTTTTCAGTTCCGCCTCGGCCTCAATCCTGAGATTGCGGTTTTCTTTAATCACCGCCATGAATTGGCGGACCATTTCATCCTGCTTATCTTTCAGAAGTTTATGGCCGCGCTCGGTGGTTCCGAGCTGCCTCTTCAGGCGCGAAAGTTCCATCCTGGTGGGGTTGACATGCGCGAAAGCCATGCTCATTCCACCTCAGGATAGTATTTTTCAATGTTCTTCAGGCTGATGCGCCTCAGTTCGGATTTTGGCAGAATCGTCAGGAGTTTCCAGCCCAAATCGAGGGTTTCCTCAATCGAACGCGCTTCATGGTAACCCTGGGAGACATATTGCAATTCGAATTGCTCCGCAAATTCAGCATACAGTTTGTCCATGTCGCTCAATGCCGCTTCCCCGAGAATCGTGGAAAGCTCCTTCGCTTCCTTGCCGCGGGCATAAGCAGCGAACAATTGGTTCATCGTTTCCGAATGATCCTCGCGCGTCTTTCCTTCGCCGATGCCCTTGTCCTTCAGGCGGCTGAGCGATGGCAGAACGTCGATCGGCGGGAATACCCCCTTCAGATTGAGTTCCCTGGAAAGAATGATCTGCCCTTCGGTAATGTAACCGGTGAGGTCGGGAATCGGGTGCGTCTTGTCGTCCTCGGGCATCGTCAGGATCGGAATCTGCGTGATGGATCCTTTTTTGCCCTTGATTCTGCCCGCACGCTCATACAGAGTTGCGAGGTCCGTGTACATGTAGCCGGGGTAACCTCTCCGGCCCGGAACCTCTTTCCTCGCAGCCGAAACTTCCCGTAATGCTTCCGCATAATTCGTGATGTCGGTGAGGATGACGAGGACATGCATGCCCAAGTCATACGCGAGATACTCGGCACAGGTGATTGCCATCCGCGGCGTCGCGATTCTTTCGATTGCCGGGTCGTTCGCCAAGTTCATGAAGAGAACGGATCTTTCAATCGCGCCCGATCTCCTGAAGTCCTGGATGAAGAAATCAGCTTCCTCGAAAGTAATGCCCATCGCCGCAAACACGACCGCAAATTCCTCATCCTTGCCCAAAACTTTGGCCTGACGGGCGATTTGGGCCGCCAGTCGGGCGTGAGGAAGACCGGAACCGGAGAAAATCGGAAGTTTCTGCCCGCGCACGAGCGTGTTGAGGCCGTCGATGGCGCTGATGCCGGTTTGGATGAATTCGGAAGGATAGTCGCGCGCGACCGGATTCAATGGCGAACCGTTGATGTCACGGACGACTTCCGGTATGATTTCCCCACCCCCATCGATGGGTCTTCCCATTCCGTCAAAAACACGGCCGAGGATGTCAGGAGCGAGTTTGATTTCGATTCCGCGTCCCAGAAAGACAGCTTTCGCGGTTGAAATTTTCAAACCCTGCGAGGAACTGAAGAGCTGCACCAAAGCTTTGTCTTCGTTCACTTCCAAAACTTTCCCAATGCGCTCGTCCCCGCTCGCCTGTTTTATCTTCACAAGTTCGTCAAATTTCACGCCTTCAACTTGTTCAACCAACATCAAAGGACCGACGACTTCCCTGATTGTTTTGTATTCTTTAGGCATAGAAGTCATCACCTCTCGTCAAATTCTGAAATTCGGAATTAAGTTCTTTCATAACCTCTTCAAATTCGAAAGCGAATTCTTTCTCGGGAACGTATTTCATTCTGCCGATACGTTCGCGGACCTTCATGTTGATGATTTTATTAAAGCTGGCGTTGGCTTTCAAAGCATCCTTAGCGAGGCGGTACCAGGCAAGAATCGCTTTTAAAATCCCGTATTGTTTCTCCAGGGACGTATAAGTGTCGATCTCGTCAAAAGCGTTCTGATGGAGAAAGTCCTCCCGGATGCTCCTGGCGCACTCCATCGTCAGCCGGTCGCTGAATTCCAAGGAATCGACTCCGACCAAGCGCACGATTTCTTCCAGCTTTGACTCTTCCTGCAGAATGTCCTTTGCCTGTTGAACCTGTTTCGACCAATCCGGTTTGAGTTTGTTGAAATGGTCGTAGAGATCGTCCTCGTAGAGGGAATAGGAACGCAGCCAGTCAATGGCGGGAAAATGCCGCCTATAGGCAAGGGCGGAGCTCAGGCCCCAGAAAACCTTCACGATTCTGAGGGTTGCCTGGGAGACCGGTTCGGATGTGTCCCCGCCCGGGGGCGAAACCGCGCCGATGGCGCTGATGGCGCCGATTCTGTTTTCATTTCCCTGGGTTTCAACTAACCCCGCGCGTTCATAGAACTCGGCCAGCCTGCTCGAAAGATAAGCAGGATAACCCTCCTCTCCGGGCATCTCTTCCAAGCGGCCACTCATTTCCCTGAGGGCTTCCGCCCAGCGCGAAGTCGAGTCGGCCATGATCGCAACCCTGTAGCCCATGTCGCGGTAGTATTCCGCAATCGTAATCCCCGTGTAAATCGAAGCCTCGCGGGCAGCGACGGGCATGTTGGAGGTGTTCGCAATCAAAACCGTCCGCATCATCAGGCTTTCTCCCGTCTTTGGATCCTTCAGCCTTGGGAATTCGTTCAAAACGTCGGTCATCTCGTTCCCGCGCTCGCCGCAGCCAACATAGACGATGATGTCCGCATCCGCCCACTTCGCCAGCTGATGCTGGACGACGGTCTTTCCGCTTCCGAAGGGACCGGGAATCGCGGCAATGCCACCGATGGCGATCGGGAAAAGGGTGTCGATGACCCTTTGGCCAGTGACCATCGGTTCCCTGGGAGCGAGTTTGCGTTTATAGGGACGGGGAATGCGGACCGGCCAGCGTTGCAGCATCGTGAGTTCAACTTCTTCCCCATCAGGAGTCCTGAGTTTTGCGATGACGTCGGTGATCTTGGCTTCCCCTTCATGGATTGCCGTGATCGTACCGGAAAGCGCAGGCGGAACCAAAATCCTATGTTCCACGACCGGAGTCTCTTGTACAAACCCGATGATGTCGCCGCCGGACACTTCCGCTCCGACTTCCACCTTTTTCTTAAAATTCCAGAGACGTTCGCGATCCAGTTTCGGCAAATCAATCCCCAGAGGAATCCTGTCCCCCGCTTCACCGTAAATCACGTCTAAGGGGCGTTGGATTCCGTCAAATATGCCTTCGATCAAACCCGGAGCGAGTTCGACCGACAGGGGTTCGTTTGTAAAATAGACGGGCTCTCCGGGGCCGATGCCGGCAGTCTCTTCATAGACCTGGATCGAAGCGACATCCCCGCGGAGTTCGATCACTTCGCCGATCAGGCGCTTGTCGCTCACGCGCACGACGTCGTACATCTGAACGTCCTTCATATTTTTTGCAACAACCAAAGGCCCGGACACTTTGGCGATGATGCCTATCTTCTTGTTTTCATTCACATTCATCTCGAACCATCCTTTCTAAAAGATATCAAACCCGATGGCTTTTTCTATATTTTCCCGAATCTTCTTCAAACCCACCCCCTGGGATTTTTCCTCTGTCGGTATGGGAATGATGATCGGATACGCGGATTTATATTTCTCCAATGTTTCCGGGATTTCCAGGTAAAGATCCTCGCTGACATAAATTATCAAGCATCTTTGGTTGGCGAGCTCGAAGATTACCCTTTCTGCGGCCGCTGGACTTTCCAAAACATAAGTTTTGATGCCAACAGCGTTGAAAAGCAAAACAGTATCGTCGCTGCCGATTGCTGCAATTTTAACTTGTTCTTGCATTTCTTCACCTCAATACTCGATTAAATCGCTCAAATCCGGATCCTTCGAAGCATAAATGAATTTAATGTTCTTCGCCTCCGCTTCCTTGACCAGATAGTAGTAAAACATCGGTCCGATTCCGAAAGCGTCATGGCGATAGGCCTTCATCGCTTCGAGAAGAAAATTATCGAAGAATCTTTCCAAAGCGTCCAATTCTCCGTTTTCGAAATAAAGTTTCAATCCCGGATATAGTTTTTCATCGTAGTAATTCTTAAAGGTCTTGAGCAGTTCAGAACCTTCCTTTGGGAAAATCTCCTCAAAGACTCTCAGAGGAATCTCCCCGTAATCAATGAACATTTCTCGGAATTCAGAAAATTCCCAACCGAGGTTTCTGCTTCTGAACAGACCCAAGATGTTTTTTAAATCCGCGCTGATCTGATAATAAGCTTTCAGGGCAGGTTTGTAAGCAAGGAGCAAGCTATCGCGGATGAATTTGAAGATGGCATAGTCAATCCTGGCGCTCAAAGTGCGGGGATTTTCAATTCCTTGCAATTCTTCATCCAATCTGCTTAAGAATTTTTGATAAACTTTCGGGAGAGCCGAATAATCGCTCGCAAAGATTGCCCTCTGCAATCCCTCTTTTTCTAAATTCCCGTTTTCCGCATAAAAATCGGGGTCGACTTTTGAAAAGAACTTCATCTTATAATAAGCCTTGATGTTGATGCAGTCGAAGGACAGAAAAAACAAATCGGTGTATTTTTTCTCGGGCGTTATTTCATCAATCGTCTTCCGAAGCACAGATAGTTCGCTTTCAATCAATTCTTCGACCGTGGAGCCGGAAACCCCGTAACCCATGTCCAAAAGCGCATCGTAAAACTCTTCCTTGTCGGTTTTGCAGAGTTTCGCCAGTTTGGTTCTGTCCAAGAGCTTGTTTTCGATTGCTTTGATGTAACCGTTGGCATAAGGATAATTCATCTCATTCCCCTCTCGAGAACAGAATCCTGGCGATCTCCGTTTCATGCTCTTCCTGCAGACCGCGGAGAAGAGTTTCAAAGGACATGTCGATGTCGAAAGTTTCGCCGAAAACAAGGAATCCCCCAGAAATGTTGGCGGGTTTCTTTCCCAAACGGAGCCGAAAATCGGGGCCGAGAACTGAGTTCAGCTTGCTTAGAACTACATCTTCCCCTTCCGTTTTACCATCGGAAAAGAGACGGAGGTAGCGCTCATAATCCCGGGAATTGACCAGAATCGTTTCGTCACCCTTCAGGCTTTCCGAAAGAATCAGTTTCCGGACCAGACCGCCCAAAACATCGTCATTCAATGCGTTGAGCCGTTCCAAAGCGGTCTGAAAGACGGAATTGATTAGTTCCTTTTTGGCGGAGAGCACCTGCTGCCACGCCTGCTGTTCAAGCTCCGTCGTTTTTGTTTTGAGATATTCCCGCCCCTTTTCGCGGACTTTCTCCAAGTTTTTTTCAATGGTTGCTTTCGCTTTGGAAATAATCCTTTCCTCAACCTGGCGGGCTCTTTCCCGACCGATTTTGATTATTTCTTCCGCATCTTTCAAAGCTTTGTTTTCAATTTTTTCATATATCGTTTTTGCCACTGCCAATCATCCTCTTTTTTATAGACCGAGCACGAGCAAAATGCTTGCCAAGAGGGCAAGAATTGCGTAGGTTTCAACCATCGCGGTCATTGTCATGCCTTTTGCGGAAGCTTCGGGTTGTTTGGCGGTCATGTGGATGGCGCTGACGGCGGTCCTGGCCTGCAGAATCGCGGAAATCAGGCCGATGAGAGCAATCGGCATGCAGGCTCCGAAATAAGCCCAGCCCTCGCCAGTGCTTAGTTGGGCGGGGGAGCCCCCGAGCAATCCCAATTTAATCATTACCATAATTGCGACGATGAAACCGTAAATGCCCTGCGTTCCCGGCAAAGCCTGCAAAATCAAAACTTTTCCGAACAAATCGGGGTTCTCGCTACAAACCCCAGCAGATGCCTTTCCTGCCATCTGCACGCCGATTGCGGATCCGAGCCCGCCCAGAATCGCAGCAACCGCTGCGCCAATAATGGCAATCAACAATCCTTCAGTCATTATCAATATACCTCCTGTTTTGCGTCTTGATCTTGTATCTGATCGATGTATTTTAATTTATAAGAGAGCGGAACGAATTTTTCGCCACCGCCTTCGTAAAATTTACCGAAAAATTCGATGTATTGCAACCTGCTGTCATGGACATAGGCTGATAGCAACCCCATCACGAGATTGAAAACATGCCCAATCAAATAAATCACTGCCGCCACGAAATAGCCGATGAAGCTCCCCATGACCATCTCTGCCAATATGTTCATCACATAGGCAATGATAGCTGTCGATAGACTCAAGGCCATAATACGGGAATATGACAGGATGTCGCTCGCATAACCCGTGATGTTATAAAGTTCCAAAAACCCGCCAAAGACTTTTCCGAAAATGTTCTTTTTGTTTCTTCCGGCAGTCAACAATATAATCGCTGCACCCGTAATCATGAGCGGAAGGGCTGCCGGTTCCAGTTTCTGCAGGAACGAAAGGTCCAGGTTGCCGATTGAATCCAATCCCAGAAGTGAGGGCATAATCGAAGTAAGAAGCAATAACATCAGCCCCAAGATTATCAAAATCCAGGAAAGCTGGTCAAAAAGAGCATCCAGCCATTTCCCTTCTCTGATATTCGCATAGGCTGCAAGCAAAATTCCGGTTATCACATGCAATGCGCCAATGACGAAAGAAAAAACTAAATAATCGGTCAAATTATTCATCGGCTCAAGCAAAATCGGATTGATGGTATAACCGAAATAACTGCCGAACATCACACCCCAAAAGATCGTCGTGATGCTCGAATAAAGCAGCAATTTAAAAAGTTTTAAGCTGTCCCCTTTCGGTTTTCTGATTTTTATCAGAACTAGGAAAAGGACAAACATCAACAAACCATAGCCGACATCCCCCATCATCATCCCAAAAATCATCCAGAACCAAAAAGACATCGCCGGATTGGGGTCGACATCGTACCGGCTCGGCCTGGAAAACATGTCGGTGATCGCTTCGAATGGCGTGACTAAGGGGTTGTTCTTGGTATATGTCGGCGGCTTGTCCTCGGGAGAGGGATCGACGAGTTCCAAATCATATAAATCCATCGCCCTTGCGATAGCCTTCTTAAATTTATCGGTCTGATCGCTCCTGACCCAACCTTCAAGATAAACTGTCTCCAAGGTCATTTTCAAGGGCGCTTTCTTGAGCGCGCCGATGCTTGCCAGTTGGTCGTTCAAAACCTCTATCTTTTCCGATTCACGCGCAAACTCTTCAAGCTTTGCTTGCAAACGCTCGATTTCTTTCAGATTCTCTTTTATCTTGTCTTCATTTTCAGAAATGATTTCCGAAACGAACCGCTCTTCCCTGGGCAGGTTCGTTTCCAAAAACCCAAGGGCTTTGGCTTTTTCCATCACTTCCGCATCATCATGCACATAATTGACGATGAGGATCGCCAAACCGTCCGCTCCCAATCCCAGTTCCTTATATTCTCCGCCCGCTTCCAACACCGCAAGTGCCAAATCGTCTTTTCTTGCTGGTTTGATGAAACCGGTATGGAAAACGGAGTGCTTGGTTCCGGAAAGTTCGGAAAGCCTGATGTCCAAATCCCGCCAGGGCAGAAAATAATTAATCTGCTCGGTTAAAGTTTCATTTTCCGATTCCAGTTCCGCAATCTTCATATCGGTTTCTTCGATTTCCGAAAGCATTGCTTGGCGCAGCGGATCGAGCTTCGTAAATTCCTCTTCTTCCACAACCCTCTCGCTGCGAACCAAACCTTCTTTTTCGCGGAACTTCTTAAGCAATTTCAGGGATTTCTCGGCCCTTTGCAAGAGGGCTTCTTCCTGCGCGGCATCACCCGCCGTCTCCCCTTCCGGAAGCGGAATCGGCATGAAAACGCCCGCTTTCTGGAGGGATTTCAGTAATTCATCCTTGTCGTCCTTCATGACGACAAGTTTGGCTTTTTTCATCGGAACGATCATAACTCAAAAACCTTCCCCAGAATGAAATCAACCGCCCGCTCCCTTCTCTCTTCCACAAGTCCCCGCAATTCTTCTACGGTTCTTTGCGTCTGAGTTTCAATTTCTTTAGCTTTCTTCAGAACGGACTGTTCGATTTCCGCATTTATTCTTTGTTCTTCCGAAGATGCCTCCGCATAGAGCTTCCTTGCTTTCTCTTCGCTTTCGATTCTGGTTTTCTCAACAAGCGCGTCCGCTTCCCGCAGAGCCCGCGCCCGAATACCTTCGGCCTTCTTTTCCGCCGCCTGAATCGATTCAAAGATAGACATCCGTTTTCACCACCTTTTATCTTTTTGTATTATACCACAATTAGGGTGTAAATACCAGCGCATTTGATGTTTTGTCCGGTAAAACATTTTCAGCAAATTAAAAAGAGAGGAATGCCTCTCTTTAATTTAACTTACGTCGATGTCTTGAAAATAATATTTAATCAAAGCCTCTTTTTCCGAAAAATATAGGGCGTAATCTTTTAAAAAATCATTGTTCAAATCCTCAAAAAACAAAAGCCGGAAAGAGTTGTCATTATAGTTTTTATAACGGTAGAGCAATTTTGCCCTGAAATTTTCCAAGCTGATGTTTCCGCTCTCATCCTTCCTGATGTCAAGACTTGCCCCCATGCCGATCAACCTGTCAAGACCCTTTTGATCCGAAAGAAAATTTCCTAATGAATACATGACGAAGGTATTCCTGCCGTCTTCGTTTTCAAGTAAATCCACCGGCTGGATGACATGGGGATGGTGGCCGATGATGATGTCGCAGCCGAGCGACGCCAAATGCCGGGCTTGGCTGATTTGCGTTTCATTCGGATAATCCTGGTACTCTTCACCCCAATGCATTGAGACAATGATGACATCGACGATATTCCGCACGTACTTCAAATCTTCCCTCGCTTTCTCATTGCTGTAAACATTCGCCAAATGAGTTTTTCCGCTGGGATGTGGGATTCCGTTCGTGCCGTAAGTGTAGGCGACGAAAGCAAATTTAATGCCTTTTATTTCAAATATTTTGACTTGTGATTCGTCTGGGCTCAGAACGGAACCGGAATGGATCACGTCCTTACTGTTCCAATAATTGACGGAATTGATGACGGCTTTTTCCCCGCGGTCAAGGGTGTGGTTGTTTGCGAGTGAAATTAGATTGAACCCCGCATCGATCAAAGCATCGCCCATCTCCTGTGGGGTGTTGAACGCGGGATAGGTAGATAGCCCGAGTTCACTTCCGCCGAGGATTGTTTCCTGATTGATGAAACGAAGATCAAAGTTCTGGATGTATTCCTTGACATCAATCAATATCGGCCGAAAATCATAACCCGAAGAAGTTTGGGCAGAGACATAAATGGTGTCATGGATGAGGTTGTCTCCGAATGCGACCAAGGAAACGATTTTTTCCCCTTCTTCCGGAATCTCTTCCTTTTCTTTCTTTTTTGTATTACAACTAATGATGACATACAAAAGAATCAATAATATTATCAGCTTTTTCATGTTTTCACCGTTTATATTTTTCCAATTTCAGAAAACATTTTGCTTGGAAATAATAACTTAAAAAACCCTTTGTTTTAAAACAAAAGGGTTTTTTCTCATTCGGTGCGCAGAGCAATCACCGGATCGCGCTTAGCCGCG
>LFRY01000080.1:0-7318 GCA_001512995.1 Acholeplasmatales bacterium DTU067
TGCTCCGTCCGTCCATTCGCAGCCGCCTTCGACCTTCCAGCCCATGCCCGCAAGCGACCAATCGCCGCCCACGGGCTCAAAGCAGCCATGGAGGTTGAAATCTTCGAGGGACTCAATCGGGTAGTCATAACCCGCGATGCCGATCGCATCCAGGCTCGCCCAGCCATTTTCTTCCCTCGTGATCGCAATCTCCACATACAAATGCCCGGAGCCGTCATATTCAAGGTAGAAGCTGTATTTCTGATAATCACCGGAATAATCGGTGATGAGGAATTCTTCGCTTCCGAACAGGACTTTTACCTGGCTGAGGTCCCCGCCCGCCAAATGGAGCGAAAGCTCATAAGTCCCGGCGGGGAGCTCCTTCACGCCCTTGTAGATTCTTGCGTTGGCGCTGGTTTGTTCCTTAAAGACATCGTAGCGCATGGAACCATCGACCGTCCAGCCTTCCGAGACCCAGCCGTGCCCGCCTTCGAATTTCCACTCCAGGGTCGCAAGCGACCAATCGTCGGTTTCAAAGCCTCCCTGGGCGTTGAATTCTTCCAAGGTGACGAGGGGGTAATCGACAACCCCTTTCAGATCCTGAATCTTCGCTTCCAAAGCGACGAGATCTTCCAGTTTCGTAACCAAAGTCTTCTGGAGTTCGGTCAATGCATCGTAGGCCCCGCGCGCCGCAATGACATCTTCTTCATCCTCCAAGGTGAGTGTTTCCAAATCAAGGGCAGCGATGAGCGCGTCGACGGCTGCCGCCGCCTGATGGTCCTCCTCGGTCGGTTCCGGTTCGGGGATGTTTGCTGACCAGAAGGTGAGGTTGTCGAGGTTAATCCAGTTATTATGTCCTCCCTCGAAGACGATTTTGATGCCTACTTCAACATCCGCCCCTTCCGAAATCTCAATGTCCAGGATGTAGAGCTTCTTATATGCGCCGTCGTTCCAGCCTTCCGGAACCAAATCGGCCTGTTTCACCATCTCGCCCTGCTTCACGTAAACATAGGCTTCCGTGGTATTGAATTCGTTTCCGGGCTCGCCCCCGTTCAGTTCGACCAGGAGCTGATAGGTTTCGGCGGGGAGACCCGTGAGAACCTGCTTCACGGACGCTTCCGCTGAACCCTTGGCCCAGATTGCCAATTTTCCGTTGAAATTGATTCCTTTGTCTGCGGCTTCGCCCGTGATTGAGGATTCAAAATGCTCGTCCGAATCAAAGTTTCCGCCCTTGATGAAGTTCTGATAGCCTTCGGGCGAAGGTTTTTTCAGTTCCTCAATGAGCGCTTCCGCGGCAAGCAAACGGTCCTCATTGGTGACCAAAAGTTTCTGGAGTTCGGTTAATGCATCGTAGGCTTCCCTGGCCGCGGTGACCGCTTCCGCATCCGCAAGCGTCAGGTTCTCCAAATCCAGAGCGGAAATCATACCTCTTACCGCCTCCGCCGCTTCCAGATCCGCTGCGTCAATTTCCAGATCCTTGGAATAAAGCATGAAATCGTCGAGATTGATCCAGTTATTGCCTCCGCCGGTGAAGTTGAAATAGAGACCGACTTCCACTTCTCCCCCTAACTCCAGATCCTCGAGCTCAACTCTGGTCATCTCGCCCTCGCCGTAGCCCGTCGGGACGATGTCGAGTTCATGGACTGTATCCCCCTGTTTCACATAGGCATAGCTTTCCTCGGCATCAAAATCATTGCTTCCAAATTCGCCGCCGTTGAAATAGATGACAAGGTTGTAAGCCGCTTCCGGCAGCCAGACCTTCTGACTGATCCTGAATTCCGCAATCCCATTCGCCCAAATCGAGAGCTTTCCTTCGCTCAGATTCACTTCTTTGTTTTGGGCTTCTCCGCTTCTTTCAATTTCCCAATCGTTTAAATTGTTGAAAGCTCCGCCCTTGATGAAATTGAGATAGCCTTCCTCGGGGGTCTCGGGAGCCTTTTCCAAATCCTCCAGGCTTCCCTTCTTGAAGCTCACGTCATCCACATAGCCCCAGCATTCCGCATCGCCCAGGAGTTTGATTTCCACTGTGACGCTCGTCTTTCCGGAGATTTCGACTTCGATTCCGCAGTGGACATAGCCGCTGTTTTCCGGAACGGGCTTGTAATCATAGCCGCTAAATTCGCCTTCAGAAAGCACCTGATCGCCGGATTTCACAGCCATGGCCACGGACGTGATCGCCCCCTTGAACCAGAGCGAAAAGAGGTAGGTGCCGTCCTCCAAACCCGTAATTTCCTGGGACAGGGTGAGATCCAATGCCTCCCCGACTTCATCCCCGTCGGCATCGAACCAGAGATTGAGCGCGGCTTCTCCGGAATGGGGGGAGTTGTCGACGACGGTCGTTCCGTAGCTGTAGTCCTCGGGATCGCTTACGGCGTTCCACTCCAGGAGCCCGAATTCAAACCCGCCGTTTAAGATATGCTCCCCTTCCACGGAGGCAATCGGTTCCACGGTGACTGTGAAAGTGGTTTCTGTTTTGAAGGTTTTTTTCGCGCCCTTCATGTTTTCCGCAACCGCCTTCACCTGGGCGGTCCCGACCTCCAAAGCTCTCACGGCCATTCCGGTGATGGAAATGATGCCCTCACCGGAGATGATCTCGAAACTCAGGACCCCAAAGGTGCCCTCCGGGGTAATCTTATAATCGATTTCGGTTTCCTCACCCTTCGTCAGGGTGATGTCCTCGATCTCCAATTTCGCGTCGATCGTATCATCTTTCTTGCATGCGGTAAACGCAAAAGCAATGAGAAAGAGCATGAAGAATAGACCGATTTTTTTCATAATTCCTCCTTTTTCTTATCCTTTTACTGCCCCGGCAGCAATTCCTTCAATAATGAATCTCTGCAAAAGCACGTACATCAGTACGATCGGAAAGGCAACAACGACGCAGCCCGCAGCGAAAACGGTAAAATTATTGAAGAGATCAGCGTTTTCCATGATCATCCCGTACAGGCCGACCGCGACCGTCTTCTGCTCGGGCGTCCTCAGAATCATGCTCGCGAGGATGAAATCCATCCAGGGAGCCATGAAGGCCATCAAAGCGGTGTAAACGATGATCGGTTTCGCCAAAGGCAAAATCACCTTTGAAAATATCTGCCATTGGCTCGCGCCGTCAATCATCGCCGCTTCGTCCAGATCATAGGGGATGGTATCGAAATAACCCTTCGAAACATAGAAATTGAGACCCGCCCCGCTGCTGTAAACCAGAAGCAAGGCAAAGGGATGGTTGATGAGCCCGAGCATGTTCAATATCAGGTAGACCGCGATCATTGCCATGAAGCCGGGAAACATCCCGAGTATCAGGGCGATGTTCAGAATCGCGCCCCTGCCTTTGAAGCGGAAACGGCTCAGGGCATAGGCCGCCCCCAGGGAAAGCAGGGTCGAAAAGACCATGTTCAGAAGTGCGACCGAGCCCGTGTTCACAAGCCATTTTCCGAACATGATGTAATGGGCTTGGTTTCCTTCCGGAAAAAAGAGGGTCTTGTAATTGTTAAGCGTGAACTTCCTCGGGATGAAGGTGGGCGAAGCCACGCCCGGCGTCCCGCGAAATGATGTCAGAATCACCCAAACGATTGGTAAGAGCCAAATGACGCTCAGGACCGAAAGCGCGATGTAAGCGCCGATATTGCGTGTTTTTTTGCTCATTGGAACCTCCCCTCCCCTTTATAGGCTGCGGTGTTCCTGTAGATGACCAAGCTGATGGAAGCGGAAAGGAGGAAGATGATGATTCCGATCGCGGCGCTCAGATTATAGAGCCGGTGCGATTTCGTAAGCTGGTAGAGCCAGGTGATGAGGATGTCCGTCCCGCCCGCATTCACCAGCCCCACGCCCAGGGGTTTGCCTCCGGTCAATAGGTAAATGACGTTGAAATTATTGATGTTGCCCACGAAGCCTGTGACCAAGAGGGGCGTCGTCATGAAGAGCATGTAGGGCATGGTAATCTTCGAAAAGAGCTGCCATTTGTTCGCGCCTTCGATGATTGCCGCCTCATAAAGTTCGTTCGGAATGTTCATGAGGATTCCGGAAGTGAGCAGCATCAGGTAGGGAATCCCCACCCACATGTTGATGAGGATGATTAGAATCCTGGCCCTGGACTGCACGCCCCAGAAATTGATTTTCTCCTTAATGATCCCCATGTTAAGCAAAAACTGATTCACAGGCCCCTCATATGCGAACATCTGGTTCATGATGAGCAGTGACACGAACTGGGGCACGGCCATCGTGATGATGAAAACCGTCCGCCAGAACTTCTTCCCCTTCACGCCTTTTTTGTTGATGAGCATGGCGAGGAACATCCCGCCGAAATAATTGGTGAAGGTGGCAAAAAAAGCCCAGATGAGCGTCCAGCGCGTGACAGAAAGCAGGGTGTAGAGATAGTCCCGCACGAGGACGAGCCTTTTGAAACTTTCGAATCCCGTCCAGACAAAGTTCTGGCTCGCCCCCTCATAGCCGGTGAAGGCGATCGAAATCATGAAAATCAGGGGCACGACCGTGAAGAGGATGACTCCCAGAACAGGAAAGGAAAGAAAGCTTAAGTATAATTTCTCATTAAAGAAAGCCTTGATTTCTTCCCTGAAAGGTTTGAATCCCTTCCCTGACCGAATGGATTCCATGACGGTTTTGATGTTTTTGAAATAAATATTCAGAAAAACCGCAATCACCGCCAGGGCCACAAAACCATAAACGAGGTTGAACGTGGAGGGGCGGAAATCCGTCTCCAGGCGCACAAAATCAATCAGATCATAAATCCCCGTGAGGGCAAGATAGAGAATGAACCCCGCTTGCAGGAGAAAGAGCAGCATCCCCTTCGCATATGCCTTCTTCCTGATCTGATAATAGCCCATGAAGAAGAAGGGGCTCAATAAATTGAATTTATCTTTCGAAACGCAATCCTTCCAAACCTGGGAAAAGCTTGTTATCCCTGCTTCCAGGGAAGAGAAAAGCTTGGGTTTTCTGAGTTTTCTGTAGTTTTCCCCTTGTACAACCCTGAGCAAAGCCGCCAGTTCAAGGAAATGCAAATAGACAAGAACGGGAATGAAAACCGCACTCAGGAACTCCAAACCCAGCCCGGGAAAATCGATTTTCCCGGCGAGGATGGGAAATCCGAAATATATGTAATATAAAATGGCGATGGCCTCAATCAGCAATAGGGCGAATCCGCGGAAAATCTCGCCCGTGAAGAAACGGCCGCCGCCCAAAAGCGCCGTTCCGAACACTAGGGCCGCCCGCCCCCGGGGTTTTGCTTTCCGGAAAACCGGAAGATATTCTTTCAGAGCAAGGAAGGGCCCAATCAGCCCCCGGAGGAAGCGTAGACCGTAACCCATGGCAACCCCCTACAAATTCTTGGTGATGTTGTCCAAGAATTCGTCGAGTTCTGCCGCGCTCACGTCTTCCTTTTCCCAGAAGGCCTTGATGTTGTTCGCATAGGCATGCCAGAAACCGGCAAATCTGGGCAGTTTGGGCATCGTCCTGGATTTGTCCAGGGACTCCTTGAAAATCCGCGCTTCCCTGAGCACCGCTTCCGGAATCACCACTTTCGTTGCTTCCAGTTTCCGCCAACTGTCGACGGTGAGTTGTTTTTCATCAAGCCTCAGACGCAGAGAATCCACGGTCGGAAGCAGGGATTTCTCGCGGAATCTGAGCGCCTGCGCCCATTCGCTCACGAGAAAATCCGCCAGTTCCTGCGCCAGGGCCGGGTTCTCGGAATAGCGGCTCACGCCGTAGAGCTTGAATCCGGAAAAGGGTCGCATCTCGTTTCCGTTCACCCGCGGCAGGGGCGCCATCCCCACGTCACTTCCGAATTCTTCCTTGGCGCTCGCCCAGAAATAGGGAGCGACGATGATCGCGTCCGCGGATCCCGAAAGGAAATAACTCAGCCCCTCGATGTCCGTCGAACCCCCGGTCGCTCCGGGGATGATCAGATTGTCATTGCCCTTAAAATTTTCTTTGAGATAGACAAGATTGGCCTTAGCCTGCGGAGTTTTGAAATTGAGGAAGCTTTCCCGCGGACCCGCGGTCGTCTCCCCGTCCTCCCCGTAAAGGATCGCGTCGCTCAAAAGCCCGATCGAATAATAGCCCTCAAAAACATCCCAGACAAGTTTGCCCTTGGCGAGGATCTTCTCGACGTCCCTGACGTCTTCTTCCGAAAACTTGCTCTTCCTGTAAATCAGAACCTGGGATTCGGAGGTGATCGGAAAGCCGTACACCACGCCGTCGATGCTCGCGGCCTGGACGGCTTCGGAGCTGTGGAGGGCGGAAATTTTATACGGAAATTTGTTTTCCGCCAGATGCCCCCCGCCCACGGCACTTCCCAGAGTGTCGTGGACGAAAGCGAGAACGTCCGGACCCTTTCCCGCGGGACCATCCAAAACCAAATCCTCGACCGCTGATTTTTCGCTGTGGGGAACGATTTCGAATCTGAGCTGCGGGGCATTGGGATAATTATATGCATAATAGCGGGCGAATTCCTCCGCCATTTCCTGAACGAGACTGATGTTTTTGTTGTCTTCCCAAATGGTGAGCGTGAGCGTTTCCTTGCTTCCGGAGCCGCGTTCGCGGCAGCCCGCAAGCACGAAGAGACAAAGCATCAACATGCAGAGCAGTATTCTTTTCATGCTTCTCCTTCCTTTGCCGAGATTTTCGAAAGCTCCAAATCATCAATGTGGCCCCAGGTGCTGGCATTGAATCTGCCGCGGAAGCCAATCGTAATTTTCCCTTCCGTAACTTCTATCCCTGTGATGACGACTCTGTGGTAACCGGCGCTCCAGCCGGAAACCTTGATGTCAACCCGCATCATTTCACCGCCAAAATCCTTGGCATACATGTAAAACTCTTCGATCTTCATGTTCGATTCGCCCATCACCCAGGCGGATAGCTCATAGGTCCCGTTCGGGAGCTCGATTTCCTGATAGAGCTCGAAATCGAACGCCGCCGTGTGGTAATAGTTGAAATTGTTGGACCCGGTCCGGAAATCCTTGTTCGTCTGCACTTTCCCGACATTGGGATCGGTGTTGCTTTCCAAAACCCAGGGCGCTTTCACGGGCTCGTCGTTCGCGGTTCTCTTGTCCAGTTCGAAGCCGGGATTATAAACATAGTTTTGGATCGACCGCACGCGCGCGGTGATCTCCCAGGACTTTCCATCCTGGCGCACCACGCCCCGGACGACATAATCCCCGACATTCGCTTCCGCTGCTCGTTTCGCATCCTCTTCCCATTCCACTTCCGCATAGACATAACTGTCCACGTCGGTCAATGTCGGGACTATGGGGGGCATTTTGCTTTCGGAATCCAGGGTGGAAGCGATGTTTAAGGTGAGTTCGATCTCTTCATCCTTCAAACCCACGAT
>LFRY01000080.1:7343-16071 GCA_001512995.1 Acholeplasmatales bacterium DTU067
CGTCCGCCATAGGTGAAGAAGGCTTGGTTGCTCCAGGTGGCCTTCGTCCCCGCTTCCGCCCAGCCGGCCCCGCGCACGGGGAGCCACGCCGGTTCCCAATAGCAGATACCCAATCCCCTGTTCTTCGGAACATTTGCCACGACTTCGATAATGTCGCGGATCGCGGTCGCCTGGCCTTGAATCGTCGCAAGGTAGCCCCCCGATTCTTCCTGGTTCGGCCCGAAGATGTTGGCCGCATGGTCGTGGGGGGTTAATGTATAGGCATAGCTCGTCTCGGCAACGAACACCGGCTTTTTGAACCGCTCGCTGATGGTGTTCAGATTGTCTTGGAGAGCGGAAAGTTTGCCGTGATAAAAGGGATAGAAAGAGGCGCCGATGATGTCGTATTTGACCTTTCTTTTTTCCATTTCCTCAAAAAAGGATTCAAAAATCGCCGTCTTTCCCCCATCCGCGAGATGAATGATCGTCTGGATGTATTTGTCCGCTGCTTTGGCACCGGCAATCCCGGCTTTCAAAAGCTCCGCGACCCTGTCATAGGATGAGGGATCGTTCCAGAGGAGCCGACCGTCCGGCCAGAGAAGCCCGTTGTTGATTTCGTTTCCGATTTGGATCATCTCCGGGACGACGCCCCGTTCCTTGAAATACTTGACCGCCTCATAGGTGAAATCGCGGACGGCATCGACCAACTCTGAAAAAGTCAGGAGTTCCCAGTCATAAGGTTTGGTCTGCGTTTCCGGATCCGCCCAGGTGTCGCTGTAATGGAGATCGAGAATGATTCTCATGTTGACCCGCCGCGCCCGGGAAGCGATCCAAAAGGCGGTTTCCAGGTCCATGTCCCCGCCCCCCTGGACGCCGATTGGGCTGTAGGGATCGTTCCAGATTCTCACCCGCAAATAATTGACGCCGTTCAAGGCGAGAATCTCAAAGACATCCTGTTCCCTGCCTTCTTCGTTATAATAAACTCCGCCCGCATCCAGAACTTTTTTAATCATCGAGGCGTCGACGGCCATCATGAAATCTTTCCGCTTCTCTCCTTGGAGATTCTTCACGGGCACGATCTTAAAACTCTCGGGATCGTATGAGGAATCATAATCCCGGTAATCTTCGTCCGTGGTTCGGGAGCCGTAAGTCGGTTCCCACTCATAGATCTCAAATTCGGGTTTCCTGTCGCAGCCGGCAAGAACTGCCAGGAAAAGGATCAAGATTAATGCTTTTTTCATTTTCCTCTCCTTTATAATTTCGCGCAACTTTCGCGGATGACCAATTCCGTCGGAATCACAATCTTTTTCGGAATCCCGTCCGGGCGCGCGATTCTTTCCTTAAGCAATTCCACCGCCGTTTTTGCCATTTCTTCCTTGTGCACTCTGACGGATGACAGGGGCGGCACCAAATACTGGGATTGCACGTCGTCATTGAAGCCGATCAAAGAAAGCTCCTCAGGGATCTTGATCCCGTCCTCATGGCAGGCTTTGATGATTCCCATCGCAATCCCGTCGTTCGCGGCGATGATCGCGGTGGGAAGCTTCCCTTTCCTGATCGCTTTCTTCATCAGCTGATAGCCGCTTGAAATGCTGAAAGAGCCGATGAAAACCAAAGCAGGGTCATACAGGTTTAATTCCGTAAGATATTTCCGGAAACTCACCGCCCGAATTTCCTTCGTTTCCCCGCTTTTTTCGAAATACTCGCGGCCGCCGATGTAGCCGATTCTCTCGTGCCCAAGTTCCAAAAGCCGGTCGACCGCGCTTCGCATCGCTTTTTCAAAATTAATCACGACTGCGTCGTATTTTTCATTTGCGGGGGAACTGTCCAAGTACACCAGGTTTTTGAAAACCTCCATCCGCTTCTGGTCGGCTTCCGAAAATCTGCCCAGGGCAATCGCGCCCCCCGCTTCCGGGAAATTCTCAAAAGCATTGTCCTCCCTGTAAATCTTCACAAGCTCCATGTCGTTCTCATAACAGGCCCTCTCCACCGCAAGGCGCATCTGCAGATAATAATTGTCTTCCACTTCCTGATGCGCCGTGCACCAGTTTATCAAAATGATTTTTAATTTGTTTTCCCTTCGCATTCTCTTCCGCCGCGGCGTCTCATAATTCAGAGAGGCCGCGACCTCCAGAATCAGTTTCCTTTTTTCCTCGCTGATGGCAAGGGTTTTGTCATAATTCAGAACGCGGGAAACGGTGGCGATTGAGACATTGGCCTTCTTCGCGATATCACTTATAGTCGCCAAGACCCCACCTCCTCTTGCACTTATTATAGCAAATAAAAAAAACGAATGAAAGTGTTTTCGTAAATTTTTTTAATTTTTTTACTAAATTTTTACCAAGGGAAAAATAAAAAGTCCGTTGCGGACTTAAATTCTCTTGTAATATACATTCCTTAAGAGGACCCCGTATTTCGGTGTTTGTTTCCAAAAAACGAAACCCGAGAGGAGGAAATCCCGAATGCTGACATGGTTTTTCGGCGAGACCGTGCAGGCCAAAATCTCATACCCCATAGCCTGCGCTTTCTTTTCCAACTCCCCGATGATGAATCTCTGCAGACCCTGGCCACGGAAATCGTGCCTCACGATGATGAGCTTGACGTTCGCGACTTTGAATAAAAGGTTTTTCGGAACGCCCAAATCATGGCCCAGGTTTTCCGGGGTGCCTTTACCGAAGTAGAGGATTCCGAAAGCGATGAGTTCCTTTTCATGGAAAATCCCGAGCGTATGGTGTTTTTCCAGGCACTCAAGGAAGACTTCCGCGCTGTTCGGGCGGAGCATTTCCGGATCCCCCAAGTGCCTGAACGCATCATCCTGGAGGCTGAGCAGATCCCCAAGGAAGGAGGCATCCAGCCTCTTCAGTTCGAACTTCATCGCTTGGAAACCAGTTCCCTATAGACTTCTTCCGGAACCATCTTTTCCAGGCTCCGTTCTTCATGGTAAATCGGGAACCCGTTCTTCTCCCGGCATTTCATCCAAAGGCGCTCAAGTATATAGATGTTCGGGAAATTCTTCGGGCTTTTTACAAGCTTCCTTTCCTGGACGCAGGGGTTATGGACCGCCAAAAAGAAACGGTACGCGAAGGGGTCGTCGATCATCCCGATGTCGAGGATTTTTCTTTCAATCAACAAATAGAATGTTTCAAAAAAGGTCAGATAATTGCTTATTTCCGAATTCGTTAAACATTCGATGTCGGGCGTGTTTTCAAAGTCGTAATTTTCAAAACAGGTGTAGGCCTTCCTGTATTGTTCGTTAGAAGTGAAGATCTGATTCAAATTGACGATGAATTCCGCCTCCGCCAGCTTCTTCCCCCTGATCATTTCGATCAGGAAGGAAACGACGCCGGAAATGGCGGTCGCCAGGGCAAAGATTTGGGTCAGTTTCGTGCTGTTCTCATAGCCGGCGAAAAAGACGAAAATCGTTACCGCCGCAAGCAAAACAAAAAGGACGATTCCCAGACTAGGTTTCTTTCTAGGAAGTAATTTCTTCATTTTCTTCTCCTCAATTGCGTCTTCTTGCGTCCTATCCATTATAACACCGATTGGGATTGAAAACAATCAGGAAAAAGAAAAAAGCGCAAGCGCTTGAATCTTTAAGCCTGGGAGACAAGTTTCCCCACGGTTGCAAGATAAATCACGAAGAGGTTGCTGCCATCAAGACCCATGAGGCTGTTCAGCTCCTCGTCATTGAAGGCGCCGACGGCGCAGGCTCCGGCGTCGATGGCGGAAGCGGCAAGATAGAGGTTCTGGCAGACATGGCCCGCATCCAGGAAGAGATAGCGGACGCCCCTTTCGCCGTAGCGCCAGCGGGTCCGGTAGGAATCGGCAACCCAAATGAAGGTCGCGGCCGAGGTTTTCAAAAACTCCTGCCCCAGACAGGCCTTGACGATTTCGTCTTGGATGTCGGCGGTGACTTCCAAAGCCTGGAGCTTATGCTTCGTCGCGATGTAGCGGTAAAGCCCCGCCTCAAACCCTTCAACATTATTCAACAACAAAAACGTTTCGAAAGGATGCCGCGCGCCCGCGGAAGGAACGGTTCGCAAAGTGACATCCACGAAGCCCTCCGCCGTCTCCTGGATAATCCTCTTCTTCACGCCCTGAGTCGCCCAGAGCAGATATGATAGTTCCGCCCTGGTGAGGGGCTCGTCGGAATATTCGCGGTAGCTCTTCCTTCTTTCCAGCAATTCCGTCAGATTCCGCTCCGGAAGCGCGAAGGCTTTGGGATCGTCAAGCTCAAGCAAAGGATTCTCGTTTTCCGGGATTTCGATGGGGGGCTGAGGAACGCCTTTGGCGCGGTCGGACTCCTCAAGAAACTTGTATTGCGTCAACCTGAGAAAATCGTTTCCGATGTTATTTTTCATTGCACACTCCTTAAAAAACTTCCCTGTTCATATTATAACATTATTTTACCATAAAATGCAATTATTCGGGCTTTTGAAAAGATTTTATTCCTGACCAAAGGAAAGACAACCCACATTAATTGTTTTTCCAATTCGAAAATGATATAATGAAAATCAAGAACGGAAGCGGAGTTTTTTAGAAAAAAACCGTCGGGAAACCATGGTTTTCCAAGTAAAAAATGAGGTGAAAACATGTGCGGTCGCTTCACGATTGCGGTAAATAAGGAAGATTTGAAAGAACATTTATACCGGCAGTTCGGAATCGAGGACTTCGAGGTCGACATCTTCCTGCCCCGCTATAACGTCGCCCCCGGAGAAAAAATCATCGCCGTCATTTCCGACGGAAAGAATTTCCGCGCGGGACTCATGCGCTGGGGGTTCGTTCCCTCCTTTTCAAGCGGTTTCGAGATCATCAACGCGAGAAGGGAGACACTTTCGGAAAAACCAAGTTTCAAAAATTCCTTTCGAAACAAAAGATGCCTGATCCTCGCCGACGGCTATTATGAATGGAAAAAAGAGGGGAAACAGAAACTTCCCTACAGGATCGCTCTAAAAGACCGAAAACTCTTTTCCTTCGCCGGCATTTGGAACTGGGCAGAGCTGTCCGGAGAAAGAGTCCCGACCTGCGCGATCATCACCTGCGAAGCGGGGTCGGAACTGAGAAAAATCCACGGTCGCGTGCCCATCGTTTTGGAACAGGAAGCAGAAAGGCTATGGCTTACACAGCAAAATCCTGAAGCCCTGCTTGCTTTGACCGAGCCCCTGGATGAAAGCAAATTCCATGCCCACCGCGTTTCCACCTTCGTGAACAATTCCCGGAATGATTCCGAAGAATGCATATTGCCCATAGAAAATGAGCGCTGAGGCGCTCATTTTATTATCCCCAATAGATCACTGAGTTTATCGATTCTGAAAACCGCAGAACCCGCCGCGGGTCCGATTCCGACGGGAACGAATCCTCCCGCGCGCGCAGCCTCTATCCCCGCCTCCGCGTCTTCCAGAACCAAGATGCTTCCCGGCTCCAAACCCAGAGCTTCCGCCGCATTCAGAAAAACCTCGGGATGGGGTTTGGAATGCTCGATGTCGTTTCCGTCGACGACGGCATCGAAGGCGTCACGGATGCCCAGTTTTTCAAGGATGAAACCCGCGTTCTTGCTGGAAGAGCCGACGGCGATTTTCAGATTCCTTTTCTTCAGTTCAGAAAAAAGCTCCAAAGCGCCCGGAACCAGATCCTTCTCGCTCATTCTTTCAAGATATTTCCTGTAAATCCTGTTTTTCCGCTCCGCCAGGAGTTCTTTTTTTTCTTGGCTGAAGTCTTGCTCGCTTTTTTCAAGCAGGATTTCCAGGCTTTCCATGCGGCTGACGCCGCGGAGACGGTGGTTGTCTGCGCGCGTGAAATCAATGCCGATGGCTTCCCCGATTTCTTTCCAGGCGAGATAATGGTATTCATCGGTGGAACAGAGAACCCCGTCCAGATCGAAGATCACACCCCGGTATTTCATTTCCTTAACTCCGCCCTGTATTCATCCCGTAAGATGATTTCTTTTCCGTAGAGGAGAAGGGTTGCGGGTTTCTCATCATCCGAAGAAAGCTTGACTTCGTCCTTCGTAACCTCGACTCTGATGTTCTTGCCCCGGTAATTGATCTTGAAAGCATAGCGCTTCCAGATGGCAGGGATTTGGGGAGCGAGGCTTAAGCATGCCCCGTCCGACCGGAGCCCGCCGAAACCGTAGACGATGTTCATCCAGGCGGCCGCGATCGAAGTGAGGTGGAGGCCTTCTTCCGCATTCCTGTTGTAATCGTCCAAATCCAAGCGGGTCGCGAATTCGAAAAAGGCGAGAGCTTCATCCTTTTTCCCGATTTCCGCCGCAAGGATCGAATGCACCGAAGGGGAAAGCGATGATTCGTGGATGCAGCGCGGTTCATAAAACTCATAATTGGCCTTCTTCACGGAGAGGGGGAAATCGCTCGCGAACAGAAACAGGAACATCAAAACATCGGGTTGCTTGATCATGTCGTTTCTGTAAATCCGGTCATAACTCCAGTTGTTGTAGAGGGGAAAATCCGTGACCGGAATCGAGCCGATGTCGATGTGGGGCAGTTCAAAGTAACCAAGATGCTGTTCGAACAGCTCCGTCTCCGGATCATACAGGAGCAGCATCTGAGCGGCCGCGGTTTTAATTTTCCGGAAGAAGTCTTCCCCGATTCCCAATTTCTCAATAATTTGCTCATATTTGTCATTGTCTTTCAGAAGATCCCTTACTTCCAAAGTGAACAGGAAAGTCCTTTTCGCAAGATAATTCGTATAGGAATTATGGTGCACCATCATCTGGAATTCGTCCGGGCCCATCACGCAATAATAGCCGAACTTTCCTTCGCGGTTCCACTGCCCGCGGCTGAGCAAGAACCTTGATATTTCCACAAGCATCTCAAAACCATAATCCTTGAGGAATTCATTGTCTTTTGACACTCTGTAATAATGGTAAATCCCGTAGGCGACCCCCGTGCTCGGCTGAAGCTGGAGGCTCGCGTGCTGCCAGAGGCTGCAGGCTTCGTGCCCGTTCAAAGTGGCAATCGGATAGCATGCTCCTTCGCAGTCCAGTTCCCGCGCCCGCTTTCGCGCTTCCGGAAGCGTGCGGTAGCGGAAGATCAGCAAATCCCGCGCGGCGGAAAGATTATTGAAGAGATAGAAGGGCAGGCAATAGGTTTCCGTATCCCAGAAGGCATGCCCGCTGTAAGCTTCCCCGGTGAGCCCCTTGGCTCCGATGTTGTTTCCGGGGTCGAAGCCGTGGTAGGTCTGTTGCAGGTGATAGATGCAAAAGCGGATGCCCTGCTGGTTTTCCGGATCGCCCTCGATTTCAACATCCGTCCGCTGCCAAAAATCCTCCCAATAGGCTTTCGCCGCTACCAAAGCTTCCGAAAAACCGGGGCTCTTCTGAAGATCCGCTTCCGCTGCAAGCAAAAGCTCTTCCCGCTTCTCTCCCTGCCTGTCGGCGAAAATGCTCACCTTCCGGTCAAAGACTGTTTCGCCTTGGAGTTTGAAGCGATACCTTGCGCCGATCTCTTTTTCGGTTTTGTAGATTTCATAAGGAAGTGATGACTGGATTTCCGCGGCCGCAGCCAGGAATTGTCCCGTCGATTCCGTCCTCCCGAGCACGCTGATTCCGCCGGCGCCGAATTCGGCCTGCCAGCGTCCCGGCCTTCCCCAATGCTTCGTATCAAAATCAAGCCCGAAGCTGATTTCCATTTCCGCCGGATAATCGGAGGCGATGATGACTCTTTGATAACCCCTGTTGCAATGCCTCATGCTTAGGAAGCGGATGAAGGTGAAAGAGATTTCTCCAAAATCATTAATCAATGTTAAGCTCCGCGTGAGGGTGCCGGATCTTAAATCAAGCACCCTTTCAAAATCACGGATTTTTTCCTGGCCGATGTCCAGAGTTTTTCCGTCGATGAAAATCCTTGTTTTCAGCCAGTTGAGGCCGTTCACGAGATAGTGGGTGCGCCCGATGATGCCCTTATAACTAGCTCTTTCTTCTTCCCCCCATTCGTAGATGCCGTTGTAGTAAATTCCCTGGAGGGATTTTCCGGAAAAGCCTTCCTCAAGAAAACCCCTCACGCCCATGAACTCGTTCGCGAGGGAAAAAATCGATTCGGAAACCTGGTTCCTTTCGGGATGGAAACCTTTCTCGATGATCCGCCAGGGATCGATTTCCAGATATCTGGTTGCGATTTTTGCCATGCTTCACTCCTTGATCGCGCCCATGTAGGCGTTGGCGGTGATTCTTTTTTGGAAGAGGATGAAAATCAGAATCTGGGGAAGGATGGAAATCGTCAGGACCATCAGCAGTTTGTCGGGACCGAAACCCTGGACATTGCCCATCGTGGTTTTCAGGTCATAGATTTTGACCATGATCGTCATCATGTCGCTGTCGTTCAGAACCAGATAGGGGAGGAGGAAATCCGACCAGGCCGCCGTCATCGTGAAGATGGCGACGACGCTGAGGATCGGTTTGGAGAGCGGCAGGACGATCAGAAAAAAGGTCTTGAAGGGACTGCATTTGTCGATGGCGGCGGCTTCGAAAATGGATTTCGGAATCGACTCGAAATAATTCTTCATCATCATCAGATAAAAGGCATTGGCTCCGAACATCAGCCAGAGCGGCACGTACGAATTCATCAACTTCAGGTCAACGATTGATTTGTATAGGGGAACGATCGAGCTGAAGGCGGGAAGCATGTAGCTGAAGAGCACAAGCGCATAGAAAAATTTATAACCGCTCGGCTTGATGACTGCGAAGCTGTATGCAAGCAGTCCGTTGAACACGACCGAACAAAGCACGGCGCCC
>LFRY01000073.1:0-5398 GCA_001512995.1 Acholeplasmatales bacterium DTU067
CAAGCATATCAATGGAAATTATGTCACAGAATGATATAATAGAAGCAGAAAGTAAGCTTTCTCACATAAATGGATTAAAAGAATATACTTTATAAGGAGGTATTATGAAAGAAACTTATCCCTTCAAATTGAAATCTTTACCCTATGATTATGATGCTTTGGAACCTTTCATTGACAAAGAAACCATGCATTATCACCATGACAAACATCATCTGGCCTATGTCAACAACTTGAACAAAGCTTTGGAGAATTATCCTGAACTACATGACAAAACTTTGATTTGGCTTCTGCAGAATCTGGAAAATCTGCCGGAAGCAATCCAAACAGCAGTCCGCAATAACGGCGGCGGCGTCCTCAACCACAACCTCTTCTTCGACGGCATGACTCCCGCCTCCTCAAAAGCCCCCGTGGGGAGGCTTGCGGAAGCGATCAACCGCGATTTCGGTTCCTTTGAAAACTTCAAGGAAACCTTCAAAAAAGCCGCTCTGGGACGTTTCGGATCCGGCTGGGCCTGGCTCGTGAGCGACGAAAACGGCAACCTCAAAATCGTCTCCACGGCAAACCAGGACGTGCCCATGAATCTGAGAGTGAACCCGATTCTTGAAATCGACGTTTGGGAGCACGCTTATTACCTCAAATATCAGAACCGGAGAGCCGAATACATTGACAATTGGTTCAATGTCATCGACTGGAACAAAGCCGAAGAACTCTACAACAACCCTATAGTTTAAGTACATTTGTCTTTCTCTCCTTACGAAAAAAACCATTACCGTGCAGGCAATGGTTTTTTTATTCCTTTAGGTTCATTTTAAAACAGATAAGGCGGTTAGCTTCTTCAAAACCAAGTTTTTTATGGAAAATTTCGCTGGTTTTGTTTTCAAGTTCGCAATCAGAAGCAAGTTCGGAACAACCCCGTTCCAGCGCCCAGTTTTTTGAAAATTCAATCAGTTTACGGGCGATTCCCTGTTTTCGGAATGCAGGTTTAACAAATATCCCTTCCAGATAGGCCACGGGGCTGGATGCGGTCCCTTCCACATAATCATGCCTCAATGACAGGCTGATGAAGGCAACGGCTTCGCCATCGACCACATACAAATATCCATTTTGCAAATTTCCGGAAGCTCTTTCCTGAAGGAAATGTTCTTTTCCGACTTCCGGCCAGAGAGCCGCGCAGAGCTCCGCCCAAGCTTCTTCATTTGCTTCGGTGACGGGGATAATCATTATTCCTCCTTTTTTCGGCAAGCTTCAGGTAATGCTCATACCATTTAAGCACGCTTTCGCGGTTGAAGGGGGCCCGTTTATCCTTGATGAATCCGAGAAGCAGTTCCAGATTGTACCTGATGATTTCCCTGAGTTCCTGGGAATAGTGTTTGTGTTTGATGTTAAAATCGTATTCGTCCCGGTCAAGGAGCATTACCTCGCCGTCAGGGAAGATTTTTACATCCAAATCATAATCGATGTATTTAATCCCTTCCTGATCCAGAACATAGGGGGAACTCAAATTGCAGTAATAATAGATGTCATCGTCTCTGAGCATGCAGATGATGTTGAACCAATGCTGCTTATAGAAAAAACAGATTGCAGGTTCGCGCGTCTTCCAGCGCCTGCCGTCACCGTCGATGACATAAACTTTGTCATTTAAAATGACGATTTCTTCTTCCGTTTTGGATAGAACGACGACATCCTTCCAAACCCGGTGGAGTTCGCCGTCATGCTTATAACTGATAATATCGATAACTTCCATCTTCTCACTTCTCTCTTGTGTAAATTATAACAAAATTCCGCTGATTTGTACAAGAAAAATATCCGGAAATAAAAAAGCATTCCTGCGGGGAAATGCTTATTTATGGGAGTCAAGCCAAGTTTGGAGGCGCTGTTTCGGAGCGAAACCGATGACCCTGTCCACTTCTTTTCCGTCTTTAAAGAGTATCAAAGTCGGTATGCTGCGGACATTGTAGCGCATTGCCAAATCTGGTTCCTCGTCAACATTGACCTTTTTGAATCCCATGTCGGCATTGTCGTTCGCCAATTCTTCCACAATCGGGCTCACCATTCTGCAGGGCCCGCACCAATCTGCATAGAAGTCAACCAGAACAGTTCCTGTAGCCTCCCTCATGAATTCTTCTCCAGTGATCTTTTTAACCATTTTTTCCTCCTAGATTATTTTTTTAGGTTCACGACCGTAACGCCACGACCGCCCTCATTCGCACCGCCGAAGCGGAATGATTCCACAAACTCACTTTTTTTCAAGTAATTATGGACCATTTCCCTGATGATGCCGGTTCCGAAACCATGAATAATGTTGACCTGGGCCAGAGCGCCGAAGAGCGCATCATCGATGAATTTCTCCAAAGCAATCTTCGCTTCTTCATAACGCTTGCCTCTGAGATCGAGGGTCATGGAAACATCTTTTTTTACCGCAAGCGCGCGATTTGTCCTCGGCGAAAGCGACGTTTTCGCATCGCCAGCCTCCGCATGGCGGATTTCTTTCTTTGAGACGGTCACCGTCGCGTTTCCGATCTGAACATCGAATTTATTGTTTTTCTTTTCACTTAAAATTATACCATAAGCGCCGAATCTTTCAAGAAATACGCTTTCTCCTGCTTTGAATTCGGTTTCTTCCGGAGTGCTTTCCCGCTCGGCTTTTGCCTCGGCCTTGAGCATGCGAAAACGGTGCTTCGTTTCCGCAACCTCATGGCCTTTCACGGCCCGCTCTTTCATCGCTTCCAGATCATCAAAAAGCTTGTTGAGCTTCGCTTCGCTCTCGCTGATCAAAGCCCGCGCCTCTTCCTCCGCCTGCTTCAAAATTTCATTCTTCTGCAAGCGCAGCTCTTCCCTTTCAAAATCCAGCTCTGCCAGGCGTACGGAGAGGTTCTTTTCTTTTTCTTTTGTTTGCTTCTGCAGCCTTTCAAGTTCCCGGGTTTGTTTCAATAATTTGTCCAAAGCGCGACCGAAATCATCGCTTCGTTCATAGGCATAGCTTTCCGCCTTTTGGATGATTTCCTCCGAAAGGCCCAGCATCCGCGAAATTTTCAAGGCATTGCTTTGACCGGGGATTCCCAAAAGGAGTTTGTAGGTCGGCTGCAGCGTGTTCACGTCAAATTCGACGCTCGCATTGATCACGTTTTCCGAACGGTAGGCATAGAGTTTCAACTCGGAATAATGGGAAGTGGCGATAACAAGGCATTTTTTCGAAAGCAAATGCTCAAAAATCGCGATCGCAAGCGCGGAGCCTTCCGCGGGATCGGTGCCGGAACCGAGTTCGTCAAGCAAAACCAGGGATTCTTCGCTCGCCGCATTGATGATGGAAATGACATTTTTCAGATGCGCGGAAAAGGTCGAAAGGTTCTGGTCGATGCTTTGTTCGTCGCCGATGTCGGCGAGCACTTTATCGAAAATCATGATTTGGCTTTCTTCATCGCAAGGAACGAGCAAACCGTATTTGACCATCAGGGAAAGCAGACCGACAGTTTTCAAAAGCACCGTCTTCCCGCCCGTGTTCGGACCGGTGATGATGATGCCCTGGTAATCCCTGCCGATGAAGACATTGTTCGGCACGACCCTTTCGACATTCAAAAGCGGATGCCGGCAATTATATAATTCCAATATGCCCTCTGTGTTTATGCGGGGCTTCTTGGCATCGATTTCAAGGGCGTATTCCGCTTTACCGAAAACGATGTCGAGATGGATGAGCGTTTTGTAAGCGGAGAGCAATTCTTCGGAGCAGGAAGCAATCCGCGCGGAGATTTCCCGCAATATCCGTGCGATTTCGCGTTCTTCTTCTTCCAGCAGCCCATTGAGTCTGTTGTTGAGCTGGTTCACAGCCAAAGGCTCGACGAAGACCGTTTCTCCAGAGGCGCTTTGGCCGTGGATGATGCCCGGGACCTGATGTTTTTGGTCGTTTCGCACGGGGATGACGTAGCGTTCATTCCTGATGGAAATCAGATTGGAAGTGAGTTTCGCGCTTTCCTTATGCAAAATCTCCTGAAGCTTGCTTCTGATTTGGCGTTCACAATCCCGGATCGCTCTCCTGATGTCCCGCAGAGCGCGGGAAGCCGTGTCCTTGATTTCCCCTTCAGGATCAATCACTTCCTTGATTCTTTTGTTTAATTCAAGGGGATAAAAGAAAGTCTTCACGCGTTCCTGAAAATGAGGAGCCGCAAGCTGGTTTTCTTCCAAGGTTTTTAGATAAAGGAAGTTGGCCTTGATTGAGTCAAGGAATTTCCCAACCTCAAGCAATTCCTCGGCAGTCACAACCCCACCCTTGGAGCAGCGGGCGATTAAAACGCCGACGTCGGAAGAAAAATAGAGCGGGAAACGGTGCATCCTTTGCAATAAAACCGCGGCTTCGTCCGTTTCGCTGAGCGCCTTTTCAATTTCTTCCGGATCATTCATCATCTTGAGTTTCTTAAGTTCTTCTTTGCTTGCGTCCAAATGCGTTTTCGCGCGGATTTTTTCTAAGATAATATTAAATTCCAGAATTTTCAGTGATTTTTCCATAATTAATGCTTTCTTTTTTGGTGATTTTATGATATAATATGTGTAAGGATGATTGAAATATTATGAATTACACATTGGATTTATCAAACGAACAGGCGACCGCGATAATCAACAAATATAATGATTATCAGGTCGAGCACACCAATAATTATACACTATTTCGGGCAAAATTCAAGTCGGCAACGCTGACGATTTTCAAAACCCTGACCTTGCTTGTCCAGGGCGCAGGCGCCGAAAAAGCTTACGGTGAAATCTGCTCACTTCTGGGATTGGAGGTTCCGGCGAAGGAAGAAAAAGCACAAGTCGGAAGCGAGCTCCATTCGATTATCGGAACCGACGAGGTCGGAACCGGTGATTTTTTCGGGCCGATTGTCGTCGCCGGCGTCTTTGTTCCGAAAAACAAAATTCCCATGCTGCTCCGTTTGGGAATCAAGGATTCAAAAAAGGTCTCCGACGAAAAAGTGCGGAATCTGGGGCCGATTCTGATGAAGGATCTGCAATACAGCATGCTCATTCTGGACAATGTCAAGTACAATTACCTGACCAGAATCCGAAACTGCAACATGAACAAGCTGAAGGCATTGCTGCATAACAACGTCGTCTACAACATACTCCAGAATGTAAAGGATTATGACCGCATCATCATTGATGCCTTCACGACCAAAGAGAAATATTTCGATTACATCAAGGACGAAAAGATAAGGATCGAAAACGTTGAGCTTGTTGAAAAGGCGGAGAGCAAGTTCCTTGCGGTCGCCGCGGCAAGCATCATCGCCCGCTATGGTTTCATCCATGAGTTCGACAAGCTCTCCAAAAAAGTCGGTTTGGAACTTCCCAAGGGAGCGGGAAGCAAGGTTGACCTTGCGATCAGCAAAATAATGAAAATGCAATGCGAAAG
>LFRY01000073.1:5468-14942 GCA_001512995.1 Acholeplasmatales bacterium DTU067
AGACAGCTAGATGCTGTCTTTTTTTCTGAGTTGATTGAGATGTGTTTCGAAATAATCCGGTAAGGGCGCGCTCCATTCCAGATATTTGCCCGTCCGGGGATGATTGAACCCGAGCGTCTGCGCGTGCAGGAGCACCTGCCGCACCGGGTCTTTTTTTCTGCCGTATTGCGGGTCGCCGACGACTGGATGGCCGATGTATTGCATGTGGACTCTGATTTGGTGCGTTCTCCCCGTCTCCAGGGAGAGTTCCAAATAACTGTGTTCGGAAAAACGCTCAAGCACGCGGAAATTAGTCGCCGCGTCCCTCCCCCCTTCCATAACCGCCATCAGCTTCCTGTCCTGGGGACTCCTGCCGATGGGAGCTTCTATGCGGCCGTAGTTATGGGGGATCAAGCCGTGAACCACTGCATGGTACTTCCTCGTGACCTGCCGCCTGGCAAAGGACTTGCTTAAGGAGCGGTGGGCAAAATCGTTCTTGCAGGCGACAAGCAGCCCCGAAGTGCCTTTGTCGAGTCTGTGCACGATTCCGGGACGGTGGATACCGCCGATGCCCGAAAGATCCTTGCAGTGATGGAGGAGAGCATTGACGAGCGTGCCGCTCCGATTCCCGGCCGCGGGATGGACGACCATGCCGGCCGGTTTGTTGATTACCAATAAATCGGAATCCTCATAATAAACATCGAGGGGGATGTTTTCGGGTTCAAGCCAGCTATCTTCAGGATCGGGGACAGTCACTTCAACCAAATCCCCCCTTTTCACGGGGTAGCTCGCTTTTACAATCCTCCCGTTTACAAGAATAAATCCGTCCTCAATCAAAGCCTTGATTTGCGTCCGCGTCATCCACTCAAGTTTGGCGGCAAGGTATTTGTCGAGCCGCTGGTTTTCATCGGTTTCAATCAAGATGTTTAACTCCATCGCTTGCCCGTTTCTCCGAAAAGAATGTCAATGCAGAGGAAGATGACGCCGATGGTCAGGCACATGTCCGCAAAATTAAAACTCGGAAAAGAAACGAAATCAAAAGTGACGAAATCGCGGACATAGCCCAGGACGATGCGGTCAATGAAATTTCCGAGCGTGCCGCTCAATATCAGCACGAAGGAAGCGCTGAAAATTGCGTTTTCCTTGAAATCGAAATCCTTAGCCATCCAAATGAAGAAACCGAGAGCGACGACCGTGATCAAAATCAGAAACCAGAGTTTTCCGGAAAACATGCCCCAAGCGCTACCGTCGTTTTTCACCAAGGAAAAACGGAACAGGCCGGGGATGCATTTATAATCCCTGTTCAGTTCGAAATTCCGGAAAGCGACATATTTAGTCACTTGGTCGATGATGATGCCGATTGCAACCAAAATGATGCCGATGATGATGTGCCGCGTTTTCATGAGAATGCCCCCAATTGGTAGGCAATGAATAAAATGAAGGCCAAGGAAGCAAAAGCAAAGCCCGGATTCAAAAACTGATAAATTATGACATGTTTTTCTTCAATGCTCTGCAGGGCTTCGTTGTTTTTATCCAGCACCTTCGCGAATCTCACTGCCCCATAATTCATCAGGGCATTGAATCCCTGGAGAGAAATCCAAACAAGAACTATGAAAACATAAACAAGTTGGCGTTCATAACCGTAGATGAAAACGAACTGGTACAAAACCATCGCCAAGGGAAGAAAGACTAGAAAGCTCAGGAAGAGAGAGGCAAGGGTGCTGATGATGCTCTGCTTCGAACCGAGCTTCACGCCGTAAAACTTTCTCTGTTCTTCCCTGCCTTTTTTCCAGTTTTTCATGGCAGCGCCTCCAATTCAGAAATGATGTCCTTGAATTCTTTTACTTTAATCAGTCTGAATCCCGGCTTGAAGAGAGCCTTCATTTCCTGATAGGCCGCGAGCGCTTCCTCATAATTGTCTTCGCCGATGAAGAAAATGTCCGCGCCGTAGAGCGCCGCTGTGGCAATCTTCTGGGGAACGCCGCCGATCGCGCCGACGGTCCCGTCCAGGGCGATCTCGCCCGTGCCGATGATGACCTTACCCTTGGTGATGTCCTTATCCGTCAAAGCGTTATAGATGGCAAGCGCCATCATCGCGCCTCCGGAAGGTCCGCGGGATTGGAGTTTGTTGTTTCTTTCAAACTTTGGCTTGGTCTTGTTGGGATCGATTGTCATCTTTTCGTGGATCTGAATGCCGAGCTTATAACCGTCCTCGGTTTCCATCATTTGCGAATCAAGCTCAAGCGTTTCGCCGTTTCTTAAAATCTCAAGTTTGATGACATCATCACCCGAAAATTCCTCAAGAATGGTCCTGAATTCATCCGCCTTTTCAAAAGAACGCCCATCTATCTTGGTGATCAAGTCCCCGGGCTTGAGTCCGGACCGGGAATCCCTGTTCACCGCAAGCACCCGCAACCCTTGGAAGGAATACTCGATGTGGATGTTAGGATCTATTTCTTTCGCCGCCTCATAGGCGACGATCAATGCATAGTCGATGCTGTAATCCTTCTGTAAATCACCCCGGATGATGTCTTCTTCCTTGGTAGTGTCGGTCTTCGGGTCAAAGGGCGCGAGATCGATTTTATCCGATAGTTTGGAAATCAAATACTGAAAATAGGAAATCTTTTTATGGTGGTAAACACCGACCGTGTTCACATTCCCGGGAGAATTATCCGTATCTATTTTTAGAACCCAATAATCATTTGCTTCCGCATTCGTGTTCACGATGGAATTAATTGAACCGGGCGTGAGCACTTCATAATTCACTTTGATGACGGCGGTTGTAAAAAAGAAAAGATTCATAAGCAGCAAGAAAACGAGCAAAACCTTTTTCCACGGTTTTGCTTTTTTAAAGCTTGAGAATAAGTCAAGCAGGATGGCTTTCATTCTCATTCCTCCTCAATTTTAATCCGAAAGGCACCAATTTTCCGATAACTGATTCCGCTCCCAGCAAGCATTCTTTTTGCTGCTTGGTCGGATAATGTGTTGTTGTATTTGTCAGAAAGATAAATGATTTCCTTGATGCCGCTTTGGATGATCAGTTTGACGCATTCATGGCAGGGAAAAAGCGTCACATAAATCCGGCAGCCTTCCAGGTCAGCATCGGAATTCAAAATCGCATTCGGTTCCGCATGGACGATGTAGGGGTATTTCGTATCCAGGAATTCCCCTTCGCTCGCCCAAGGAAACAGATCGTCATCGCAGCCAAAGGGAAGCCCATTATAGCCGATGCCGACGATTCTGTTCCTTTGATTGACGATGCAGGCTCCGACCTGCGTGTTCGGATCCTTGCTGCGCATGGCGGAAAGGAGGGCGACGCCCATGAAGTAACGGTCCCAATTGATGTAATCAGTCCGTTTTTTCATCGCTCTCCTCGCATTTTTCCAAAACTGCTCGCAGTTCTTCTTTCTTCTTTTCGGCATCCCCGATTTTGATGATGCAGGTGTCCGATGGGCAGAACCTGCATTGTTCGGGAAGCTCGGCCTCCTTGGGCGCTTTCGTCTTCCAATTCAGAAACAAAGAAAGAAAAAAGATGGCAATGACGGCGATCACAATCGCCGCTTGAATGTATATATTTAGAATCAAGGCATACCTCCGGTGATTAGTTTTATGATGTAATCCGCAAGCAACAGCCCCGCAGTTGCGGTGACCGGCATGTAGGACCCCAAAGCGGGAATCTTCGCAGGCGCCTCCGTGGAGGAGACGACCATGAAATCTGCTTTTAGATTTTCTTCCCTGAGTTTTCTCCTGAGTATCCTTGCGAGCGGATCGTGGGTGGTTTTGTTTATGCTGGTGACCTCAAGCTGCGAAGGATCGGTTTTTTTGGCCGCGCCCATTGCGGAAATGAAGGATAGCTCCCGCTTTAAAGCTTCTTTGATCAGAAGAAATTTGTCTTCGACGGAATCGATTGCGTCAATCAAATATTGAAAATCATGCTCGAATAATTTGCTTTCCGCGGAAAACCTTTCAAATAGTTTTGTCACCCGACAATCGGGATTTACTTTCAAAATTTCTTCTTCCATGACGTCCACTTTTGGTCGCCCGAGCGTTTCGTAATTGGCGATCAATTGGCGGTTGATATTGCTTTCCTGGACGACGTCATGGTCCTGGATGATCAAAGCGCCGATGCCGGAGCGGGCGAGAGCCAGGGCGGCGACGCTTCCGACGCCTCCCAAACCGATGACGGCGACTTGGGCGCGGTTTAATTTTTTGATATTTTCGGAACCGATTAAATATTCAAGCCTTTCAAGATTCTTCATTTTTTACTTCCAATTTCAATTCCCGCAGTTGTTCGGGAGCGGGGTAACTCGGCGCGCCGCTCATCGGGTCGATGCCGCTCGCGCTCTTCGGAAAGGCGATTACGTCCCTGAGCGATTGCGCTCCGCAGAGGATCATCGCCAAACGGTCGAGGCCGAGGGCGATGCCGCCGTGGGGCGGGGTGCCGTATTTCAAGGCTTCAATCAAAAAGCCGAATTTTTCCAACACTTCTTCTTCCGAAAGTCCGAGCACAGCAAAAACTTTCCTTTGCAAATCCTGGTCGTGGATTCTGATCGACCCGCTTCCGAGCTCATAGCCGTTCAGCACCAGATCATAGCTCTTCGAATGGCATTTTTCCGGTTCCGAAAGCAGCAGATCCATGTCTTCCTCCCTCAAGGAAGTGAAGGGATGATGGGTGGAGTCATAACGGCCCGCCTCTTCGTCATATTCGAAGGCCGGCCAGTCCTTCACCCACAGGAATTCAAAGCGGGAATTGTCAATCAACCCAAGTTCGCGGCCCAGGATGTTTCTCAAATGACCGAGCGCCAAATTTGCATGTTTCAGCTTGTCGGCAACGATCAGGAACAAATCACCGTTTTCAATACCCAATTTTTCGCGCAAAGCTGCGCCGCTTCCTTCAAGAAACCTTGCCAGCGAGCCGCTGAAATTATCATTTTCATATTTCAGCCAACTTAAACCCTTGACTTTGAATTTTTTCGCTTCTTCTTCAAGGCGTTCAATTTCTCTCCGAGAATAATTGCTGGCTGCGCCCTTGGCATTGATGCCCTTGATTACGCCCCCTGCTTCCAACACTTTCCGGAAAACTCCAAATTCAGTATCCCGGAACAGTTCGCTCAGATCAACGAGTTCCATTCCAAAACGGGTGTCGGGTTTGTCGGTCCCGAAACGGTCGAGCGCTTCCTGGAAACTCAGGCGCGGAAGCGGAAGTTTGATTTCAATTCCTTTCGCTTCCCGCATAATTTTTTGAACCAGCCCTTCCACAAGCCCATAGATGTCTTCCTCATCAACAAAACTCATTTCCAGGTCAATCTGCGTGAATTCCATCTGCCTGTCGGCACGGAAATCCTCGTCCCGAAAACATTTTACAATCTGATAATAGCGCTCAATTCCCGCAATCATCAAAAGCTGTTTATAAATCTGCGGTGACTGGGCCAGGGCATAGAACTTGCCCGGATGGAGGCGCGAAGGAACCAGATAATCCCTTGCACCTTCCGGCGTGGATTTTCCGAAGACGGGGGTCTCGACTTCGATGAAATCATGCTTGTTCAGGTATTCCCTGACAGCCTGCGCGATTTTATGCCTGATGATGAGGTTCTTCTGCATCACCGGCCTGCGCAGGTCCAGGTAGCGGTACTTCATCCGCAATTCCTCCAGGGCATCGGTCTCATCCGCAATAATCATGGGCGGGTTTTCGGCCCTGTTCAATATTTTTACGGAAATAGCTTCGACTTCGATGTCCCCGGTGGGAAGTTTTTTGTTCTTGCTTTCCCTTTCCAAGACCCTGCCCCTAACCTGGACCACATATTCGTTCTTCACTTCTTCCAAAACCCCATACATCGGATTGTCGGGTTTGCAGACGATTTGCGTGATTCCGTAGCGGTCCCTGAGGTCAATGAAAATGATGCCGCCGAGGTTGCGCCTTTTTGCTGCCCAACCGACGAGCGTCACTTCTTTACCGACGTGCTGGATTCTTAGTTCACCGTTATTATGCGTTCTCATTTCAGGTTCTCCTTAAAATACTCTAAAATCTTCGTTTCCGGAATTAATTCCTGCTCCTTGGTCAAAGCATTCTTGACCGCGAGCTGTTTATTCTTCAACTCTTCCTCGCCGATGATGACCAAAAACTTCGCATCAACCTGCTCGGAGAGCCGGAACTGCGGTTTCAAATTGAAATTCTGATAATCCAATTCCGCATAGAACCCTGCGCCCCGCAAAGCGCGCGCCAGGAGCAGGGCTTTTTCTTTTGCTTCCTCGTCAAGGCTGATCAAAACGATGTCTGCGCGGCTTGCCAGGTCGGGAAAGAGGTTTTGCTTGTCCATGATCGCGATGATTCTTTCAATTCCGAAGGCATAGCCGATGCCGGGGATGTCCGGACCGTTAAAGGAACGTACCAAATCGGAATATTTCCCGCCCGCGCAGACCGCAAGGCCTCCGAGTTCATCATCGCTTTCGAGAATGAATTCAAAGACCGTGTCCGTATAATAATCAAGCCCGCGGACCAGATTGGGATCGACTTCGTAACTAATGCCCGAAGCATCCAGAATCTTTAAAACCTTTTGGAAATAGGCTTTCGCCTCTGCTGAGAGAACCGCTTCTATTTTCGGGGCATTCTTGAGGAGGGGATTGTCGCGGTCGATTTTGCAATCCAAAATCCGCAGGGGATTTCTATCCAGGCGCCGCGCGCAATCATCGCATAAAGAAGAAATGCCCTTTCCGAAATGTTCTTTCAACAACGCGCTATAAGCCGCGCGGGAAGCAAAATCCCCGATCGTGTTTATTTTCAGTTTGATGTTTTCGATTCCCAGGGCTTTAAAGATTTCCGCCGCGGAAATGATGACGTCCGCATCCAGATAGGGAGAGGACGCGCCGAAGGCCTCGATACCGAACTGGTTGAATTCGCGGTATCTTCCTGCTTGGGGACGTTCGTACCTGAACATGGGTCCAAAATAATAGTATTTATTCAATGCCCGGCGGGCATAGAGTTTGTTTTCCAAGAATGCTCTTACGACGGGGGCCGTCCCTTCCGGCCTCAAAGTCAAACTCCGGCCCCCTTTGTCATCGAAAGTATACATCTCTTTGGAAACGATGTCCGATTCTTCGCCCGAACTCCTGACAAAGACTTCCGTGTTTTCAAAAATCGGGGTGATGATTTCCTCATAACCGAATTTTTCGATGACCGCTCTGATTATGCCCTCAAGATGGCGGAGCTTTTTCGCCTCAATGCCAAAGAAGTCTTGGGTGCCCTTTACTTTTCGATACATGCTGACCTCCTAAAAAATAAAATCCTTAAAAGAAAGCTTCTAAGGACGAATTTATCCGTGTATCTTGTTTAAAGCGAGAATATACGTCCAGCAAACCCTGATTAATTGTTTCGGAACAATCTGCAAAATTATATATATAATTATAAAATAACTTCCCGTTAAAGTCAATGAAAATCCCGGCTGCCCATGGAAGAAATTTTTGTTTAAAAGTCAGCAAACTCCGCATAATAATAGATAAGGTGAAAAAAATGGCGATTTTTAAGAAGGGAAAAGAAAACAAAAAACAGAAAAACCAGCAGGGCCAAAAAACGCAGTTTCCGGTTTCGAATGATGATTATCTGAAAAAGGAATTATACGCGACCGTCAGGGAAAACATTGATTATTTGAAAATCTACCAGGGCGAATGCTGGGATTTCGTAACCGTCAAATTCACTTTGGAAAACAACCATCAGGAAATAGACGTCGGGCTCGCCTATCTTGCGGGCCTTGTCGACCAAAAACTCTTAAACAAAACCGTAATCGACGCCCTGAACCGGAATTTTCTGAAGGCAAAAAAAGAGCTTCCGGAAGGGGAGGAACGTTTCCGCTTTTTCAAAAGCAAAGTCCTGATCGCGATCGGAATCGACGAAGCGGAAAGCTTCGGGAAACTCTTCAACGCGCTCCTGAGCGGGGACATGATAGTGTTTTTGGAAGGGTGCAATAAATGCCTGATTGTCGGCGCGCGCATGTACCAGGAAAGGGCGGTCGAAAAACCAACAACGCAGATAACGGTCATGGGCAGCAACGATTCTTTCAACGAAAACCTGCTGACTAATCTTTCCTTGCTCAGAAAGAGGATCAAAAATCCAAATCTGATTTTCAAAAATTACATCCTCGGTAAAGAATCGAACACCAATGTCGTCCTGGCTTACATCAAGGGATTGGTGGACGAAAACGTGCTTCAGGAAGTCGAAAAAAGGATACAAAAGGCTGAGTTACCGGAAGTGACCGATGCCAGCTATTTGGAAGTGGCGCTCCGGGAAAAACAGTTTTCGATCTTTCCCAAAATCTTTTATTCTGAGAGGCCGGATACCGTCGCCAACAACATTCTGGAAGGAAGGATCGCCATCCTCTGCGACAGCAGCCCGGAAGCATTAATCGCGCCTTCGGTTTTCATCCAATTCCTGCATTCGACAGAGGATTTTCATCAAAAAGCCTTCATCGCATCCTTCTTCAGACTTCTCAGGACTATGGGATTCTTACTGTCGCTTTTCGTCCCTTCTCTTTACATCCTTCTGATTTTCCACCATTCGGAACTCCTTCCAGTCAATTTGCTTTTCAGCGTCGCCGGTCAGCGGATCCAGACGCCCCTGCCCGCCTATTTGGAACTCTTCACGGTCATGGTTGCTTTTGACCTGCTCCGGGAAGCGGGGACGCGAATGCCGACCGCCATTGGAACCTCGCTTTCCTTCGTCGGTGCAATCATCATCGGCCAGTCCTCCGTCGATGCGGGACTTATCAGCCCGATCATCGTCATCATCGTCGCCTTGACCGGGATCGGCGCGCTCGCCATTCCCAATTACAAATTAAATTTAGCGACGACGATTACCAAATACATTCTTGCAATCATCTCAGTCGCCTTCGGTTCTTTCGGGTTCACACTTGCGTTAGTCATGCTCCTTGTCCATCTTTCAAGTCTCAGAAGCTTCGGAGTCGATTATTTCGCCCCCTTTGCCCCCTTCAGCAAAGAAGGCCTGAAAGACTCCTTAATCCGCGTGCATTTGGAAAACCTCCGAAACAAATGGCGCCAAAAAAAGCAGTATCCGCATTGAGGTGAACAATGAAAAGAATAATCATCATTGCCCTATTCATCACATCGCTTGTTTTCACCGGCTGCACAGACAAAAGGGAAGTCGATGACCTGATAATCGCGACGGCAATCGCACTGGATCTGAACGAGGAAGGTAGCCTTGAACTATCCATCCAGATTTTGAACGTCCATTCCGTCGGAAACCGCCCCATGGATGCCGCCCCCGTCGTCGTCATCGCCGAAACGGGGAGGACGGTTCAGGAAGTGTTGAGAAAGATTTCCACGATTATTCCCGAAAAGCTCTTCTTCTCTCATTTCGTGCTCCTGGTCATTGGGGAAGAACTGGCAAGGGAAGGGATTCTTCCTTACGTGACTTTTTTTGCCATCAACCAAGACGCCCTGCACCGTTTCAACATTGCCGTCGCCCGCGGATGCAAAGGCAAGGAC
>LFRY01000073.1:15021-18401 GCA_001512995.1 Acholeplasmatales bacterium DTU067
GGAAAAAGGTAGCGATCTTGAAAACAGAAAGAAAACCGACCTTGAAGCCTATACGAAAGCTTCCACGATTGCCGTCTTCAAAAAGGACAAGCTCATTGACTGGATGGATGAGGAAGAATCCTTGGGATATAACTACATAAGCGGAAAGATAAAGAACTCTTACATCGTGGTCACGAAAGGAGACGGCACCTTTGCTTCCGTCCAAGTGATGAAAGTAAACTCGAAAACGAAACCGATTTTAGAAAACGGAAAAATCAAGTTCAAAATCTCGATCAGTTTCCTGGCAGAAATCACCGAGGATCTTTCGGGGGAGACGAGCCATGACAATGCATATGTTAGAGACATATTGGAAAGAACGAATTATGAAATCAGGCTTCTCTGCGAGAAAGCAATTCAAAAAGCGCAAACAATCAAAGCGGACATTTTCGGTTTCGGCAGACTGCTTTATCGCAAAAAATATAAACTCTGGCTGGAAATAAAGGATCGCTTTGAAGAAGAAATTTTTCCCGAACTGGAAACGGAGATTGTTGTTCAGGGGAAAATCACCCGCGTAAAACCCTAGGAGTGATTTATGGAAAAAAAATATATTTCAAAATGGCAATTCTTCACGCTCATTTATGCCTACATCTTAAGCCATGAGTTGACGAGGGGAGCTTACATATATTATTACCGGCATTCCTCCTGGATACCTATTTTGCTGGCAGTTCCCCTTTCCTGCCTGCTGTTTTTCATTTACAGTTTCATTTACAAGAACAGCGGCAGTACTGATTTCAAAACGGCAATCGAAAAGGTGCTCGGGAAATTTTTCGCCAAGATTTTTTTCGGGATTTACTTTTTCTATTTTCTCTTCATAATCATTTTAAAATTGCGGGATGTTGGGGAGTTGGTCCAAATCTACATCATGCAGGAAAGCTCTTTCTTGATGATTTATGGATTTTATCTCTTTGCTGCGGTTTATTGCGCAATCAAGGGAATCGAAGTCATTGCCCGCTATTCGGGAATCGTCTTTTTCATCACCTTCACGTCTTTCATCCTCTTCTACATCCTGCTTTTCTTGGTGAACGAACCCGATTATGGCAATCTGCTTCCCTTCATGCCGGATGGCTTCCTCCATTATGTCAATCCAGCTCTGAAAATGGCTTACAGCGTGCCCCTGGGCGAACTCTTTGGCATGCTCGTCATTTTCCAACATGTCCGACCCGAACAAAAAAAGAAAGACTTTAAAACGGCTTATATAGGAATCGCCTCCATGGGGGCGATGATGCTTCTCATCTCCCTCACGAACATCATCTTTTTGGAACCAGAAGTTTTGATTCTGGGATACACCCCCATCATCCGCCTCTGGAGAAGGATAGATGTGGAAGACTTCATCCAAAGACTTGATATCATCGTCATCAACATCCTAATCATGAACCTCATCATCAAAACCTCCGTGCTGTTAATCGCGACGAAAGCCATGGCAGATGGGATCAAGGAAACCAAAAAGAATAAATTTCTGTTCTATTCCGTGATTGCCGTCATCTTCATCATCCTTTTAATGGTCTTCGTTCCCGATTATACGAAACTGATCAACCTCAGATACAAAGTTTTCATCCCCTATGTAAAATCGGTCTTTGAGGTCTTCATCCCCATTCTCATCGTCATCATTTCCTTCCTGAGGAAAAAAAACGTCAAAGCCGAAGAAAAACAACTTGAATACAACATTTAGCAAACTTCCCCCTTCCTCCGCATAGAATGTAGCGGAGAGAAATATGAACAAAAACAGATTTCGGAAACAAACCGAATTCAGCACCCTGAGCTATAGTTTCGAAAACAGCCCCCTCTGCCTGGCGACGACCGAAACGGGACCTGGTCCCTATTATCTTCCCGACTGCCCCTATCGGATTGATGTCACAGAGGGTGAAGAGGGCCTGGGTCTCTTCATTGGTCTGAAAATCGTGAATGCCAAGAACTGCGAGAAAATCCACAGGGCTAGAGTCGAAATCTGGCAGGCGAATGCCCAAGGAAGGTATTCGGGTTTTCCTTTAGGAAGTTTCCCCGATGAACCCTCAACAACCGAAAGATGGCTCAGGGGCTGGCAGGAAAGCGACAATTTGGGGTTTTTGGAATTTAAGACAATCTACCCGGGGAAATACGGAAACCGTACCAACCACATTCATTTGCGGGTGAGCTACCAAAACAAAATCCTCAACACGCAAATCTTCTTTCCCCAGAACGTGAATGATTTTGTTGCGACGCTTCCTCCCTACAATCAAAACCCGGGTGGCGTGACAAATTACGAGGATCCCGTCATCCAAGGATTCAACGGCTGCCGGGGGTGTTGGCCGAAGCTGAGCAATTTCGGAGAAAGATACATCGCCACGCTCACGATCGGCTTGGATTTATAAAAAGCCCCCGATGGGAGCTAGATCAACAAAATGATTTTGTCTTCCTGGATTTCTATAATGCCTTCCTCTTCCAGGCTTTTTAAGGCAGTTTTAAAAGCGCGTTTGCTTAAGCCGAAAAGTTTTCTGATCACCAAGGGGGAGGTTTTTTCGTTTATCGCTGCCGCCCCGTCCTTATTCTTTAGATAAGCGATAATCTTTTCCCGGTCCGCAGCGATTTGTTTGTCCCTGTCGAAATGAATGATTCCGGAATGGTCATCCTCATTGCGCGCGGTGATCCTGACTTCGACTTTTTCGCCAAGCCGGTATTCTTTTCTGAGTTGCCCGCGATGAACGAAAATCACATTAAAACAGGGGGTCACAAGATTGATGCCGCTAGCGGTAATCCGGTAGACGAAAGCAGCTTGGACGGAGCCGAGTTCCAAGGTTTTTTTTGCAAGACCCAGGAAATCCTTTTTCGTCGCCGGTTTTGCAAGCAGCCTGCCTCGCCGCACCTTCAATATGCAGGCAATGCGGTCGCCTTGCTTGGGCCAGACGGATAGATCTCCAGGCAAATCATCCGCGGAAAGTAAAACGTCCTTGGAGATGCCGATGTTTAGAAATGCTCCGTATTCCGCGCTGACATCCGCGACGGTTCCGAATCCGACCCTTTCAACGGTTGCCGTCGGGAGATAAAGGGTCGCTGCCAAGCGGCCCTTTTTGTCCGCATAGATGAAGGCTTCAACCCCATCCCCTTCTTGCAAATCCCGGTAATTGCTTTCGTTCCGGTGGAGGAAATATTCTTTTTCCCCGTCCGTTAGCATATAACCCAATTTTGTGGTTCTTGTTACTTTAAATTTTTTAATTCTTCCCAAATCATTCATTTTCTCTTCCTCTGTTATAGCCACGGTTGATGCATTCTTCACCGAAATGCTTTTTTAATGATTTCAAAAGTTTCCTTATTTCTTCTTCTTTTTCAATTTCTGATAAATCGTCAAAGATGGTGATTTGCCGGGC
>LFRY01000073.1:18411-24714 GCA_001512995.1 Acholeplasmatales bacterium DTU067
GCTCAAACATTTCTTCCAAAATTTCTTCCGCAACATCATAAATCACACCGGCTTCGGACGAGGGACTCGCAAGGGCCTTGCTGCGCGTGATTTGATGGAAATTTGGATACTTGATGATAATCCCGATAGTCTGCGCCTCCTTTTCCTGTTTTTCGAGACGGTGACTCACGGTGTTCGCAATCACTTTCAACGTTTGTTTCAGAAGGGAGATGTCAAAGACGGGATTATCAAAAGTGTGCATATTGCTTACGGAAAGATTTTCTGCTTCCCCGGTGACTACTTCCGCGCTCCCCTGGCCCTGGGCCCTGGCGACTAGGGCTCTGGCATAGGCTTCGCCGACGACGGTTTTTAATTCGGAAAAATCGACTCGCAGAAGGTCCCCGATCTTGTTGATGCCGATGGCCCGGAGTTTGGGGGCTGTTTTCTTACCGATGCCGTACATTTCTTCAATCGGCAGCGGCCAAAGATATTTGTCGACTTCCCTTTTTCTTAAAACCGTGATCCCGAGGGGCTTTTTCATGTTCGAGGCCATCTTGGCAAGGAATTTATTCGGTCCGATGCCGATGGAACAGGGTAACCCTAGTTCTTCCAAAAGCTCTCGTTGAATCCGCTTCGCAAGTTCCAAGGGATGTTCGGTTTTGCTTCTCTCGGTCACGTCGAGATATGCTTCGTCGATGGACGCTTGTTCGATCAGGGGAGTGATTTTCTCAAAATAAGCCATGAAACGCCGGGAATATTCCTGATACAAATGCATCTTTGGCTCAACGATGATGAGGTCATGGCAGAGAAGGAGGGCATCGCGGACGAGCATCGTGGTTTTGATGCCGTATTTCCTGGCCTCATAACTGGGAGAGAGAATCATCCCCCGGTAGAGGGGATCCTTGTGGGCGACCGCGATTGGTTTTCCCATCAAATCCTTGTTTTCTGCCCTTTCCACAGAAGCGAAGAAACAATTCATGTCGATATGAAAGATTATTTTCGGCGCTTTCATAAAAATTTTCTTTCCTTTTACCCCTGTTTGTGTTATAATAGATTCAGTATTTATTATAACATAGTTTCCGAGGTGAATGAAGTGAAAAAAAATAAAACCCAAAATAAGAAAAAAGAACCGATGATCAAAACGAGAGTCAGACGGGACCAATCAATTGAAGTAGAATTAAAGAGCCCGACCAAATCCACATTGGGGAAAGTTCTCATCATCATCATCGTTGCGGGCATGACCGTCTTCACGCTTTTCAGTTTAATTTACCTGATGATTCAAGCCATGTAGTAATAGTATGTTTTTTTCATAAGAAAAATAAAAAGCATTTCCAAGGGACGAAATGCTTTTTTTTTCATCACACCGCTTTAGTGAGCAATTCGCGGCGCTCCCGTTTATGAATCAACCGGAGCCTGTCCGCTATCATGGCGATGAATTCGGAATTGGTTGGCTTTGATTTGTGATAGGAAATCGTGTAACTGAAGATGTCGCTGATGGCGTCGATATTCCCGCGCACCCAAGCGACTTCGATCGCATGCCGGATTGCCCGCTCAACCCGCGATGAGGTGGTGTTGAATTTCCTTGCAATTTCCGGATACAATACTTTAGTGATGTTGCCCAAAATTTCAATGTTGTGGTAAACCATGGCGATGGCTTCTCTGATATAGAGATAGCCGCGAATGTGGGCGGGAACACCGATTTCATGCAGGAGCGTCGTGATTTCCGTTTCCAAATCGGTTTTGTAATTTGCGAGGCTGAAACTGGAAGTTTTTGCGGGCGAGCTCTTCTGCACCCTTAACTCATTGATGATGTCCATCAAATGCTGCAAATTCACCGGTTTCACCACAAAATAATCCGCGCCGAGTTCCGCAACGCTGTTCATGATTTTCTCATTTGAGAATGCGGTGATTGCGATGATGCTTTTCGGAACTTTGTACTTATCCCTCTTCGTTCTCAATTCCTGCAATACTTTAATGCCGTCGCAGTTCGGCATGAACAGATCCAGAATCAGCAGGTCAACCTGCACGACCCGCAGAGTGTTAAGAAGCGTTACGCCGTCGGTGTGCACCCCTACAACTTCGATTTCCTTTTTGTCGCGGAAAAACTCTTGCAGTGTTTGTACAAAGTCTTTCCCGTCGTCAGAAATGATGACTTTTAAAGTTTCCAATATTATCCACCTCCTAAATTCGCTTTCTAATTTACACCATTTTTTCCTTTTTAGCAATATCTTCTGAATGATTTTTATATTTTTATCATATTATCTGCCTTTTTTTCATAAAAAAATCTACATTTATGGTAGCAATATGTCGAAAAAGATTAAAAATTAGTGAATTTCGGCTTTTATATTTATTATTATTTTATTTGTTGGCAAGCGTTTTTTTTTGGTATAATAAATTCAAAGGAGGATGCATTAATGGACATTTTGGAAGTAAAAGAAAAAGTTTTGGAAACAATGAAAGCTGAAGGACGCCCCCTCACAGCTGGGGATGTCGCAAACATCACCGGAATTGACAGAAAACTCGTTGACAAAGCCTTTACGCAGTTGAAAAAGGAAGAGAGAATCGAATCTCCGATCAGATGCAAATGGCAGCCCAAAGAATGAAATAAAGGAGCCGCAGAGAACGGCTCCTTTTGTTTGCCAAGATGCTAGAAACTGCCAATCATCCACATCGCAAAAACGCAATAGCCAAAATCAGGAGAATCAATGACCACGTGGGAAACCGCGCCGACGAGTTTATTGTTTTGGATGATGGGGCTGCCGCTCATTCCCTGAACGATCCCACCGGTCTTTTCCAATAAAACCTCATCGGTGACCCTAAATTTTATGCCTTTGATGTCCTTGCTGTTTTGGTGTTTCACTTCAACAATCTCCACCGAAAAATTTTCGATTTTGTTGTTTCCCAAAACAGTCAGTAGTTCTGCCTTTCCCAAGCGGACTTCTTTTGGGTTCGCGACCTTTATCGGTTTCCCGTCGGAGAAGTCCTGCAAATCATGAACGATTCCGAAGACTCCGATTTCGTCATTTTTCAGGATCGTCCCGACCGAGGTTTTGCTTAAGGTCGCGTGTTTTTCGCCGGGCACTCCGGGAAAGGATTTCTTGATGCCGCGGATCGAAGATGCGGATATCGTGCCGAGGTTCTCGCCTGATAGATTATCCGCAACCATCGAATGCCCCAGGGCTCCGAACTTCTTCGTTTCGGGTTCGATGTAGGTGACGGTGCCCACTCCGAGCACTTCGTCTTTTACATAGAGCCCCAAAGTCATTTTCCCGCTTCTGTCCCTGACAGCCCGGCAAGTCGTAATCAGAATATGCGTTTTGCGTTTGATCTTCAGCGCCAGATCTTCTTCTTTTTTTAGCGATGACAGCACCTTTTGAATGTCAGCAATCCGGGAAACTTCGGTGTCATTGATCGCTAAGATCTTGTCTCCGATTTCCAGATTGCTTGCCTTCCAGGGGGAAACTTCCCCCCTTTCCGTTTTTACATCATATTTTCCGGTGATGTAGACCCCAGGTTTGAGGTGGAGTCCGATGGAATCCCCTCCGGGAATGACATAAATTCCGGCATCTTTGGCCACGACCTGAACGGTCGAAAGGATTGCAATAATTAAAATTAATGAAAAACAGAGCAGAATTTTTTTGATTTGCCTGATAATATCACTCCTTTTTGGCTACTATCTTATTATTAGCAAAAAGGAGAGAAAAAAAAGCACTATCTAAAATTGGCAGTGCTTTTTTATCTTTTCAAAAGTTCGACGGCAAGATTTTTCGAAGCATCCGTGACCCGGCCGTCGGAGATCATTTTCGCGATTTCCAAAACCCGCGCTCCATGATCCAACTCTTCAACCTGTGTCGTCGTTCTCTCACCATCAAGCTGTTTTTGAATGCGGTAATGGTGGTCGGAGATGGAAGCGACTTGGGGAATGTGGGTCACGCAGAGCACCTGCGTGCGTTCGGAAATCTTTTTCAATTTTTTTGCTATGCTATGGGCAATCGCGCCCGAGACGCCGTTGTCGATTTCGTCAAAAATGATTGTCTGCAAATCCAGTTTTTCGGAAACAAGTGTTTTTAAGGCGAGCATGAAGCGCGACATTTCGCCGCCCGAAGCAATCTTGCTCAAAGGTCGCATTGGTTCGCCGGGATTGAAAGTGATGAGAAAATCAACTTCGTCGATGCCGTCTTTCGTAAATTTATTATCGCCTTTGAATTCAATTGTAAACTCGACATTTTTTAACTGTAAATCAGCCAAGTTTTCTTTGATGTCGATTTCCAGTTTTTTGGCGTTTTCTCGTCTGATCGCACTTATATTTTTCGCTATTTCCATTGTCCTATCATGAGTTTTTTTGACGTTTTCTTCCAATTCTGACAACAGAAAATCATAATTTTCGATGTTTTCCAAAGTTTTTTCCAATTCCTCGCGATAGGCGACGATTTCTGCAGTCGTTTTTCTGTATTTCCGCTTGAGATCGGAATAAGCGCCGAGACGCGCGTTGATTGTGTCCAATTCGGAAACGTCAAAATCAAGTTTTTGGTACTCCTGGGCTATTTCGCTCACGATGTCAGAAAGGTCGTAATAGGCGCTTTCGATTTGCTGTCTGTATTCCTTGAATTTTGAATCGAAGCTTTCCAATTTTTCTAGGAGCGAGAAGGATTCATAGATTTTTCCCAGGAGATCATTTTCTTCATAGAGGGAATGGACGGCGCGCAGGTTTTCGCTCACGGTTCCGAAATTGTTGAGGTAATGGCTCCTCGCTTTCAGGTCTTCTTCTTCCTCCACGCTCGGATTGATGCGTTCAAGTTCGCTGAGCTGGAATTTCAGGAAATCAAGCCGTTCGTTGTCCTCACGTTGCTTCCTGACAAAATCCCTATGCCTGCTTTCCGCATCCTGATATTTCTTGAGGCATTTTCTGTATTCCGAAAGCAGGGCAAGGATCTTCTCATCATCCAAAAACTGCAGATAGTTCTTCGGGTTGAATAAGCCCTGCGTGTCAAACTGCGAATGGATGTCGCCGATCGCTTCCGAAATCTCCGCAAGCTGCGAAAGCGTGACGGTTTCGTTGTTGACTTTGCATAAGCTTTTGCCGTTGCTGTAGATTTCGCGCTTAATGACGAGGTAATCCTCCTCACCGAGCTCGATCCCGAGGATTTCCTTGATTTTGGGATTGCTTCCGCTGAAGACCCCTTCAATCGTTGCCTTGTTTTCACCGTGGCGCACCCAGTCGGGGGAAGCGCGTTTTCCGAAAAGCAGGCCGATGGCATCGATGATCAGGGATTTTCCGGCGCCGGTTTCGCCGGTGAGGACGCTCATGCCCTCTTTGAAATCAAGCTTGATGTTGTCGATTATGGCAAAGTTTTTTACATTGAGCGATACTAACATAGGGCACCTTTCTCAGCATTTTGCTAGGATGTCTTTGATGGCCAAACCTAAATCTTTCTTGATTTTATCGACTTCGCCGTGTTCGACATACATGTCGGGAACGGCGTTGAATTCAAAATCAATCGCAAGCCCCGCCTTTTCCGCAGAAGCAAGCATCATCATTCCCAGGCTCCCCTGGCGCACGACTTCTTCATAGACGATCGCTTTCCTCCCCGCAAGCATCCTTAAAACATTTTCGTCCAGGGGCTTGATGTACCTGGCGTTCACAAGTCCGATTTCCTTTCCGCTCTTCAAAATCTCTCTTTCAAATTCCGGAACAACCGGACCGTAGGTCACGACATTCACACGCTTTAGGGGAAGCACTATTTCCCAGGAACCGAAGGGGATTTCCGGACATTCCGTTGGGATTTCTTCGGTGCTTGCGCGGGGGTAGCGGATCGCGAAGGGTCCTTCATGCTCATGGAGTGCGTAATGCAGGAGACCCGAAGCTTCATTCAAGTCCTTCGGCGCAGCGATGGCCATGTTCGGCAGATGGGAAAGGAAAGCAATGTCAAAAATGCCCTGGTGCGTGGATCCATCTCCTCCGACGATGCCCGCCCTGTCAATTAAGAAGACGACATGGAGAGAAGGCCGCGCGACGTCGTGGCTCACCTGGTCGTAGGCACGTTGCAGGAAGGTGGAATATATGGAAACGACGGGCTTTTTGCCGGCAAGAGCCAGAGCCGATGCCATGACCACGGAATGCTCTTCCGCAATCCCCACGTCAAGCAAACGCTCGGGGATTTCCTTTTGGAAACGGAGCAAGCCCGAACCGTGGATCATCGCCGGGCAGAGAACAATGATTTCCTCATCTCTTTTTGCTTCCTCAAGCAAGAGCCTGCCCATGCCTTCGCTCCAGGAGATTTTACCCGGAGGAACGGGATTGAGGGGCATCTCTGTTTCGGGATC
>LFRY01000073.1:24745-30170 GCA_001512995.1 Acholeplasmatales bacterium DTU067
CCCTTTTGCGTGTTCACATGGATGATGATCGAGTGATCGGAATTCTTTGCAAACCTGAAAAAGCGGATCAATTCCTTCAGATCATGCCCGTCAATCGGCCCGAAATAGCGGAAGCCGATGGCAGAAAGGATGTTCCCGCCGTGCATGTAGGAACTTAAGGCCAGTTTCAGATTGGCGAGGAATTTCGGCGTGAGTTTCCGGAAAAACTGATAGGATTTTCGGAGCCGGACGCGGTCGAAGAATTTCGACAGGCCGCCCACGTTTTTGGAAATCGACATATTGTTATCGTTCAGAACAATGATCACTTTTTGGTTCTTCCGGCTGCCAAGATAATTCAGGGCCGATAAAGCAAGTCCGTTTTGGATTGACCCGTCACCGATGACGGCAACCACTTCGCCGATGTCGGCGCCCTGGGCTTTCGCTTCCAAAAATCCAGCCGCTGCGGAAATGGATGTGGAAGAGTGGCCCGCTTCCCAAACATCGTAGGGGCTTTCCGAATATTTCAGAAAACCGGACAGACCGTCCTTTTTTCTTAATGTCGGAAAATCCTTGGCCCTGCCGGTGAGGATCTTATGCGTGTAGGCTTGGTGGCCGACGTCAAAAATCAATTTATCGTTTTGTTTATTGAAGACATAGTGGAGCGCGATCGTGAGTTCAACCGTCCCCAAATTGGAGGAGAAATGCCCTCCGGTTTTGCTGACGTTTTCAATCAAAAATTTCCTGATTTCTTCCGCAAGCTCCCGCAATTCCTTGAGGGACAATTCTTGGAGAAATTCGGGAGATTTAATTTCCGTTATTTTCATCATAAAATCCTTTCGAGCAAATGATAAACTTCATTCTTCCCCAAAATTCTTCCGGCGATTCTCAAGGATTTTTCTCTGCATTCTCTGAATTTATTGCGTGCTTCTTCCATCCCGAGAAGCACGGGATGGGTGATTTTGTTTTCTGTTTCAAAATCTGCAATGTCGTCCTTGATTTGAAAGGCGAGCCCGAACCAATGCGCAAGCTCAGCCAAATCATCAAGCTCCTCTCTTCCGGCGATAATCCCCGCACCCACCAAAGCAAGCCTGAACAAAGCAGCGGTTTTTCCGAGAATTATCTCTTCAAGCTCTCCCAAACACCTGTCCCCGTTTTTCAGATCCAGGACCTGGCCCCGGACCATGCCCCCGGAACCGGCGGCCCGCGCGGCAAGCTCCACGAGCAGGACGATTCTTTCCGGAGAAAGCGGCGCTTTTGAAAACATCAGGAAGGCGTCGGTCAAGAGCGCATCGCCGACCAGAATCGCGAGCGCTTCCCCAAAAGCCCTATGCAGGGAGGGCTTCCCCCGCCTGTGATCGTCGTCATCCATCGGGGGAAGATCGTCATGGATCAGCGAATAGGTGTGAATCATTTCCAAACCGAAAGCGGGGTATAAACCCAAGCGGTAATCCGCGCCCAAATCAGCAAGGGTTGCCAGCATCAAAAGCGGGCGCAGTCTTTTCCCGCCCGGAAAGAGAGCATAACGGGCACCTTCCCGCAAATCCGCGTTTTCAATGGCATTGACATACGCTTTTGCTATCTCATTAAAATCATGAAGATACTTTTCCATCGGTTTCGCTCATTTTCTGAACAATTACTTCTTTCGCGGCAAGTAATTTCTCCTTGCATAGGGCGCTGAGTTCAAGCCCTCTTTGGTATTTTTTGATGGCCTCTTCCAAACTCAGCGTCCCGCTCTCCAACTCTTTTACAATCTCATCCAATTCTTTCAACAATTCTTCAAACATAATCTCCTAATCCTTTCTTTTGAGCGGCTTTGCGATGATGCTGCCGTCGTAGTACCTAATCTCCAAATCCAGCTTCTGATCGACCGCGGCTGCGGCGGTGATCAGTTTTCCGTTTTGATAAGTCAGGGCATAGCCCTTCCGCAGCAAATTCAGGGGATTTACGGCATGCATTTTGTCCAGCAGAGCCGAGAAATGCTGTTCTTTTGCGTTAAATAACACCGTGATCTGATTTGCGAGCGCTTTTTCTTTTTCTTCCACGCCCGTGACAAGTCGGGAAAGCCTCTCCGGAAGATTGTAGACCCTGAGGCTCCTCGCCAACGCCTCCGCTCTCTGCAGATAGCGGTCAATGATGGCAATGGGGGAGTGGACGCGGAGATTGTAATCCAGGTGCGCCAGTTCTTTTTCTTTCAGAGCCAGGATATCCGGAAAGTTTTTGAAATGGTGGCGGCTCGTAATGTTCTGATAATCGTAGTATTTCTTTTCTAAAATTTTCTTGTAATAGAAATGCAATAAATTCAGTTTTTCGTTCACTTCCCTGATCACCTGGTATTGGTCCTTGGTGACGAGGACGGCTGCTCCCGTTGGCGTCGGGGCGCGGCGGGAAGCGACGAAATCAATGATAGTAAAATCGGATTCATGGCCGACGCCGCTTACCGTCGGTATTTTTGATGAAAAGACGGCGCGGGCAAGCGCTTCGTCGTTGAAACAGGAAAGATCCTCGGCGCTCCCGCCCCCGCGGGCGATGATGATGACATCGAGCCGGGAATTATTCTGAGCGCGCTCCAGCGCCCCGATGATGGATGCCGGAGCGTCCTTCCCCTGGACTAACGCCGGATAGAGGTAGACTTTCGTGAGTGGCCAGCGCTTCTTGATGGTTGAGAGGATGTCCTGGAGAGCGTCACCCGTCGGGGAAGTGATGACTCCCACATGGTGCGCCCATTCCGGAAGGGGAAGCTTCTTCTCCTCATCGAAGAGCCCTTCTTTTTGCAGTTTTTCTTTGAGGCGGAGAAAATTGAGATAGATTTCCCCGCGGCCCAACTCCTGCATTTCGAAAACATTCAGGTTATAGGTTCCGCCCTTTTCATAGACCTGCACCCGCGCTTTTACAAGCACGGTCATGCCGTCCTCGGGCATGAAGCGCAAGGTGCGGGCAGAGCCTGCAAACATGATCGCCCTGATCTCCGATTGCTCGTCCTTCAGAGAAAAATAAAGATGACCTCCGGAAATCCGGAAATTCGAGATTTCTCCTTTTACAAGCACATTTCTCAAAGCGACATCGGTGTCGATTTTATATGCTATGTATCTGTTGATTGCCGTGACTGTTAAGTATTTATTTTCCATTGATGCTCCGTGCGATTTGTTCAAGCAGACGGTTGGTGAAGCGCGACTCCGTCATGGAATCGGTTTCGCTGTATTCATGTGTCAGCTCGAGTATTTCGTTGATGATGATCGGTTTGGGGGTATCTGTATACAGCAGTTCATAGGTTCCGATGCGGACCAGGTTGCGGTCGACCGCGGACATTCTGGAAAGCGTCCAGTTTTTGATGTTCCGGTTGATGACGCGATTGATTTCCTGGTAGTTTTTAATAACTCCTTCCAAAAGCTCCCTGTAGAACTCTTGGTCATAGTCCGCTCCCGCTTCCTCAAAAAGAAAGTCGAGATGGTCTTCGCTCGGCTTTTCGCCCAACAAATCATAGTTGTAGAGCGCGAACAGGGCCCTGATTCTACTGTTTCTTCTTAACATTACAACCACCAAACTATATTAATTTTAACACAAAACGCCTGGATTTTAAAGGAAATTCGCATTTTTTCAAGGCAAATGAAAAAGAAGTAATTAACTTACTTCTCCCATTACCTCTTCTGCGGTTTTAAAATGAATGACAATACTCGTTGTGTCCAAGATGTCGAAGATCATCGCCGCTTCGTTTGCTAATTGGTTCGCGACCGTCAACGAATGTTCCTCAGCAATGACCGTGATGTCAACCCCGAGATCCGACGCGTGCACGAAACAATCCCGGTAGCCCATGGCGATGACTTGCATTTCCAAAAGCAATTCTTTTTCAGTCAGCGTGTTCAGATAACGTTTTTCCCTCAGGGCATTTTCCTTCTCCGCGATCGTCGCCTCGTTGCTGGCGATGATGGCATCGAGACCGAGTATGATCAGATTTCTTTCATCTCGGAGCGCCAGCCTCCGCGCCGTGAGTTCCTCAATTTTGCCTCCTGTCTCATCGGCGGGTTCATCGCGAGGGCCGGTATCCTTCTTGAAAGGGTCTGTGATGTAATATACCGTTAGCATCAGCACCAATGTCAGCAATATTAATGCCAATTGATTCCTCTTAAGCAAAACTCTCACCCTCCATAATCAGTAAACTATATGCAGGGTTGAGGGCTTTTATGCATGTTCAGACCAATTCTTTGCTGGTATTGATGGAATAAATGACCAAAAGATAGGCGAGCGCGAAAATGAAAATGAAGACATTGATCGCCTGGGGCAGGAACCAAAGCAGGATGAAAAAGACGATGAAGACGGGGATGCTGGTGACGGCGGCGATGTTGTAGTATTCCTTCACGGTTTTGAGTTTCCCCGTCCTTCTGAAAAAGATCCAGATGACCAAAACGATGATCAGGGTGAAAAACACACCGACCAAAAAAGCAAGCGTGTAGGCGCGCAGTTTCAGGGTGTTTGCATTTCCGATGATGAATTGTTCCAGGAGGAATTTCCCAAAATCGGAACCGTTCGCTTCCCCGGAAAGTTCAAAATCGGGAATGTTGTTTTTATAGAAGATCTTCATCGTGTCGATTCTGAGCAGGTTCCCCCCGTGGCGCACGTTCAATTTATTTGTGCCAAAGGGATGGGCTTGGAAATAGAGGGCGTCGCTCCAAAAGACCACAAGGTAGTTTTCCACATTCTGTTCATGCCTGAATTCATCCCGGGTAACCGTGAATTTTTCTTTTGGATCGTAATTGATTTTCGCACCGGGAAATTCCAGATAAACATCGTGGATCGGGAAAAGATCGATTACAAAGGTGACTCTTTTCGTGATTTCGCCAACCTGGAATTCGATTTTCCGTTCAAGGAGCGCGTAGCCCGCTTCGGTCTCCAAGTTCGCGCAGACCAGTTCAACCCCGTCTTCGACCCTACATTCAAGACCAATCAGGTCGGAAACGACGGCGTTCACGTCTTCGCGATCAGGAATTTCTTTCAAAACATTATAATTATATTTTTCGTAAATATCCCTGACGCTGTTGATTTTCTTTTGACCGATGGGCATTCCCAAAAGAAAGGAAAAAATCACGAAGACGCAGATCGCGACGATGAGGTTCATCGATTTGAATTTTATGAAATGTCCGGGACTGAAGTATTTTCCCAATTTCTTAAGTTTCATACTCCTCCTAAAAAAGAGATTTAATGGTTCATTAAATCTCTTGTTTTTTTTTATTCTTCCTTGGGCATGTTGTTGATTCTGAACAATGCAAAGAGATAGAAGAGCGAGAAAATAAAGATGTAGTAGTTCAGGATGATCGGGAAGATCCAAGCGAGGCCAAATGTAAGGAGCAGGGGAATGATGCTCGCAATGGCGGCAGTGTTGAAATATTCTTTGAAGCGCTGCAGGCGTCCGGTTTTTCTAAAGAAAAGCCAGAAGAGAAGCACCATTAACAAG
>LFRY01000073.1:30358-30647 GCA_001512995.1 Acholeplasmatales bacterium DTU067
TTTTTCGTAAAGACGATGAAATAGTGCTCTTCGTTTTCCACATATTCATACTTTTCGTTTTCGATCGAGAATTCCTTTTCTAAATCAATGGCCGGTTCTTCTTCTTTTTCTTGGTCGTAGAAATCAAAGAAAACATGGATGTGTTTCTTTATCCCGTCTTTTTCATAGACGATCTCATATTCTTTGAAATTTGTCTCAAGATTCACGCAGGCCAGGAGACCGTCTTCGCCGATTGCGCATTCCAGATTTATGATTTCATCCAAAATTTCTTTTCCGGCTTCGTCCAGAT
>LFRY01000077.1:0-1359 GCA_001512995.1 Acholeplasmatales bacterium DTU067
AAGAGATAACCGGGTCCGTATTCATGATAGAGAGTGTCGTCCCCGATCTTCCAGCCGTTGAAGATGTATCCTTGCTTTGTCGGATGGTCTTTCCGGAAGCTGTGGCGAATCTGAGCGCTATTATTGAGTTCAAAATTCGCATAGCTGTTGATTCTCTGGAGAGCATCGAGGATGGCTTCTTGATCTGTGGAACCATTCTTAATCAAAGAAACCCATTCATCAACAGCCGCACTCAATTCTTCCAGGTAACCGGCATAAGCGCCTTGAGTTATGAAGAGGTATCTGAAGAGTTCATCACCTGAACCAGGCTCTTCCGAAACAACCGCTTCAATCCTTACTTTCAATTCCTGCAGGATGGCGATTTTCAAATCCAATGCCGTCCCAAGCACGGAAAGTTCGGCTTGAGAAGCTAGAAGCAAAGCATCGATCGTATCCTGACCTGGATTATTGTACACAGCCTGGATTGCAAGAGCGAGAGCGGGGGAGATGCCACTCAGCTTTGCTGCATTGCTTTCAAGGTAAGCAAAGAAATACTCTCCGTTTATCGCTTCAATTCCCAGAAGCCGGATTTTTTCATTCAAATCTTTCAATGCTTCCACATGCTCCGGCTCGCCCGCGAATGCCATCGTCAATGTGATTTGGCTTCCGTAAGGCGCGTTTCTGATGATTCCAATCAAGTCGCCCCGGTCATGATAGAAGGCGACATCATAAAACTTCTGGGTGTATTTACCGTGCAATACCAAATTCCCAGTAGTCCCGGCAGGAATCCTCAAAAAGATTTCATCGTCTTCCGTATACCACGCAAAGAAATAGCCTTCAACTGCAGGAAGCAGTTTTAAAACCACGTCCTGGGTATCACTATATGTGTATTCATAGATTAGATTAGGATCATCCACTATTTCCAAATCAAGGAAATATGTGATTTCATAGGTTATCGGAACAAATTTTGCGAAGAAGATTCTATCTCCGGTCTCTCCGGGCAAGATTTTCTCGATTGCTTCTCCCGAAAACTCGCTATCAGCAAACCAGCCCTCGAAAGTCTGCCCGATTTTGCTCGGTTCGGGAAGATCGGCGCCAGAGACGGGGCTGTAGAAATTCGGTTCGAGGAAAAGCTGATTGGAACCGTCAATGTATATGATCTCATAGACGATTTCCTCCCAATGAGCAGTCAGGACCAGATCTCCATAAGTTCCCCGGTTGATTTTCAGATTTTTGACGGGTTCAGATTGGCCTTCGAATGTCCAGCCAAGGAAAACATGGTATTCTCTGGTGGGATTGGCAATCGTAAACTCATTTTCGATAGTGTAGCTTTCCCTTTGCGGTACCGCAAAACTACCTTCGTTCAAAACATAGGTGATG
>LFRY01000077.1:1425-1874 GCA_001512995.1 Acholeplasmatales bacterium DTU067
ATCATCCGGAAGAATTATCTGAGCTTCGTATTTATACTCTTCTTCAAGATAGACTTCCCCGTCCACCAGATAGGTCAGGGTATAGGTGTTCCTCTCATAATAGACATGGAGTTCCAAACTTCCGTCGCCGGCAACCACACCAGAAAGGATGTTACCTTCATGTTCGGGATCATGCGTGAAGCCGGTGTAAGTGCGGATCGGTGCAGTCACCGTCGTTCCCGTGGTGCCCTGATGAGTTCTTGTCTCATGGAGAACGAAGTTGCCATCAAGATCTTCGAGGAAGTATTTTACTTTGTATTCTACGTCATCTTCAGGAGCGAAAATTGCGGTCAGAGTCAGATCATTCGCAGGCATCGTGAAAGAATGGACTGCCTCATCAGAGACGAATCCGCTGCCGCTATCCCAATGTGAGAACTTATATCCCGGCATTGCGATTGCGGTGACTGTGA
>LFRY01000065.1:0-904 GCA_001512995.1 Acholeplasmatales bacterium DTU067
GAAAACAATATTTGCTCACTTGGTGGGGATGCATGATGTAAACGAAGGCGGGAAGGGGGCGGCCCGGACCAAAAGGACAAATGAAGTTCTGTTGCCGGGCTCTGCAATGCATCAACATAGAATTCAATGATGGCATTGAGGCAATGGATGTTGAAACCATCCAATATGAAATGCCCGTCGGCCATTATTTTGAATGCGAAATCCAACCGCCCTGTGGGCTGGCCGGATCTGAGAACATTATCGGATAATTCGATGACGTCTCTTCCTTCTTTTTGCCAGAAAGGATAAACGCGGAATTAGTTTGGTTTCAACAAGGACATTTAAGTTACCTCTTCCCCAACCCCATCGAACCCGGTTATGAATGCAGCGAAATCATGTTTTCGTTTGAAGCGTGATCCGAAGCGGTCTATTCCCGCCAGAACTGGCCTTCGGACATCACCATTTGGATCAACGATGTTGAAATCGCGACCTATAGATCCCCGGGCGACTTCGGCGGGCGCAGAGGTAAATACACTCCTTCGCATTGGTACATTAACAGCACCCAATTCGGACTGTTAAAGTTTTTCTCAATTAACGGCAGGGGTAGCTACGTGGATCACGTTCTATCTGGAAAAAAGCAAATTCATTAAATTGACAATCGGAATCAAAGAAGACGCCGTCCACAAAGGCGGGATTAAGATGGCCTTAATCCACGGTTCGATATACAAGCTTTCTTTTAAAAAACTAATAAAAAATTCTTTCGTTTTCGTTTCCGCAACGCTTCCGAAACAATTGCTTCTAATCTTGATCGCAATCGTGATTCTTTCCGTCCAGTTCATTCCGAAACTGGGGACACAATTCCTTTTGCTTTCAGCTATCATCATCGGATTCTTCCCGCTCCTAATCTTAATCTGGTTCCTCTTCA
>LFRY01000065.1:920-4043 GCA_001512995.1 Acholeplasmatales bacterium DTU067
ACACATAAACAGGGAACATTTTCCGGAATTATATAAAAAAGGGCTTTGGGATATGGAGCATGAAAACGAAATAGAAAAGGTGAAGCAGAATAGGCTTCACCTTTTTTGTATGAAAACCTAAATCTATAAGACCATTCATTCTTCAGTCGGCGGCAAGTATATTTGCGTTTCCGTTTCGGGCAGTTCGGTGACGCTTTTCAGTTTTCTGCGAATCTGGCGCGTTCTCGTCCCAACAAGCAAATCAAGCTGCTTGTTTGCTTCCGAAATCTTTGATTGCGCCGTTTCGAGAACCTTTCCGAATTTCTCGAATTCGGTCTTGACGGCGCCGAGAATTTTCCAAACCTCGCCGCTCCGCTTCTGGATCGCAAGCGTCCTGAACCCCATCTGCAGAGAATTCAGAAACGCGGCCATCGTCGTCGGCCCGGCAAGATTGATCCTGTATTCCCTTTGTAAAGTTTCCAAAACGCCGCTCTTCACCGCTTCCGCATATAGACCTTCGACGGGCAGGAACATGATTCCGAATTCCGTGGTGTTCGGAACGTCGATGTATTTCTCCTGAATGCTCTTCGCAAAGGCCTTCAAAGTACGCATGAGATTGGCCTGCGCGCTTTTCACGGCATCGGGAGAGCCACTCTCATAGGCATCAAGAAGATTTTGGTAATCATTCAAAGGAAATTTTGCATCAATCGGCAGATACACGATATCGTCCCCCGTTCCGGGAAGCTTGATGGCGAAATCTACCCGCTCCTTGCTTCCCTGCTTGGTAGCAATCTGGGTTTCGTACTGATCGGGAGTCATGATTTCTTCCAAAATGTTCGCCAGTTGGATCTCACCGAGCGTCCCTTGCGTTTTTACATTCGTCAGCACTTTCTTCAGATCGCCGACGCCGCTCGCCAGATTCTGCATTTCTCCCAAACCCTTGTAGACCTGCTCCAGGCGGTCGCTAACAAGCTGGAAGGATTTGGTGAGCCTGTCCTCCAATGTTTTTTGAAGTTTTTCGTCAACGGTTTGCCTGATTTCATCGAGTTTTTCCTGGTTTTCCTGGCGAAGATTCGTAAGCGACTTCTCGACGCTTTGGCGGATGTTTTCCAATTTTTGTTCGGTCTCCAGGGCGCTCTTCCCGAAGGAAGAGTTCAATTGTTCAAGGTTTGCCGTTAAGGTTTTGATCAATAAATCAAGTTTGGCGTTCTGCTGGTTGGAAAGCTGCTCGTTGCTGTTTTTCAAAAGGCTTCCGAGCAATTCCAGAGAAGAATGGAGGGAACCAACGATTTCCGCACGGTTGGAATCCAATTTTTCCTCAAAACCGCCGTTGTTTTTCCTGAACAACAAAAACAAGACCCCAAGCAGGATGAGAAAATTTAGGCTCGATAGCACAATAATGATGATTTCAAGTTCTTTCATACTCAACCCCCCCATTATTTTTTCTTGGCCAAGCGCCGATATTTTTCATCGATGTAGGCCCTTTTCATTTTCTTCAATTCTTTTTCAATCATTTGCTTCCGTTTTTTCTTGTAGCCCGGCTTCACTTTCTTACCCAGGGGAATGCGCGCCTTTAATTCCGCAAGCACTTCCTCTTTTCTTATTTTGCGCTGGGAACTCCGGGTTTTCGCGGGCACGAGTTCGCCCGCTTTCAGTTCTTTCAGAACCCACCTGAGGCCCTTCCTTTCCAACTTCTTCAGATAATCCACGTCCTCATAATCATAGAAGGAAATCGCCGTGCCTGTGAAATCCATTCTCCCCGTCCTGCCGGTGCGGTGGATGTAAAAGTCGATGTCCCGGGGGAGTTCGAAATTGATCACATGGCTCACACCGGTGATGTCCATCCCGCGGGCGGCGAGGTCGGTTGCCACCACGTATTGGTAGGCTCCCTCCCTTATCCTTTTCAAAACCTGCCGCCTTTCCCGCGGTTTCAAATTGCCGGTGAGGAGCCCCGGCTTAAAGCCGGCGTGTGCGAGATAAGAGGCGACCGCTTCTGCTTTTTCGCGCGTGTTGGTGAAAATCAAAGCGAGGTAGGGATGGAAGAGATGCAAGAGTTCCACAAGCAGCGCATGCTTGTCTTTGTTTTTTGTGGGAATGAAAACATGCTCGATTTCTTCTTTCGTAATCGCCTTTTCCGTCAGATCAACGAAAGCAAAGCTTTTCAGGTATCTGTTTAAGAAAACCGAAAGTTCCTGGTTGATGGTGGCGGAAAAGACGAGGGTCTGAACGTCGTCTGCGAAAACGCTAAAAATGCGATCAATCGTTTCCAGTTCTTCCGGAACGAAGACCATGTCCGCTTCGTCGACGACCACTCTCCGCGCCGTGTAAATCTTTAGGAGGTTGGCGTCAATCGCCAAATCCTTCAGTTTCCCAACGGTCGCGACCGCAATCTGAGGCTGGGATTTCTCCAGCTTTTCCGTTTCATCGGCACGGTCGGTCCCGCCGACATAGAGGCGCGCATCGACTAGCCCGGGATGGTGCTTGATAATTTTTCTGATCTCTTCAAAAATTTGCATCCCCAACTCCCGCGTGGGTACGATGATCAGAGCATCGAGCTCTTCCCCGGTTTTCAAGCCGTCCAAGAGCGGGAGCAGGAAAGCGTGGGTTTTCCCGGTTCCCGTTTGGCTCTTCCCGATGACGTTTTCACCTTTTTGGATCAAAGGGATGACTTCGTCCTGGATGGGAGTGGGCTTATAGAACTCCAGTTCCCGGAGAGCACGATGGATGAAGGGTCGGAAATTGAATTTTTCAAACATCAGCTTGCTCCTTTCCGATCGAAACCGGGTAATCAGCCTCAACAATCTTCACCCGGATCAGTTCATTGTTTTCCGCAGCGGAAGGGAAACTCACCTGCAGGTAATTTTCCGAATGCCCAAAGGCTATGCCCCCCTCCGCCCTTTCAACAAGCACCTCTAAGCTTTTGTTGAGGAATTTTCGGCGGTAGGAAAGCGCCATTTCCCGGTTCAGATTGAGCATTTCATTGACACGGAAGCGCTTTGTGATGCCGTCCACCTGATTCGGAAAATCTTTTGCCCGGGCATGGGGGCGCGGGGAGTAGGGGAAAACATGCATTTCTCCGAAACCGACTTTCCGCGCAAATTCCCTGCCGCGCTCAAAATGCTCCGCGCTCTCCCCAGGAAAGCC
>LFRY01000065.1:4118-67718 GCA_001512995.1 Acholeplasmatales bacterium DTU067
CGTCGTCCCCGTTCTGCAGGGGTACATGGAAGTGCGGACAGAAACGGTCACGGTTTTCCGAAAACAGGGCTAAGAGCTCGTCCGATAGTTGCGTTGCTTCCAGGGAGGAAATCCTGATTCTGAAACCCTTGACTTTCAAAATTTCCCCAAGCAAATCCGCAAAACCGAAATCCTCCAAGTCCTTCCCGTAAGCGCCGGTGTTGATTCCGGTCAGAACGAGTTCTTTCATTCCCATGGCGGATAGCTGCCGCACTTCGTTGACGATTTCCGTTGCGTTCCTGCTCCGGACGCGGCCCCGAGCATAGGGGATCTCGCAATAGGAGCAGAAATTGTCGCAGCCGTCTTCGATTTTGATGTAGCCCCGGGTGTGGCTCAGGTAGCGCTGCACTTTTATTTCTTCGTATTCCCGGTAGTCCCTCATGTCGGATATGAGAAAATGCTTCTGTTTTGCGTTCAACGCTTCCATGCATAAAGCAAAAAGGCGGTGCCTGTTGCTGGTGCCGATGATGATGTCGGCGCCGATTTCCTGTACATCTTCCGGATGGAGCTGCGAGAAACAGCCCATGACCGCGATCACGCCATCCTTGTTTCTTCTCGCCGCCCGCCGAATCATCTTCCGGGATTTCGCGTCGGATGTCGAGGTGACCGTGCAGGTGTTGATGATGCAGACATCCGCGGGTTCGTGGAAGGGCACCAACCTGAACCCGGCATCCAAAAACTGATTGATGACGGATACGGCTTCATATTCATTGACTTTGCAACCCAGTGAACAATAACTAACTCTCATCTTCCAACTCCAATTCATACCCGAAGGCGCTCATGATGTAGAGGGGGGCGGTTTCAACCCGCAAAATTCTCGGTCCGAGCCCCACGGAAACAAAGCCCCTTTCCTTCAATGCATCCGCTTCCCCGGGGCTGATTCCTCCCTCAGGTCCGACCAGAACCAAAACTTCTTTCCCAAGTGAAGCTCTGATCAGTCTTTTAAATGCTGCATCTTTTTCATGCGCTCTTTCTTCATAAGCAAAGATGCGGATTTCGAATTGATCGGAAAAATCCAAGAATTCTTCAAAGGAGAGGTTTCCGTAAACATTCGGGATGCGGCGGCGCTGGGATTGTTCGGCAGCCTCTTTCGCTATTCTTTTCTGCCGCTCAAGATGGGCGGATTTTTCCCGCGCTTTGACCACGCTTCTTTCCATCGAAACTGTGAGGAAGCCCGCCGCTCCTAATTCCGTGATTCTCCTGAGCACTTCCTCTTGTTTTTCCCGCCTGACAAGACCCATGGCAATGGTGACGGCAGCCCCGAGTTCGCTTTCGCTTTCGATTTTTTCAAGGATGTTTAAGAGCGTTTCTTCCGTTCTGATTTCCGCAATTTCCGCCAGAAACGCATTCCCGTCCTCATCGCAAAGCGAAACATTATCACCTGAGCGCATCCGCATCACATTCCTAATGTGATGGTGGTCGCCGCCCCTGATCAGGGCTTTTTTTCCTTTTATCGCTTCGTTTTTTAAGAAATATCTCTGCATGGCGCACCTTCAAATCTTACTATCTCATTATACCTTATTCTTGAGAAAATTTAAAGAAATAATACCTGCATATGCAGGCATTAATTCTTAAAGAATTTCTTTATTTTTGAGAAAACAGATTCGCTCATTTCGTTCGTTTTCGACAGTTTCCGGAAGAGATCCTTCTGCTCTCCCGAGAGCTTCGTCGGTGTGACGAGATTCACGATCACATATTGATCCCCTGTCTCCAGGGTCCGGGAATTGCGGATGCCTTTTCCCGCGAGTTTGAATTTCGTTCCCGTCTGCGTGCCGCTGGGTATCTTCAGGTTAACGTTCCCGGTAAGGGTGGGAACGATGATGCTGGCGCCGAGGGCGGCTTGGCTGAAGGTGATCGGCATCTCCATGTAAACATCCAAACCGTCGCGCTGGAAGAGTTCATGGGGACGGACTCTGATGTTGATGTAGAGATCGCCGTTCATTCCGCCCTTGCGTCCCGCTTCCCCGTAACCGGAGAGTTTCAGCCCCTGGCCGTCCTCGATTCCCGAAGGTATCCGGACCTTGACTTTCGATGCCCGCTTGACCCGGCCCTCGCCCCCGCAGAGGCCGCATTTGTTTTTGATGATTTCACCCGCCCCTCCGCAGGTCGGACAGGTCGTCTCCGTCTGGATGCGGCCGAAAATGCTCGTCTGATCGACGATGATCCTGCCGCTTCCGTAACAGCGTGAGCAGGTCGAAATGTCGTTTTTCGACTCCGCGCCGATGCCGTTGCAGCGGGAACAGGTTTCGTATTTATTGATGGAAAGTTCTTTTTCCGTTCCGAAAGCTGCCTCTTCGAAAGAGATTGTCAGGGAAGTGCGGAGATCCCTTCCCCGTGTCGGCCTTCTGGCATTTTCGGATGCCCGCGAGCGCCCGCCGAACATTTGCGAGAGAATGTCCTCAAAGCCACCGAAGCCGCCGAAACCGCCGAAATTGAACCCTTCGAAGTCCATTTGCGGGCCGTTATGCCCGAAACGGTCGTATTGTTGGCGTTTTCCGGGGTCGCTCAGAACCTCGTAGGCTTCCTGAACTTCTTTGAATTTCTCGGCTGCGTTTTCTTCTTTGCTGACATCGGGATGGTATTTTTTCGCCAAACTCCGATATGCTTTTTTTATTTCTTCATCGGACGCATTGCGGGGGACCCCCAATACCTCATAATAGTCTCTTTTGGCCATAAATAATCACTCTCTTCCGAAGTTTAGCTGACGTCGTCGAATTCCGCTTCCACTACATTGTCATCATCTTTTTTCTCATCTGTCTGGCTCTGCTGTTGCTGAGCCTTTTGGTAAGCTCTGGTTGCGATTCCCTGGCTTGCTCTGAGCAATTCGTCCTTCTTTCTTCTGATTTCTTCGACGTCATTGCCTTCGAGGGCTTTCTTCAGAGCTTCGGTTTTCTCATCGACATCCTTCTTCTCCTGCTCGGTCACTTCGCTTCCCAAATCCTCGACGGCTTTCTTGACCGAGAAGATAACCTGGTCAGCCTCATTCCGCAAATCCGCTTCTTCCTTCCTCTTTCTGTCCGCTTCCGCATTCTCCTCCGCTTCGCGAACCATCCTCTGGATTTCCGCTTCGGAAAGCCCGGTGCTGTCCGTAATCGTCACGGATTTGCTTTTGCCGGTGCCGAGATCCTTGGCGCTGACGTTGACGATGCCGTTGGCGTCGATGTCAAAGGTGACTTCAATTTGGGGAACCCCGCGCGGTGCCGGAGGAATGTCTCCCAGAACGAAGCGCCCGAGCGTTTTGTTGTCGGCAGCCATCGGCCGTTCGCCCTGCAGAACATGGATTTCCACCGCCGGCTGATTGTCCGCGGCCGTGGAGAAAATCTGCGATTTGGAAGTCGGAATCGTCGTGTTCCTTTCGATCAATTTCGTAAAGACGCCGCCCAAGGTTTCGATTCCGAGGGACAAAGGCGTGACGTCCAGGAGCAGAACGTCCTTGACTTCGCCTGCCAAGACGCCGCCCTGAATCGCCGCACCCATGGCGACGACTTCGTCGGGGTTCACGCTCTTGTTGGGTTCTTTGCCCAGTTCGCGCTTGACGAGTTCCTGCACGGCGGGAATCCTCGTGGAGCCGCCGACGAGGAGGACCTGGTCAATGTCCCGCGCCGTCATTTTCGCATCCCGCAAAGCCCTGCGGATCGGTTCCAAAGTGGCCTCAACCAAATGGCTCGTAAGTTCTTCAAATTTTGCCCGCGTGAGCGACATCATCAGATGCACGGGGCCGTTGGGCCCGACGGAAATGAAGGGAAGATTGATTTCGGTCTTGGTGATTCCCGAAAGTTCTTTCTTGGCCTTTTCCGCGGCATCCCGGAGTCTCTGCATCGCCATTTTGTCCTTGCTTAAGTCGATGCCTTCCTGTTTTTTGAATTCTGCAACCATGTAATCCATGATAACCTTGTCGAAATCATCGCCGCCCAGGCGGTTATTGCCTGCCGTCGAAATGACTTCGAAGGTCCCGTCCGCAAGCGACAAAATCGAAACGTCGAAGGTTCCGCCGCCGAAGTCATAGACCAGCACGGTCTGTTCCTTGTCGGTTTTGTCAATCCCGTATGCCAGGGCAGAGGCCGTCGGCTCGTTGATGATTCTCTTGACATCGAGCCCGGCGATCCTGCCCGCGTCCTTCGTCGCCTGCCTCTGCGCGTCGTTGAAATACGCCGGCACGGTGATGACCGCCGCCGTAACTTTTTCGCCAAGATAGGCTTCCGCGGTCGCCCTGAGATTCTGCAGGATCATTGCGGAAATCTCCTGGGGCGTGTATTTCTTGCCGTTGATGTCGATTTTTTCGCTCGTTCCCATCAGACGCTTTATCGATTGCACGGTACTCGGATTGGTTATCGCCTGTCTTTTCGCAACCTCCCCGACCAAAATTTCTCCGTCCTTGAATGCGACCACCGAAGGAGTGGTTCTCCCTCCTTCCGCATTCGCTATGACCTTAGGCTCGCCGCCTTCCATGACGGCGACGCAAGAGTTAGTCGTTCCCAAGTCAATTCCTATTATTTTCGCCATCTTCATATTCCTCCTTCTGAATTTTATTGACTCTTACTAAAGCCGGCCTGAGCACTCTGTCCTTATACATGTAGCCGGTTTGGATTTCTTCAATGATTATGTCATCTTCCAGGCCTTCGACGCAGTCGATTTCAAGCGCGTGGTGGTAGAGAGGATCAAATTTCCGCTCCGCGGTTTCTATTTTTTTGATGCCCTCATCTCCAAGAATCTGTTGGAGTTGTTTGTGAATCATATCGAAGCCGATGAGAAAGTTTTTCAACTTGTCGTCATCGGTTTCTATATTGACCGCTTTTCCGAAAATGTCAACGACATTGACGAGCTTCTCCAACAGAAACTGCGCTCCGTATTTTCTTTCGCGAATCCTCTCCTCATTGATTCGCCTCTTAAAATTTTCCGCATCCGCCAAGGTGCGCAGATAGAGATCATTCAGCCGTTTGACTTCTTCCCGAAGCGCTTCGATTTCTTCTTTTAAAGCCTCCGTTTCGGAAGCTTTGGCTTTTTTCTTCCGCTTCGGTTCAGATTTTTCTTCGGCTTCTTCTCTCACCGTTTCCTCCTTGGGTTCTCCCCTTTCTTTCAGCATTTCTTCTTGTTCTTCTTCGCGATAACGATTATACATACCACCTATACCACTTTCTTAATATTTTCTGCTATGTATTCCAGGAGGGGAATAATCTTGTGATATGCCATCCTGGTCGGACCGAGCACGGCAATCGCTCCCCGCTTCCCGTTGTCCAGTTCATAGGGAACGGTGATTACTGTGCAGTCTTTCAGAGCCTGAACGGTATTCTCCTGTCCGATCCGAACGGTAATCCCGTCCGCGGACGTCTCCACGACTTTCAGTATGTCCTGGCTTTCGACAGCGTTCAGAAATTCCTTGACCTTGTTCACATCCTGAAACTCGGGAAAATTCAAAATATTGCTCTGCCCGGAAAGGTAGAATTTGTCCTGGACCATTTCCGTGAAGACCCTGACGAAAGTGCTCACCAGATCGTCATAGTAGGTGATGTAGCCCCTGATCTTCTCGTCGGTCAGATGCGCTTTGATCGTCTTGTCGATTTCGGTCATCAGGCAATCTTCGAGAATGCCGTTCAAGAGGAGCACGACCTTCTCCACATCGCGGATGTTGAATTCTTCCGGAACATAGATCTTCTTGCTTTCAACATATCCGTCCTTGGTGACGATCAAAATCACCGCCCGCCTTTCATCCAGCGCGACCAATTGGATCTTTTTGATCCGCGAGTTATGGCTCTGCGCGCCGAGGACGATTGTCGCATAATTGGTGAGCTCCGCTACCAGGGACATTGATTCCTTGATCGCCTCTTCGCGGCTGATCATGTGCTTATTGAAAATATGGTCGATCAAGGGAAATGAAAGGGCGGTTTTCTCCTTTTCGGACAGGATCAGTTGCACATAGTACCGGTATCCGGCTTCCGATGGGATTCTCCCGCTGGAACTATGCGTTTTCTCTATCAGACCGCGTTGTTCCAAGAGGGCCATGTCGTTGCGGATGGTTGCGGAAGAGACATTGAGTCCGCGAATTTTGACCAGGGTTTTTGAACCCACGGGCTCGTTGGTGCGGACATACTCTTCCACAATCGCCTTCAACACCATTTTTTGCCTGTCGGATAACATAGGCACCTCCTGTTTAGCACTCTAAGCCTTTAAATGCTAAGAATATTATACCCTTTTTCGTTAGCACTGTCAAGCGATATATGCTAATTTATTTTATGTTTTTAAAATGAAAGTATACATTAATTTTAAAAAGCATTCAGATTTAGCTGAATGCTTGCATAACTCTCAACAACATCAAATGGTTTTCTTGATTTTGTTTAGCTCTTCATTTAAATTATAAATTGTCTCTTCACTAACCAAACGCCCCATCATTTTCAGATGGTCCTTTAGCGTCATTTTGTCCAGTCTTTCCTGAAGATCATCAGATAATTTCGTCTCTTTTGCAATCCCTCCTAAGGGAGCAAGAATCTTTGCCATCCAATTTTCATAAATGTTTCTGGATGCTTCGTTTTTTTTGATTTCGTAAACACTGTCAAAAACCGAATAATAACCTTCTTTTCTTTCGATAAGATCGATTTCAAACCAATTGATGATCTCCATTCTTTTATCGCATACATACTCCTCATTGGAAATTTCCGAATATTCAATCTCAATCTCGTCCCAATAAGGACCGCTCACAGCTTTTACGGTATGCACGCCACTGATTTCGATATCGAAAACAAATACTTTGTTGCCTTCTTTCCTTTCTACAAACATCCCGTCGACGTATAAGGAGATTTCCTTTAAATTGGAGTATATTTTTACTTCTGTCCGGCTTTCGTTCCTTTTCCGATATCTTCTTCCGGAAATGTGGACAAAGGGTTCACGGGACAAATAGGCTTTGTAAATGTAGAAAGCGTCTTTTTTTATCTTTCTGTCAAAGGAAACAAGTCCCTTTTGGTTTATTCCTTTTTTCCCGCCCTCATCGCGGGCATCGGAAGCAAAATCAAACATGTTCCAAACATACATCACCCAAATGTAGGGCCTGGTTTCCCGCATTTTTAGCATGTTCTCATGATAGAGAGCCTGATAGGATTCAGAATAGTCCCCCCTTATCGGAGAGGAAGTTTGGAACTGAACATTGGCATCAGCTCCGTATTCGGAAATCCCAATGCCCAAACTAGGATATTTCCGATGGAATTCGTCCAACCACTTTCCGGTTTCCGAGTAATCACCCACATACCAACCGAAGTATAAATTATAAGCTCTGACATCGGGGATTCTGTTCAATTCGCTGTCTGTATCCAGGGTAAATAAATTTGCAATCGTTGTGACTCTGGTCGCATCCAACCTGTGGCATAATTCATTCAGTTTTCTGTGGACATCGATTATTTCCTCTGTCTCACCCCCGACAACGGTTATTTCATTGGATAAACCCCAACAGTAAATTGAAGGGTGATTGTAGTTTTGTACAATCAACTCGGTCATTTGTGTGAAAATATTGTCGACGGCTTCTTCCATATGTTCGGAAATATAGGGTATTTCCGCCCAAACCAAGAAGCCCATTTCATCGCACAAATCATAAACATATTGATCGTGTTGATAATGCGCAAGGCGGATGGTGTTGGCGCCCATTTCGAAAATCATTTCCAGGTCTTCGCGATGCATTTCCTTGGTGATGGCGCTTCCGACCCCGAAGCGATCCTGATGCCTGGAAACGCCGATTAAGGGGTACTCCCTTCCGTTGAGAAGAAAGCCCCTTTCGGGATCGATTGCAAAGCTTCTAAAACCAAAACGGGCGGATACCTCATCATCGGAAATAGAGGCCACCAATGTGTAGAGATGCGGATCCTCCACTCCGTCCCAAAGACGGACATTTTCAACCCGCAAATCCAAAGAACATCTGTCCCTGTTGACAGTTACTTCTTTTTCGGATACGACTTTTCCTCCATCGAATATGCAAACCTTTAGTACATCCCGAATCGCTTGGTTAAAAAAACATTCCACATGAACATTGCCGTCTACGCTCGGCGTTATTTTCACCCCGTTGCCGCCGTAATAATCCAAAGCAAAATGGTTTTTGCCGGTGATGATCAGATTCACATCCCTGAAAATCCCACCATAAAAAGTAAAGTCAGCTCTTTGCGGGTAGATTTCGCGATTCCTGCCGTTGTCGACGTAGACCACAAGGTCATTTTCCCCTGCCACACTCAGATGCTCCGTGACGTTCACCCTAAACCGCGAATAACCGCCCTTATGAGTGAAGAGTTCCCTACCATTAAAATAGACTTTCGCGGTCATCGCCACGCCGTTAAATTCGAGATATGCGGCTTCATTTTTGGAGATGTAGATTTTTATTTTTTTATAATAAACGCAAGTCCCACGATAATAATCATTGCCCCCGTCCTGGCCGTCAACATTGTTCCAGGTATGCGGCAAATCAATTCTTTCCATCTTTCCGGCATCAATATCTGCCAGGGGCAGATTATCTTTTAAAAAAAACCAATCGTCATTGATACAGGTACTTCTTCTCATATTCTCACCTTTAACCGTCATTTATTGAAGTGAAGTTATTGTTAAAGCAAGTAAGCAACTCATCCTGATATAATTCAAACCTATCTTCCAAAAAGACCTGCAAAAATTTATCTTTCAAATCCTTCCAACTCTTTTCTTCGTTGTTGATTAATATCGGATAGAAGAACACACCATTTACCTTTGCTGCAACAACATCGGGCAACGCATCACCGACCATCAAAACACGTTTTTCTGAATATCCTTTTTCGATGATGGCCCGAAGACAATCAGTTTTTGTTCCGGTCTCTTGCGATGTGACCAAATCAACATAATCCAGCAAACCATAATAACCCCATTCCTCTTCAAGCGCTGCTATGTTGCTGCTGGAAACGATGGCGTGGTCGGCCTTTTTAGAAGCTTCTTTTAAAAAATCAATGACTCCCGGAAAAGGGGGCTTATCGACGGGGCTCAATGCGGATATCTTTGCGTTAATTAAATCGCTCCACTCCAAAGTTTTTTTCAGAATCTCGGAAGCATTTTTTTTTATTTCATTTTTCAGCCCCTTGCTGGACAAGTCCGTACTGTTGAGCACCCAGTTCTCTAATATTTGGATATCCTCCGGAGAGAGTTTCATTAACCTGCCGTTAAGCTCTTTTATTATCTCAAGCAAAGCCAGGAAACGATTTATCCCCCTGGTTCTATCATATAGATTGATTCGATTCCATATTTCTTGCACTTCTTCTCCGTGCCCTTCCAACCCCCACACTTCGATGAAAGCCGGACCATGGCACTTTCTGTGTTTTACGTTCATGGCATCGAGGACCGTTCCGTCTGAATCCAGACAAATGATGTGCTTATGCTGCTTCTTAAAACTGTTCAGAGATTTATTCATTTCATCAACCCTTTATTCTTCTAATCAATCTCAAAACTCTCGTTGCGTTTTCTTCCAAAACTTTTCTTGAAAGTTCTCCTTGCTTCAAAGCTCTCAATATTTCTTTGAAATCGCGCTTGCTTCCGGGCATCACCAAATCTCCTCCCGCTTTTACAATCAAACTTGTTATCGGGCCTCTGTGGATGGAGGTTTTATCAAAGGTTCCGCCCATTACGATCCAATCAGTCATCACGATCCCTTTAAACCCCCATTCACAGCGTAAAATATCGTGAATGAGCGCAAAGGATTCGGAAGTATGCTCGCCGTTCAGTAAATTGTAAGAGGTCATCACTGCCATCGGGTTAGCTTGCTTAACGGCTATTTCAAAACCTCTGAGATAGATTTCTCTAATGACTCTTTCGGAAACATGGGCATTGTTGTTGTATCTGTTGGTTTCTTGATTGTTGCAACAAAAATGTTTGAGAGTGACACCCTTGTTTTTATTTTTTTGCACGCCTTTGGTGATTGCGGAGGCAATCAGGCCGGAAACAAGCGGATCTTCGCTGAAGTATTCAAAATTCCTCCCACAACGGATTGATCTGTGGATGTTTAAGGCCGGTGCCAGCCACAAATCAACATTGAACATCCCCATTTCCCGGCCAACAACGCTGCCGCACGCTTCTACATATTCCAAATTGAAGCTCTGGGCAAGAGCGGTGCCGATCGGAAGCGCAGTTGTGTATTGCTCTTTGATTTCATGACCTTTTGGCGCTTTATTATAAGCTTGCTTTTTTATTATCGGCTTGAGCAGTTTCGGTGCAAAATCGACTAACGAAACCATGATATTATTGATGCCTACCGGATGCGCGCCTTTTTTATCCACATAATATTGCGGGGACAGCCTAAGGCCCGCCGGCCCATCAGCCATCACAAGCGTGTCGAGACCCTTTATTTTTCTCGTAGTTTCTCCTGCCGCGCCGGCAACGGTTTTTGAAGCCTGGCCAATGACGGAAAAGACGCTGCCGCCGAAAGAGCCATTGGCCAAATAAGCCAATTCTTCATCTGAAAGCGAGCTTACAAACCCATCCCTTTCTGCAACCAATTCATAAGAGACCGTTTCGGTCTTGATCTCATCTATGATGATTTTTTCCAAACCTGACAAATCATCTTGGTAATCCACTTCTATTTTCATTTCTTTTACATCGCATTCCGTAAAGGCCCTTTTTACTTTTCTCACAACGAAGTCTTCAGGAAGAGTGACAATTCCGACAGCTTTAGTATCAACGCTTGAATTGCCGAGACGAAGAATGTAATCGCCTTTTTCCAAGACATATGAAGAAGAGTCTTCATCAAACGAAGCAAATTGAGTCAAATCGAAGGTAAGAGCGAGCAGTTCGGTTTCACCTTTCTTGAGTTTCCGGCTTTTTCTAAAAGCAACTAAATCCTGGTATGGTTGATTGAGTTTGCCCTGCGGTTTGGACAAATACAACTGCAGCACATCTTTTCCTTCGAAATCACTCCTGTTTTTTACATTCGCTTTCAACGTGATTACGTTTCCCTCAACAGATATGCCCACAAATTCATGTTCAAAATCGGAATAAGACAACCCGTAGCCGAAGGGAAACAAAGCTTTCTTTTTCACGGAATCAAAATAACGGTATCCGACATAAATTGATTCCTCATAATAAGTGTCGTCTTTATCGCCGAAAGAGGGAACACAATAATCTTCCCATTTAGACCATGTGGTCGTGAGTTTTCCGCTCGGATTTTGAATTCCCAGCAATATTTCCGCAAAAACCCTACCCGTATTGGCTCCCAGTTGAGAAAGCAGGAGGATGTTATCAACTTCCAAAACCGGGGAGAGATCCACCGGCCCCCCAACATTTAGGACCAACATAAATTTATCATAGCGCTTGTTGAGATAAAGGATGTCGGAAATCTCTTGCTCAGTGAGCAGAATGTCGCCGGAAACGGGCTCGCGATCATTTCCCTCTCCGGAATCCCTTGCGAGAACATAAATGGCAACGCCGGCATCACTCTCAAGATTGCCTTGGTAGGAAGGAGGAGTCATCACGGCACCCAAAGCTTCAAGCATCGCCAAGGTGCGCTTTTTCTTTGCCCGCTCCTTTAATTCGCGGATGAATTCTTTTCGCCTTTGCTTTTTGGCTTCATCGTAACCGTCTAACCAGGATTCCGTAACTATCTCAAAACCGGCTTCCCTGAGCGCCTGCTCAATCGTCACCACAAAGCGCGAATTAACGTCTCCGGAACCTGTGCCGCCCTTTATGGTGTGCCTGACGCCCGAACCGAAAGCAGCAATTTTCACCACCTCTTTTAATGGAAAGTCCGCATTCCTTTTTAAAAACAAGCAACATTCTCCCGCATTATTTGCCACTATTTGTAAATGTTCCAATTCATAGTTATTGTTTTTCAATTTCCACACCTGCAAATAATCATTTTACCTCAGTTTCATTACTTCCCCTTCGGTAATGCCGTTTTCATTGAATGTGTCGATCCGTAGGTAAATATCATCGCCTGCATTGATTCCCCCAAGATATTGCTTGGTTTTGCCATAGACCATGTAACTATGATAAAGCTTGTTTTCTTGATGTCCGTAAATGATGTCATAACCAAGGGCGTCATCTACTTCTTCCCATTCAATGTACAAATCGATGGGAGATTTGAAATGGTGTTTTTTTAATTTTGTTTGCTTGGGAGGGTTCTTAAATCCCTTTCCAAAAACTCTCAGACCAGAAATGCAGGGGTTGGCATTGAAAGGCACTTCAATGATTGTGAGTCGCAAATATCGGAGCCTTTCATCAAGCTCAATCAAATCATGGGGCAAATCCGTCTCACAATCGCTTTTGTCGCAAATTACATGGTAATTATAGTTATCCAAAGAGCCTTCAAGTATGTATCTGGTTCTATGTTTCCTGTTGTCAATGAATCTTTCCGAATACTCGCTTTCCGGTTCATAGAATGGCGGTTCTATATTCAGTCGATCATCAGCAAAGTTAATTTGTACGGCATTGACTTGGTATTCATCTTTCAAATCCAAAACAAGCCATTCATTCTTGTTTGTTTTAGCCTGCCACCAGGTCCGGCAATTCTCATCGGTTATGTATTTAGGCTCATGGCCCTTTGTATGGCTTGACGCAAAAGCATCTTTCCCGTAGGACAAAAGCATGTATTTGGGTTTTTCGAACATTCTATGTTCTTTGTCAATTTCAAAAGGCCAATCAGCATAGCGTTGATCGCAATACATTTCACCGTCCTCGTCAAATGCCGTTTTAAATAAGCCCAGCCTACGCTCAAAGACATGATTGACAGAAATGCGCATTGTTGAAACGTGGTAATAATTCCCGTTCAAATCTTTGAAGGTCGAACCATGTCCTGCTCCGGCCATGAAACCCCCGGGTTTATAGGAGAAGGGGTTGTTTTTCTGATAAGTGAAAGGGCCCAGTGGATGGTCAGAAACATAAACCCCGTCAGCGTAGATGTTAAATTGTGAACCGGGCGCAGCGTATTGCAAATAATATCTCTTGTTGTGCTTTGTCATGTAGGCGCCCTCTATGAAAGGAGATTTTCCCAAATAAGCCTCAATCATTTTTTGTCGCAAGGAACTGGCTTTAGAAGGCAGGTGGTCTTCTCCCCGCCTTTCGAACCCATGGCTCGGATCATGGGATACCAGCGCCTTCGGTTCGCCGATCTGCTTAAAGGTCTTCGGATCAAGCTCCACTCCGTAAAGCGGTTCTTTGTTCGAACATCCCCAGTAAAAATATAAGCGTCCGTCATCATCTTGAAACATGTTGGGATCCCAAAAAGGAAAGCTGCCTTCAATTTTTTGAAAGGGTATTATTAAGGGATCGGAACTATAATAAAAATCACATTTTGACTTGTTTGAAGCGCAGAAGAAAAGAAGCCCATTAATTTCCCTGACATCCGGCGCATAATCATTATACGGCAACTCCAAACATTCCTTGAATTCCCAATTGACCAAATCCTTTGAATAAAGAAAGCCTTTCGTCATTGAAGCAAATAAATAATAAATGCCTTTGTATAAGCAGACAGTTGGATCCGCCGCTTCTCTGGACACTGTTTTCTTTCCCCGCATGTTGATGAATTGGTATTTATAAGGCAAATTCAGCGGATTGCATACCAGTTTTTTCATTACGTCCCCCTGTTCCGTGAAAACATCTCTTCGAACCATCGATAGGAGCCGAGCAAATCCAGGCTCTTTTTCTTTGCCCGCTTCATTGTCTTTCTTTCGACCGCGACCAAACCGAACTGCATTGAATAACCTTTTTGCCATTCGAAATTGTCGCAGAAAGACCAATGCAAATAACCGATTACCGGAATGCCGTCAGCAATAGACCTCTGGACTCCGTTCAGCGCCTCCTTGATGAAAGCGCATCTTAAATCATCATCGGCCGTCGCAATCCCGTTTTCAGTAACCATAATCGGGATTTTCAAGTCTTGGTATACTTTTCTGATGACATTTTCCAATCCTTCCGGGTAGTATTCATAACCCATTTGCGTCAAAACCGCACCTTCAGGATAAGGGAGTTGTCCTTCGGGGCCAATCAATAACCTGGTGTAATTTTGTAACCCAAAGAAATCATCGTCTTTTATGTAAGGAAGGTAATGAAGAAATTCATCATCCCACTCTTTTTTCGCTCGCTCTTTCCCGCCTGCCTGCGCCTGAATGTCATGCAAAGATAAAGTCAGTCCCACTTTTATGTGCGGATAAAGTTCCTTTATGATGCGCCGCGCTTCCACATGCGCCTTCATTACCAATTGGTCGCTTTCCTTTGAACGCGGAGAGACAAAGGTGGCGAGTTTGGGAACTCCAAACACCCGTACGCATTCTTCCTCCTGCAATTTTCTGTTTGCAAGCATTTGGTTAAAATTCATTCCGACCTGCGCTTGGCCCTCAGCATCGCTTTTTCTTCCCGCAAGCATTTGTTTTTTATACCTTTCCATGATTGCCGAAACCTGTATTCCCATGTTGGCTTCATTAATCGTGCATACATAGTCAAATAGAGAACCAAGTTCGGAGATCACCTTTTTCACATAGCGCGTGAAATAAAAGACGACGCGTTCGCTCTTCCATCCTCCCAAACTAATCAACCATTTCGGAGAAGTAAAGTGATGCAAAGTCACCACGGGCTCGATGTTATATTTATGACAGATTTTTAAGACATCGCGATAATGCTCGATTTCATTTTGGTCAAAGACCCCTTCTTCAGGTTCTATGCGGGCCCATTCAATGCTGAAGCGATAAGCATTGAGATTCGCTTCCGCCATCATTTTAATATCCTCTTCATAGCGATTATAATGATCCACCGCAGCAAGACTCGGTTCGCTGAAATTCTGATATTTCATGTGCTCCATTGCCCAATAGTCGCTATGAATGTTGTTCCCCTCAACTTGATGGGCCGCAGTTGCCGTTCCTAGCAAGAATTTTTGCATATGTCTTCTCCCTTTCTCTAATGATTTCCATGGACAAACTATTTTGGATAAACTTCAATACTCGATAAGCGCTTTTCTGAACATCGCCCAAAGATAAATACGCACCAAGTTTCCATCCTTTATAGGTCACGATAAGGCTTCCGCCCTCATTTTCTTTAACCAAGGCAATGCCTTTTTTCACATATTCATCGACCTCTTTTGCAAGGAATTCCTTACTTTTCACAAGCACGCTGTAAGTGTCCTTCCCTTCTTTGCAAGGCCTGAAGGAATTCCATTTTTCAACCTGTTCTTTAAAGAACCCGCCGAAAACATCGAAAGTTTCCACTTGTACAAATCCATTTTCTAAAAATTCAGGTTCCTTGTCAACCAGCGCATTTGCCAGCAATTCGGTTTTGTAACCGCCCATTATCAAATCGTTTCCGGCATGCAGGTCATAGGGTTTTGTAGAATTGCTGCCCCAGTCGGTCATCACGATTCCCCGGAATCCCCATTCTCCTCTCAAAATGTCGGTCAATAGCTCATAATTTGAGGATGTATGGATGCCGTTCACTTTGTTGTATGATGACATCACCGCTTTCGGCTTTGCTTCCTTTACCACCATTTCAAATCCTTTGAGGTAGATTTCCCGCAAAGCTCTTTCCGAAACGCTGACATTCATTGTCGTACGCGCTTCTTCTTGATTATTGCATGCAAAATGCTTGATGGTTGCCGAGCAGCCTTTGTTTGCTTGGATTCCCTGAACTTGGCCAATGCCCATTATTCCGGTCAATAATGGGTCTTCGCTGTAGTACTCAAAATTTCTTCCTCCCAACGGGTCCCTGTGAATATTCATTCCCGGTCCGAGAAGTACCGAGTGCTTGTAATAAGCCAGTTCGCGTCCCATTGCTTTCCCCGCAGCATATGCCAAATTCGGATCCCAGGTCTGGGCCAACACGAGCGCGACGGGAAAACAGGTTGCGGGAAATAGGGGAATGTGAAGGCCCGCCGGACCGTCGGTCATCTTGACGGGAGGAATTCCTAGTGAGTTAAGGTAAAGGGCGGTTGTGGAACCGGAGGACCTCGGTCCTTTGATTTTTTTAATTTTTCTTTTGAGGCGCGGTTTGATTCTGTGCTTTGTCTCGCAGCTCACTCCCGTGCAAAATCTTAATAGCACCTCAATGGGCAGTGAAGCAACAAACTCTTTAAGAGTGCACCGTCCTTCCAGAACGTCAAAAAAGCTTGCCTCCGGAACATCCCTGACATATTGGATAACTTGTTTGCTGGGATAAGGCTGTTTGACTGCAACCAAATCATAGCGCTTTCCCTCCGGAACCCAGATGACGGTTTCTCTTTTTATTTTTGAGGAGGAGTCGAAAGTTGTGATTGCGGAAGCATCGAGGTCGTATTCAGGAATCCCCGATAAATCCTCAAAAGGACGCATTCGGGGCGCAAGTAATTCCATTTTTTTACCGCAAACCGCTTTATTAGCAAGCTTGACGGTAACCACATTTTCGGTAAGATTTATGACCCCAATCGCCTCAGACGCGCGGGAATTCTTTCCGACGCGAATGATGTATTTACCTTTCTCAAGAACATAGGCTGCCCTGTCCATATCATATGAGGCTAAATCCCTCACTCTTATGACAAGTTCCAGAATTTGGCTTTCATTGGGCTCCAAAAGTTTGGTTTTTTTAAAGCCTTTCAGTTCTTGGAAGGGCTTGACTAATTTTCCGAGCGGAGCCGAGACATAAACCTGAATTGTTTCCCGACCCCGATGCTTTCCGAGGTTCTTCACAAACACTTTGATTCTTATTTCTTCCGCGGTTACAGATTTGATTTCTGATTTGCTTTCAAATTCAGTATAGGAAAGCCCATAACCGAATGGATATAGCGGTTCAATGTTAAAAGTATCAAAATAACGGTATCCGACAAATATGTCCTCAAGATAATCTTCCTGGTCAGCTTCCCCATCATTGAGCGAAAAGGTTTTTGCTGCGGGATAATCTTCATAACGGAAAGCGAAAGTGTCTGCAAGCCTGCCATCTGGGGGTGTGATTCCGGTCAGGCAATCGTAAACCGCATTCCCGATTTCATTTCCGGCATAGGACGCATAGAGTATGGCTTTGATATTGGGATACTTGGAAACAAAACTCAAATCAATGACACAGGTGTTAAGAAGCAAGATAATGTTCCGGAAATTATCGTTAAGCGTTTTGAGGTTTTTTTCTTCAATTTCGCTAAGATAATAATCCCCTCTTATCGGCTTCCGATCATGGTTCTCTCCTTCGCTTCTTCTGAGAACATAAATGGCTGTGTCAGCTTTTTTTGCTTCTTCCAACTCGGATTCGTTTATCGCAATATCCTCCACCAGTATGCGCCTCCCGCTATAGAACCTTTGCAGGAAACTGATGGTTTTGTCTTTTCTGTTTACCCTGAGGAATTCCTTTTTCAATCTTTTCAGATAGGACTTGCTTGTAAGAGCGATTCCGTTTTTCCTCAAGCCTTCCTCAATGTTAACGTGATAAGGAACAAAGACATACCCGGAACCCGTTCCGCACCAGGAAGTGTCGACGGAACCGGGGCCAAACAGCGCCACTCTTTTTTTCCGCAAGGGCAATAACTGGTTTTCGTTTTTTAAAACAACCATGCCTTCGGCTGCAATTTTTCTGGAAAGAAGGAGGTGTTCGGGAAAAGGATGTTTAGACCTAGAGAGAAATGTAGCCAATTTAATCAATGTTTTCATGCCTAATAATTGTATTCTCCTCCATGAACTTCAAATTCCCTGCCGTCAGGAAGAATTATGGTTACGACCGCATTGTAAGGCACGGTTATCCGATAACTTATCTCCTCCCCTTCATAAGTCCATGCAACTTCGATGGTACCGAAAGGTGACAGGGTTTTGGCTCTTAAGAATTTAAGCGACCTGTCCGGTTTCGGAGCGATGACAATCTTTCCGTTTTCAATTTTTATCCCGGCAGCCGTGTCAAACAGAAAACCGACTACCGATCCATAGGCATAGTGATTGAGCGACTCATGGGGAACGCCGTTTTCATCAATTGCTTCCCAAGTTTCGGGAATAGTCGTAAGGCCCTTGTTGACCGCATACAGCCAGGAAGGATAGGTTTCTTGGGTCAAAAGCCTATAGGCCGTCTCCACATAACCGTTTTCCGCAAGCGTTCTGAGTAAAATATGGGTGGTTAAAAAACCGGAATTCAAATGATAGCCGTTCTTCACGACCAATTCGTGCAAACGTCGTGCGGCATCCCTCTTTCCCTCTTCCGAAAGCATTTCATAGTGAAGGGGGCGCACATAACGGCACATTCTTTCTTCGTTTTTTACTTTTCCTTCATCCAAACAGGTGAATTGATAGGCTTTAAGGGTCTTTTCCGCAGCTTCTTTGAAAAAGGAATGATCCTCTTCTTTTCCAAGCTTTTTGGAAACCTCCGCCATTATTCTGAGATCATTGCAAAGATAGGTTGTGCATATTTCGGGATCGCCATTCATTATGATTTCGCTCAAAGTTTTTACGGGACTGGTGTTCGGTTCCATCCATTCTCCCCAATGGACATAATTGTCGTACAGATATTCATGAAGGGGATTGTTTAAATTATGCGATCTTGTTTTGCTTTTGGCGCGGTTTAGTTGAAACAGAACCGTTTTCTTCATGGCATCATAAAATTCTTGGTATAATTCACAGTCGCCATAGTATTTTTCAATTTTGTCGGGCACTATGACCATGGCGTTCAGCCATCCAGAAGACCCGTCAAACATCGTCCTCTTTGACGGATCCGGAGCAATCCCTTTCAGGCAGCCGTCGTCATACTGCGTGCTCACCAATTCCCGCAACCATTTTCTGATGAAAGAATAGCAATCCGATAAATAGAGGGCGGTGTGAATATATACTTGGATGTCGCCGGTGAAACCGCTCCTCTCTCGAGTCGGACAATCGGTCGGGATTCCCAGGAAATTGCCCTTTTGACTCCAAACCGCGTTCTGAAAAAGCCTGTTGATTTTATCATTGCCGCATGCGAATTCCCCTACATTTTCAATGTTCGTATAAACAGCAACGGCTTTGAAAGCAGATGGGCAAGCTATGTCGCCCTCTAACTTCGCATACCTAAAGCCGAAGATGCTTCCGATTGGTTTATAATCATTCTTTCCTTCCTTGCAAATGTAGGAAATCTGTTGGCGGATTGTTTTGTTGGTGTTGAAATTTTTCTGTGTGAAATTGCCGTTTTCGTCAAGCGTTTCTCCGCAAGTAAGAAGTATGTGTTCACCGCCTTTGGCTTCAACAGAGATTTTTATGTATCCGGCGATGTTTTGACCAAAATCAGNNTTTGACCAAAATCAAGGACTTTTTCTCCGTTGGGAGTGATTATCAATTGCGGTTCAAAAACTTCAGCTTCGATTGTCTCTTCTTGGTCATCGGGAAAGAGTATGTTTTTCGGGAATTTTTCTATTTTAACGGGGCGGAAATTTCTGGGTTTGATCCGAGCATCAACGATTTCTCCGTCCATCAAATCCGATAAATAGATCCCGTTGTCCGTGCTGGCAACCCAAGTTTCATCGGTTTTGATGATTTGGGTACCGGAATGGATTTCAAGAAGGAGGGAATTGTCATTTCCGAAATTGTTAATCAAGCCAGAATTGTACATCCTTCCCCGATACCAGCCGCTCACAACCGTGACTTCAATAACGTTTTTGCCTAGACGGAGATAATTGCTCAGATCATAAGTCTGATACGGAATCCGAATGTCATATTCTGCCGGTCCCGGCTCCAGAATTGAGTCGATTATTTTGTCGTTTATTTTTACTTTATAGATTCCGTGGCAAGTTATGTATAACCGCGGGTCCCGAATTTCTTCGATGACAAAATCCTTTTTATAAATCACCGCATTCCGTTTTGGGGCAAGTTCCCCGAATTTTGATTTAAAAGCATCCCTTCCGATTTCCACTTCCCCTTCCGTGCGGTCCGGAAAGACTTGGTAGGCCTCTATGTCCTCCCCGTTTATCCATTCGGCAGTGATGCTTTCGGGATAAATCGGCACTTCAAAACTGAGCGCCCGGGAATCTTTATTATTGATGGTCAGCAAGATTTCCACTTGGTCAAATTCTTTGATTTCGATGGGGATTCGGAAATAGTTGGCGTCCGTTTCCAGATGCTCGGAATACTTTTGCTTTTTATTTATCACAATGTCCACTTGGAAGCAATGTTGGACCTCTTCATCGTAAATCCAATTTAAAACATAGGACTCGCCATAAAGAAAACGCAAATTTGAACGGTTGACCTGCAGTCTTTTAATTTTCATATTTCTCTCCTCCGGAAATCATTTCTTCCGTTTTTATGCTGATGCTTTCAATATCAATCCTGTATAATTTGTCTTTGAGTGAACTTAACGCTTCAATTTCCTCTTTCTTAAAGAAGCCAGCCAAACCGGAAGCAATTCTTCTGTAAATTTTTCTGACCTCATTCATAAAGGCAGTTCCCTTTTCGGTCAAATGCAGTTTGAAACCTCTTTTATTAAGGCCGTCTCTTTGGATTAATGCTTTTGCTTCCAATCTTTTCGCTATTTTTGTAATCGAGGATTTGTCTATCCTCAGAGTCAAGGAAAGATCTTTCATTGTTGAAGGAGAAAGGCTCAAAGAAGTCAAGACCAAAATCTCGTTTTTGCTGAGACAGTATTGTTTCATCAGTATTTTTTCTTCGTTTTCGATGATGTTTTTCAGCCGAAAAAGGTTAAAATATAATGCCATTATGTCAGAATCATTCATAATTGCCTCCTAAGTGGAAATTTTCTACTTTCAAGCAAGAAAAAGAAAATAGGCCGACCCAGAACAATCTGAGTTCATTAGCCTATATTAAATTCTTGTGTCAATGAAACCGCAGAAAGCATCGACCGGCGAAGTTCCTTTAAATTCAGATTTTCCGGCCAGTTTATCTATCAGGGCATCGATAGTTGTCTCATCGGCATCATAGCAGTTGATGTAGTTTTTGACTTGCGGAACATCCGCCAAGTGAAAGGGGCAGGCAAAGGAAACGAAAATCGTCGGTATGTCGTTGACATACCAGGGGTTGTCCCATCCGCCTTTGGAAATCGCCCATTCAAGCCTCTGCACGGTTTTCATGGTCGATGTGACATTGGCAACCGAGAGAACCAAATCGAAATTTTCGGTCAATGCCCTAATCGGTTGTTTCATACCATAAGCGCCCTTCGATTTTCTCGACTTTTTCGCGATCCTCCGCAAAATCAACTTCATGAGCCATTTGGGCGCTTTTTTCATTCTCTCAAGGTTTTTCTTGATGGGATCGACATAGACGTTTACGGTTAAGCCCCTCGCTTCCAGTTTTTCTTTAAGCTGTTTGACATATTGCGACCCGTCAACTCCCATTCCCGCCAGACTGAGCATGGAATCGGGTTCCGGACCGACGGGAACCAGCAATATCCGCTTGTATCTTTCCGGAGTCACTGGAAACACTTCTTCTTCAATGCTCTTCACCAGCGTGATCGCTTTGTCGGAAACTTCCTGGGTAATCTTTTTATATTCCGGCTTTCCGACAACCGCAAGCCCGCTAAAGGGGGGGAATTTGTCGATTGAAAAATTGGCCAGTCCTGCTGCTGCTTTCAGCCCCAAAATTCTTTGCAGGGCTTCATGCAATCTTTCTTCAGTGATGATTCCGTTCAGATATCCATTTTTCATGAACTCAAAATCCTCATCCGGATCATTATAAAACAAGAACATGTCGCAGCCCGCCTGAATCGCGCGCGGAACCAGTTCGCTTCTCTTCATCCTGCCCGCGACTCCCACCATGTGCGATGCATCGGACACAATCAGGCCGTTGAACCCGAGTTTTCCCCGCAACAAATCGGTAAGGATTTCTTTGCACAGGGTCGCCGGCAACAAATCCCTGTCTTCAATTTCAGGATTGAAATATTTCTGATAAGCGGGAAGCATGATGTGACCAGGCATGACGGAATGAATTCCCGCCTCAATCATTCCCCTGTACACATATCCGTAGGTTCTATCCCATTCTTCAACGGAAAGGGGATTGGTGCTCGAAGAAACATGGGGATCGCGTTCATCCGCTCCGTCTCCGGGAAAATGCTTCATTGCACAAACCATTCCCGCGTCCGTCATTCCCCGAAAATATTCTTTGGAAAACTCCAATACCAATTCCGGATCACTGCCCCAGCCCCTAGTTGATATTCCTGGGTTGTGCCAATCGAGAACCAGATCGGTGATTGGAGCGAAGGCCCAATTGCAACCTACGGCTTTTGCTTCTATGCCGGATATCAAACCGAGCTGATAAGCCAATTTTTTATCGCGCGTCGCGGCGATCTTCATTTCATTTCCGATGTAAGTTCCGCTTTTTGTGGCACCGATACCGCCGGACTCTGTGTTCACTGCGGAAAGAACGGGGATTTTTGAATGTTTCTGATAATTATAATTCATTTCCCAAATCGCTTCTTTTTCCAAGGGATTGAAGCGGATTCCGCCCATGTTGCGGCATTCCCTGATTTCCGATTTCACATCTTCTTCTTCAACTGCAGCCGTGAAATGCACAAAGAGCTGCCCGATTTTCTCATCAAGGGTCATTTTGCTAATCGTGTCATTGACCCATTTGATTTGTTCATCGTTCAGATAAAAGGGTTTTGCTTTTAAATCTACCATTTCTACCATCCTCTTCTATTTTTGTTGGCACCAAATTTACTTCTTTTTCCTTATCAAAAAGATGCATCACTTCCCTGTCAAAAGTGAATTCAACGGAGCCGTTTTTCTCAAGGTTTAGTCGATCCTGTTTTGATAGTTCAATGGTTTGAACGCGGATAACTAATTTTTGATTGTTTTCTGTTTTTACGTGCAAATGCAATTCGCTTCCCATCATTTCGGAAACAATGACATTGGCTTTGAAATACTGCACTCCCTTTTGTTTCGGGAAGTTTTCTCTAACGATTTTGATGTGTTCCGGCCTGATGCCAAGAACGATTTCTTTTCTTCCGAGATTGATTTTATCAAAGTGTTCGGAGACATCGTCCCGCACCTCTAAATGCCGGTTTTCGAAGAACACCCGGTATTTTCCGTCTATTTTCTCGATTACGGCATCAAAGAAATTCATTTGCGGCGTGCCGATGAACCCGGCAACAAATAAATTAGCCGGATGGTCAAACACTTCCGAAGGCGTACCGATTTGTTGGATGAATCCGTCCTTCATGACTACTATCCGATCGCCGAGTGTCATCGCTTCGACTTGGTCATGGGTAACATAAACGAAAGTCGTATTGATTTTCTTTCTGAGCAGCAAAATTTCGCTGCGCATCTGATTCCGTAATTTCGCGTCCAAATTAGAAAGGGGCTCGTCCATTAAGAAAACCTTCGGTTTCCTTACGATTGCCCTGCCAATGGCAACTCTTTGTCTCTGACCGCCGGAGAGTTGCCTTGGCTTCCTGTCAAGATATTCTTCAATTTCAAGAATTCTTGCCGCTTCCAAAACTTTTTCCCAAATTTCTTCCTTCGTATATTTCCTTTTAATTACAACTTCTTTTCCGTTCTTGCCCTGTTTCACTTCTTTGACCCTGGACATTTTTAATCCGAAGGCCATGTTTTTGAAGACGGTCATGTGCGGATAGAGGGCGTAGTTTTGAAAAACCATGGCGATGTTTCTGTCCTTCGGTTCAACATCATTGCATCTCACACCGTCTATGTAGAGATTGCCGTAAGAAATTTCCTCGAGCCCGGCAATCATTCTTAGGGTGGTCGATTTCCCACAACCCGAAGGGCCGACCAAAACAATGAATTCTTTTTCCTTTATTTCAAGGTTAAAATCGGCAACCGCAGGAACATCGCTTTTTTCGTAGAATTTATAAATATTTTTCAGTGTTACGTATGCCATAATTCACCTCAGAGAATTTCCTTTCCTTCTTCTTTTATCAAGCCCTTGCGATAAAGCTGAGGGACGTTGGTTTTATTAAACTGTTCATCAAGCAAATTGAAACTGTACAAAAAGAAGATCAGCATGAGAAATGGGATTAGAAATGTAGAAACCAACCGCAGGATGGTTGAAATCCAAAAATTCTCGACAAATCCGAAAAAGAAAGGGATCAACAATAACGCGGAAACGCCAAGGGTTTTGAGGATGCTTCTTCCGTACAGCAGCGTGGACATTTTTAAATTAGTCGTATAACTGTTGTCGTAAACCGGGATGCAGACCGTCATGAAGAAACCGATGGGCCCCAGGATTACGGAAAGCAACACGCTTGGAACCCTTCCCAGGACAAAGAATAAATTTCCTTCCAAAAAAGAGGAAAGATTCAGAGCATATTCGGAAGCCAACCGCAAAATTGCATATGTCATACCGATGAGGATGAATTGCGGCGAGTTTTGCTTTATCCCTTTCGGAAAATCATATTTGAAATACACATTCTCCAAGAATCCATACCGCTTGATAATCCTCGCCATTCCGGATAGGCCGACAAAGAACAGCACAATCAGCGGAACGTCAATTAAAGCCGTTGTGATTTTATTTCCCGCGATGCTGGCTGTGACTTGATTTATCTCCTCAGCCGTTGAAGCCTCAGTGATGGTGCTTTTTAAACCAAGAATGTAAGCATCGCTTGCCAATCTATTGAAGAAAATGGGGAGATAAAACAGCAGGATTATCAAACCATAGAACAAGAATTTTACAAAATGTAAATTCATTACGTCCCAAAAAACTTCGGTTCTAGTTTTTGGAAGCGAGGATTCTTGGAAATCCTCTTTCGCAAGTTTCGGTTTAAACAGCATTTCTTTCACCCAGGAATTTTTCCAAAAAATTTATTAATTCTTTGTCATCAACGGAGCCCTTACCGTTGATGGCCATGAAATTTTTGGTTTCCGGCGATACAAAAATTACTAATTCCGGTTTTTCTTCAACAAAATCATACAGCTCTGACTTTTTGGGGACTAGAAATCCGTATGCCGAACCTTCCTCTAGATAATAGGTTTGCGGTCCAAGCAAAGAGTCCATTTGTTCTTGGTCGAGAGGATGGAAGTATTGCCGACCGATGTTTCCCGGCATTAAAGTTTTTTCAATAATGATTAAATCAAATTCGCCCTGCGAGGTCACATAGAGATTCGTGTTGATCACATATTCATTTATGGTTTGCATCCACACGGCATTCACTTGCAGGATTTTCTCGTTTGATACAATGCTTTTTGCGTACTCTGCAAATCCTTTGTCGTCAAAGGCCTCGCAAAAAATCGCGATGTTGATTCTCTCATTTGCTTTGGGTTCGGACAAGGTTTTGAAAGCGAAATTCCAGATGAGCACCGATAAAACGGCGATGGCAAGATAGACAGTCCAATTGTAAATAAAATGGTTTTTCAATTTACTTTTCATCAATGATCTCCAAAACCAGCCCTTCGTTTGCTTTAAAATGCAATTGCTTTCCTTCTGAAATATCATGAGCAAAAGGTAAATAGAAACGCCTAACATTGCCATCAATGACCGCAAGCACCCTTATACAATCAACTTTTAAATATCTTTCAGTGTGTTCTCTTATTTCAATGATTTTTCCCCGAAACTCCTCCGCTTCGGCATGGAGCTTTTCATACAGAGCGTATCTTTGTTTCTGAGAAAGATAAAAGAAAGAATAAAGGAAGTAGGCAATGGAGAAAAAGACAATGTCTGCCATTGAGTTAACGAGAACGAAAAAAGCCACATTTTTCCTGTTAAAGAGGAAAATGAGGGCAATGTTGATTGCAATCGCCACAAAAATCAGCGTAAAGATGATTGAAACCAGTTTTCTTAATTTTTTCTGAAATTGATCTTTTGTGGTTCCTAGAATCGTCATCATCTGCTTAAAAAACTCCTCACAAAAGCTTTGTCGCTATTTTCGATTTCTTCTTTTGTGCCGATCGCTTCCAATTCTCCTCCGTTCAGAACCGCTATTTTTTCTCCCAAAATGAAAGCATCGGTCAAATCATGGGTAGCGTATATGATGGTCGGCTTGAACTCTTGGTGGATATTTTTCAAAGTCAGCCGCAGCTCATTCTTGAGGGTCGGTTCGAGATTGGAAAAGGGTTCATCAAACAGCATAATCCGCGGGTTTTTTACAAGGGCACGCGCGATCGCGACTCTTTGCATTTGTCCATAGGACAGTTGCCTGGGCTTTCTGGAAGCAAGAAAATCAATTTTCAAATAATCGAGAACGGTTTTGACCCTCAGATCGATTTCCTGGAAATCGGTCCGCATTCTCCGCAAGGGAAAAGCAACATTCTCATATACCGTCATGTGCGGATACAGGCTGTATTCTTGGGACAGGTAGGAAATGTTTGCTTCCTTTTTTTTGATGTTTTCGACGCTCGTTCCATTTATGATGAGCAAGCCGTCCGTCAATTCGACTCCGCCGAGAATTGCTTTAAGCAAGGTTGTTTTTCCTGAGCCGCTCGGACCGACCACAACAAAGAATGATTCGCTCGGAATTTCGAGAGTTATTTTGTTTAAGGAAAGAACATATTTTTTCTTCTTCAGTTTATAGTAAGCAGAAAAATCCTGGAAACTGATCTTCGCCATTTTATTCCTTCACACCGCCAATGATGACGCCCTTTTCGATATATTTCAAAAATAAGGGAAATAAAAGGAGAACGGGTAAACTTGCAATCAAAATTACGCAGTATTGCAACAAGTATTTATTGTAATCGGGGTTGGCAGCCTGTAGGAAGGATGAAGGTTGGTTTTGAGCCAAAATTTCTTTGATCCAGAGCTGAATTGGCCAAAGGTTTCTCTTGGTCGGAACGTAAATCGATGCCGGATACCAAGAATTCCAATGAAGAATGACTGTGTTTAAAATAATGACCGTAGCTATGCTCAAAGATTGGGGTAGGACAACCTGGAACATGATTGTGAAATGGCCGGCGCCGTCGATTTCGGCGGCTTCAATGGTAGATTCCGGAACGTTTCTAAAAGCATTGGCCATGATGACCATGAAAATTCCCGATGTGCAGCCGGGTATGATCAATGCCCAGCGCGTTCCGACCATTCCCAATGCCTTAATGACCATATAGGTGGGAATCAAGCCGCCGTGAAACATCAATGTCAGAACCAGCATTAATGCCAAAGGTCTTGAAAGCATGGATTTTCTGCTGATTGTATAGCCGCCAATAACATTTAAGACAAAACCTAAAGTTGTGGAACCGGCCACATAAATGAATGTGTTTAAAAAACCGCTCCAAATCCCTCTGTTTCTGAACAATAATTTATAGCCACCCCAGTTGAACATTGATTCCGCACCACTATCCTGGATGGGCCACCACACAATTCCTTTTTTGAAAAGGAGAATGCTTCCGTCGGATAATGATGAGGTTAGCACATGCCACATGGGAACGATGCAGATCAGAATGATGATTGCCATGAAAGCATAGAGTATGACGGTGTATAAAACACCAAGCCAACTCTTATGTTCAACCATTCCTCCGTGGTATTTATTTGATCGTTTTTCCGGCGGAATATAGTGCTCTTCCCGAGCTTTAACTAAAATTTCATGCATACTCTCCACTCCTAAAACAGTGATGATTTGGTAATCTTTCTGTTAAGATAATTGGATATGATCAATAGTGTGGTAGCGATGGCCGATTGAAACAAACCGGCAGCGGTGGACACTCCGTAGTCGGCCGAGCCAGCGAAGGCAATGCGATAGATATAGGTGGTGAGGCAGTCAGCCGTAGAATAAATCGACGGTGAATAAAGCAGCAACACCTTATCAAAACCTTGCAGGAATACCGTTCCGATTCTCAAGGTCAACATTGTGACAACCAACGGAATGATTGACGGAATCGAGACATGCCACATCCGCTTCCATTCGCCAGCTCCGTCAATGGCGGCAGCTTCATGCAAATTGGGATTGACATTTGCGATTGCCGCACAGTAGATTATTGCTCCGTATCCGAAACCGACCCAGATGTCGATTGCAGTATTGATGAGCCAAAACACGGGAACTTTATTATTTGCCAACCAGTTTTGGTTTCTAAAACCAAACCAGGAAAGGAAGTTGGCAATGACTCCGCCTTCATCCAGAAATTCTTTCCACAGGGCAACCACAACCACCGTGGAAATGAAATAGGGAATGTATGAACTGATTTGAATTACTCGCTTATACCGTTTATGTCTGATTGTTGACAAAAGCAGGGCAAATATGACTGGAACGATGAAACCAACCGTCAAATTAAGCAATGCCATTCCGGCAGTGTTCCTAAGGACGATTCCGAAATTATCCCGGAAAAACAAGGTTTTGAAGTTGGCGAAATTATTGAAAGAACTGCCGAAAACACCCTTTAAAACATTGAAATCCTGAAAAGCCATGACCAAACCAAACAAGGGGGCATAATTGAAAAGCAATACATAAAGGAGCACGGGTAAAAAGATTACATAAACGACCCAATTCTTTTTCAGGTCTTTTTTTAATCTTTTGCCGAACGATAATTTCGGTATTGAATGAATTAATCTTGCTTGTTTGGCTTGGAATTCTGTGTTCGGTTTCTGAACCATTATTTCCTCCTGAGTTAATATGCGCCTGAGGTTATATTAACCTCAGGCAACATAAGTTACGATAAATCATTCAATAATTGATTATATACTTCCAATACTTCCTCGAGATATTCCAGGCGATTGATGTATTTCTTTATGTTCGCCCATTCGCGGTCGAAGGTTGCATCATCGCCTTTTATCATCATCGGAACATGCTGCTCTAAATACTCTTCTATGTCATTGAATGTGCTATTCCGCTTTTTGGAGATGTTGGAACCGAGTTGTCCTTCAAAGGAACGGAGCAGATATCCGGAGTTTATGTAAAAGCCCCATTCATGTTGGACTTGGTGGTCTTCTTCTCCTTTCCATTTATCCAGCGGCCCTTGCAGCCCGCCGACTATCCTATTCAAGGTGCTGGGATTGCGTAAGGCATCATTGCTTCCGATAATCGGATTGGTTTTATATTTGATGCCGTTGTCGGAATAATCCTCTTTTACAAAATAAGAGCCTTCAGTTAAACCAAACCTGTCATACATGTCGCCTGGTTTCGCTACCGTTTCATACTGTTCTTTGGTTAAACCGGCAAAATTCAAAAGATATCCCGGTAGTGAGCCGTCTTCGGTTTCCCATTCATTTAAGAAATTGAGGACGCTCATCAGGCATTCAATATCCTTGCCGGTTTCTTTGAAGGCAGTGGTGAAGATGCCGCCGCTGAATTCTTTAGAGGTATTATAGAAAACTTTGGGGGTGAAAATATTATCTTTGGAAAATTTAACTTTGCCTTCTCCGTAGACATCATTGATCGGCTGCCGGGCAGCAACGACATAAATGCCTTTGGTTGCCGGAGCAATTTCTTTTTCCAATCTGTTAAACAGACTGCTGATGTTGGAATACCACATACCCGCTTTGCCTGAATGGGTTGTTTTCATGTCCACCTGGTAGAAAATATCACTCGTGTGTTCCGCAAACTTCTTATCAAGCCAGCCCTTCTTATACCAGATTTGCATCATCTTAATATAAGTATTGAAAGCTTCGCTTGTGCCGCCAAACTTGATTTCGTTGGCTTCCTCGTCAAGATAGAACATTACGCCGCCGCCGCCGAAGGAGGAAATGAGATCACCTGTTCCGATGTAACCAGGATAATAAATCGTTGTACAATACCCGTCGGTAATTCCTTCTTCTTTCAAAGCTGTGGAAAAGATGTCAAGCATCCATTCCCAGTCAGAAATGAATACGGGGCAGGTTCCGTCCCATTCAGGATCTATGTTTTCCTTGTAAATTTGTCCTAGTTCCGTATAATAGCTCGGGAAGGTGATGTCGTCGTTCCAGGTTCCGTTCTCGTCGAAACCTCCGGTGAAGGGTTGTCCGGCTTTCGGAGAACCTTCGGGATGTTTTCCGTATTTTAAAACCCAATCCCGGCGATAAACAAATCCGCCCCAGTTTTCGACATCATCATGGTAAGAATAGAGCGTGAGGTAGCGGCGTTCGCCATTGACGATGTTCGCCGCGGTCCTTGCATAATCGGGGTTGGCTTGCAGCCAATTCATGTAGTTGGGCAGCCATTCTTCCATGTAGTCTGTGAGATCCAACGCTATGCCCGCTTCATACAATTCCGTAACCGAGTAGGAGCTGAAAGAATAATCAATGTAGTCATATTCTTTCCAACCTCCCGTGGCTATCATGGTATTAAAGAACTTCTCCTGTTCTCCGGTTATGCCCGTTTCCACTTCAATGTGAACGTGGTGGAGTTTGCCGTCGCGGCCTTTGAATTTCAATGTGTTCAAATATTTCAAAGCCACGTTTTCATTATAATCGGAATAATAGGATGAATCTTCGGAATTTGCAAGCCAGATTTTATATGTGTGCGCCGCATCCGCAAGAATCTCTTCATCCATGCAGGATGTCAATACAAACAAAGAGAGGGAAAATAGCAGGATAATTAAAGAAGTGCTGAATTTATTCATTTTATTCTCCTTTTCATTCCATTGCCATAAGATCTGCGACTATCGATGCGTCGCAAGAGAAGGGAACCGGATAACCGCCCATGGAAATTGAAACCTTCAATTTCCCAGCCTGCAAATCCTCGCCAGAGGAAGTTGCGCTTTCGCCATTAATCTCGACCGTCAATTGGTAGTTGGCAAAGGACCAAGTTCCAGTGGATAAAGCTTCCCCGTTCTCGACGATGGCGCAGCTATGGTCATCATAGAGAACGAGAACAGCTTCAACCTGAGGATACTCACATTCGAGTGTCGCGACCTCTTGGGGGCCTTCAGGAACGGCATTCAAGTCTCCTACAACAGTGGCAGGAGCGGTAAATTCCAATGAAACAGTATCAGTTAGGGGGAGAGTGATACTTAAAACTCCTTCTGCCAATTTTCCAATGTCGCTGTAGGCAGGTTCAAAACCTTCAATGGTTATGGTGAGCGTGTAAGTGGCCATCGACCATGACCAGGTGCCGAATAAAGAACCTTCAATGCTGCAGGTGTGGTCATTGTAGAGTTCGCACTTTTGTCCATGTGCGGTTGTCAGGGTTGCAACCAATTTTTCATTGGGTTCCGCATATACCACGCATTCGATCGTTACTTCATCGTCTTCATATACGGCTGTCTGCCCGTCTTCGCCGATTCTGAAAGTTCCTCCTTTGGACAAAACATAAACGCCGTCTTCTATCGTATAGGTGCCGTTTACTTCTTTAACTCCCAAGGCATTCTTGTAACCATTATGATAAATCGTGAATGTCAATTCGGTTTGCTCAAATTCATCCGCAAGCTCTTCGGGAACCTCTTTGATCATGAATTTAAACAGAACGATCGGTTCTTCATCTTCTTCGCTCCAGTAATACTCGGGATCGTGTTTGACTGTTCTTGTTGTCTGCCCGATTTTCAACATATGGATGTATCCCTCAGTCCAGGCAACATAACAGGAGTCAATGCCCTCGTTCAAGGTTGATTGCCCCTCATAATTATCGTTCCTCATGTCTTGCATTACGGAGCCATCCAAATGATAGAACTTGATGGCCTTGGAGGAAATTAAAACTTCAACGGAATCCCCGTCTGCTTCAGAGTCCTCCGCTTCCGGGTTTTCCCAGTTTCCGTTCGTTCCCGCAAGGCGGTACTCAATCTCCATGTCGACAACTTCATATTTTCCGGCTATCACATCGCCATACAAGCCGATAGCATAAAAAGTGCCGTCAGTCTTGAATTTGATCAATTGCTTTCTGTCATATCCGGGAACACCCACATAAAAAACTCCGTCCGTCAGTTCTGCCGTTTCGGTTTCATCGGGATCCTCACCATTTTCCGGTCCATTTGGTCTTTCATCATCCTTACATGCAGTCAGCGTCAAAAAAAGGCTAAATGTAAGCGCGCACAGAAAAAACGTTTTCAAAAAGTGAACAAAATATCTCTTCATTTTTCCTCCCATTTTTTTATTTCTCCTCCCATTTTTTTAGAGTTCAACCTAATTATACAAAAAACTCCGCTTTATTTCTTGCATTTACTTATGTTTTATTGTAAAATTTTAATATGTGAATACGGAGGAAAAAATGGAGAACAAGCTTTCAGAATTGCAGACTTTTCTTAATTTATATAACCAATTGTTTAACTTCCCTTTGACGCTGTACACGTTTGAAAAGGGTTTCTTTTTTTCAACCCTTGAGCTTGATGACATCGCAAAAGACTTCCTCTCTTATCAACAGAAATATGTAGAGCCGCTCATTGATGAAAACGAATGCGTGAATATTTTTACGGAAGATTTTTTTCTGACGGCGTTAATGAAAATCCAGGATTCAAAATTGTACCTCTTGATTGGTCCCGTTAAACTTGATATATTGACCGAAGGACAAATTACCAAACTAATGGAACGCTACCATGTTCCCAACATTTACCGCCCTTCAATTGAATTCATTATTGAAAACATTCCAGTGAAAGAGCATTCCGTTTTTTTGAAAAACGTAGTCATCATCAATTATGCGATAAACCGTTGTCAATGCTCAGCCAATAAATTATTGGAAAGTGAAACCATTGAGAAAAAAGAAGATTCCAATGATTATATACCGATTCTGGAAAACTATTTTGATGAAGAAGCAAGACATGTCGGAGGGGAATTTGAAGAAAAACTGATTTTCATTATAAAAAACGGTTTGGTTGATGAGCTTCATGAAATAAGTTACGGAAACGCCAAGGGCAGAATCGGCATTCTGGGGGATACGTATTTAAGGAACATAAAGAACCAGCTAATCATTCTCAATTCCTTATGCTTGAGAGCGGCCATATCCGGGGGAATGGACAGGGAAACGGCCTGTACCGTCGGGGAAAAATATGCCCGTGAAATTGAAAAATGCAAAACGGTTAATGAACTTAGTTCTCTTTCTACCAAAATAAAATATGACTACTGTTCGCGCGTAAAAGCAATCATAGAACCGGAGATAAATAATCCCCTGATTTTAAAGGCCATCATATATATAAAAAATAATAAATATAATTATATTCAGGCAAAAGATATTGCTAATGATTTGGGAGTAACCCCGGAATATTTTTCCGCCCTTTTCAAGAAATACACCGGGAAAACATTCAGCGAATATTATAATTCATTAAGAATTCAAGAAGCAAAAAAACTACTTATCTTTACGGATAAAAGTTTGGTTGAAATCGCAATGCTTCTCAATTTTTCTTCGCAATCACACTTTCAAAATCAATTTAAAAAAGTCATAGGTATAACTCCGACTGAATATCGTAATATGCGTAAAACCGGTTAATCATATCCTCCACTCGCCCAAATATTCAATTGAAAACTCATCCCCATCAAATACCAACGGCAGCCAAACATAGGTGGCTTTTGATGTGTTGGCTTTCCCCATAAACGGCATTTTTAACAGACTCAGTTTTTCTTTCAGAGTCGCTTTATGCGTTCGATCAAATCTACTCGCTATTGCTCTGCTGATGCTTTCATATCTTTCTTTTGTAACAACAAAATCAGGAATCCATCTATCTGCTATTGCTATGTATAATTCTTTGTTCATCACTTTAAAGATGCAGGACACCTGACTGTTGAATGAAGAAAAATCATCACCAACATGGGGGTTTTTTACAACCCTATACTCCCCAAGAATACTGTCAGCGATGGCGTATTCGCTTGGATTCGGAATGTAGCCGGTAATTCCGCTGGTTAAGAGGTAATGTTTCCCATTTCTCTCGAAGTGGGTTACCCCTTCTCTCGCATAAGGGGGGTAGAGACCCGTGTAAATGATTTTTTTATCTCCGACAACCTCGGTATAATCCTGAGAAAGTTTTGCACCCCAGAGATCCGTATGGTTCGCATCGAAAAACAGATATGCATCCCCATTTTCATCTACTGCCAAATCAAAATCTCCGCATTTTGCTCCAAAGGGACGATATGCGGATCTTTTTATTTCATAAGAACCCCTTAATTTATCCGAGGTTAATACGGCATAGGAAGCATCGTCATTACATTTTACCCACAGGACATATGTCTTTGTTTTTCTGTTAAAAATTAAATGGGGACGATCAAGCCTTCTTGTGGGATGGAATATGGATTTCTTATTTTTTAAATCCGGTTCTACAAGATGACCCAAATCTTCCCAATTATACAAATCCTTTGAAGAATATATTCTTATACCCCAGGTCCATATTTTTCCCTTGCCCGCGGTATGGGATTTGTCTTCTCCAATCCAATAGTAAGTATCTCCCTCAACAAAAATACTTCCACCATGAGCATTTATCAGATTGCCGTTTGTATCTTTCCAAGGAATTCCTGGTTTAAAAGAAGCATACATAATCCATTCCTCCTACAAATATTTAATATAACTTGCACTTCAACTTAAGACAGCCCCGGACATTTCCTGTAGAGGAGCCCCACTTCCGGGAGCGTGTTTCAGCGGTAAATTCGTCCCCAAAAACAAAAAAATGCCGCCGGTATTCTTCCTCAAAGCGCATGGCGGCTCCTTAAATACGCATCAATTTCTCGGGCCGCTTTCTTGCCGGCGCCCATGGCGAGGATCACGGTCGCTGATCCCGTCACGACGTCGCCTCCGGCGTAGACGCCCGGAACCGAGGTTCTGAGCCGTTCGTCAACTTCGATGCAGCCCCATTTGTTGGTTTTAAGTTCGGGCATGGAAGATGCCAGGATGGGATTGGGATGGTTGCCGATTGCCATTATGACAGCGTCACAGGAAATGACGAAATCAGAATCTGGAACGGCGACCGGGCGCCTCCTCCCGCTTTCGTCGGGCTCCCCGAGTTCCATGCGCTGGCATTCGATTCCGGAAACTTCGCTTTCTCCCAGGATCCGCACGGGATTCGCAAGCAAACGAAACCTCACCCCCTCCTCTTCCGCATGCCTCACTTCTTCAAGGCGCGCGGGCATTTCTTCCCTTCCCCGGCGGTAGACAAGATGCACTTCTTCGGCGCCAATCCTGAGCGCGGAGCGGGCGGCATCCATGGCGACGTTCCCGCCGCCGACGACCGCGACTTTTCTCATTTTCTTCAGCGGCGTGTCGTACTCCGGAAGATGGGCCTTCATGAGGTTAATCCTGGTCAGGAATTCATTGGCGGAAAGGACGCCGTTCAAGTTTTCTCCCGGAATCTTCATGAATTTCGGATACCCGGCACCGCTGCCAATGAAGACGGCCTGGAAACCTTCATTGAAAAGCTCCCGCACCTTTTTCGTCCTGCCGATGACAGTGTTGTAGTGGATTTTGATGCCGAGCGCCAACAGCCTTCCGACTTCCGAATCCACCACCCGCTGGGGGAGCCTGAATTCCGGAATCCCGTAGGTGAGCACCCCGCCCGCGGCATGGAGGGCTTCGAAAATGTGGACTTCGTAACCCAGCTGCGCAAGTTCCGCCGCGCAGGAAAGCCCCGCCGGGCCGGAACCGACGACCGCGACTTTTTCTTTGTCGGGGGCAATTTTCCTGATTTCCGGTTGATGGTTGTCGCTTGCGAATCTCTCCAGGCGGCCGATTGCGACCGCTTCGCCCTTGCGGGCGCGGACACAGCGGGCTTCGCATTGGTTTTCCTGGGGGCAGACGCGCCCGCAGATGCCGGGCAGGAAATTGGCGTCATAAATGGTTTTCGCGGCTTCCTCAAGCCTTCCTTCCCGGATTTCTCTGATGAATTTCGGAATGTCAATCTCCACGGGGCAGCCCCCGACGCAGGGCGCATGCTTGCAGTCCAGGCAACGCTCGGCCTCCAAGAGCGCTTCTTCTTTGGTATAGCCCAGAGCAACCTCAGAAAAATCTTTAACTCTCTCCCGGGGAGAGCGAGTTTGCATCGGAACTCTTTTTTTCATAGCAATCTGCAGTCCTCTTCCCGCTCTTCTCTGCGGTACATTTTCGACCTAAGGATCGCCTCGTCAAAATCAATCCCGAATGCGTCGAACTCGGGACCGTCGACACAGGCAAATTTGACCTCGCCGTAATAAGTCACGCGGCAGCCCCCGCACATTCCCGTCCCGTCGATCATGATCGGGTTCATGCTGACCACGGTTCTTTGGTCACGGGCTCTGGTGAGCTTGGCGACCGCCTGCATCATCGCCAGGGGGCCGACGGCAATCACCAAGTCGTATTTTTTCTCATCGAGAAGTTTGGCCAAGCGGTCGGTGACCAAACCTTTTTCGCCCGCGGAACCGTCATCGGTCACCAGATAGAGTTTGCTCACTTCCCGGTATTCTTCGTCCAAAATAATCAAATCCCGGGTGCGGAAACCGGCAACGGCGTCCACCGTTGCCCCTTCATCATGGAGCGCCTTTGCGAGCGGATACCCGGCGGCGCTTCCCACCCCGCCCACGACTAAACAGACTTCCCGAAGGCCATCCAGGTCTGATGGTTTTCCCAGGGGACCCGCAAAATCCAAAATTTGGTCCCCTTCCTGAAGCGCGTTCAGCTTCCGGGTAGATTTCCCGACGATTTGGAAAACAATCGTCACCGTTCCCCTTGCGGGATCCGCGGCGGCGATCGTAAGCGGGAACCTCTCACCCGCCTCATCGACGCGGAGAATGGCGAACTGTCCGGGCTTGAAAGCCTTCGCAACCTCCGGCGCATCCACCTCGAACAGGGTTACGCAATCGTTGAGATTCCTTCTCCTCACAATTTTATACATGCCTCATCTCCTCAAATACGGATTCAAGGCCCTTTCCCGGGCAAGGCTCGTCGGAGCCGAATGGCCGGGATGGACCGGGTAATCCCCCAGTGATAGGAGTTTATCCAAACTCTTCTTCAGGGTTTCATGGTCGGAGGTTTCCAAATCGGTGCGACCGACCGAACCCCGGAAGAGGGTGTCGCCGGTGAACAGATTGCCCCCTGTCAGGACCGACAGCGAACAGTCCGAATGCCCCGGAGTTTCCAGAAAATAAAATTCGGTTCCGAGGAGTTTGTGAACCCCATCCCCCGTAATCGCAATTATTCTTTCCTCCGGCACCTGGAACTTCAGTTCCAGGCCGAGGAGCGCGCTCGCGTTCTTCCGGGGATCCTCGAGTTTGTCAACCCCATTCGCATGCATGTAAACAGGGCAGGAGGTTTTCTCCAAATAGGACGAAATCTCATGGATGTGGTCGAAATGGCAGTGAGTGATGATGATGGCTTCAATCCTTGCGTTTCTGTTTCCATAAACTACCCCATAGGGCACGCAGGGGTCGATGATGACTTCTCCCAAGTCGTTTTCCAAGAGATAAAGATTGCATTCCAGGAAGGAAGAAACAAACCGCCTGACGGAGAGTTTATTTGCCTGCGACATGAGCTGCTCCGTAGATTCCGGCGTCATTGCCCAATGAGGCAAGCGCGAATTCGGTTTCTTTGAGCGCGAAAAAGCAGACTTCGCGGAATTTTTTTGAGAGTTTGTCCAGCAAAAAAGTGCCGACTTTCGAAACCCCGCCCCCGATGATGAAGGCTTCGGGATTTAGCACCGCCCCGATGTTCGCAAGCGTTACCGCAAGCGCCTCAACCATCTTGTCGACCGCCTCAAGAGCGACTTCGTCCCCTTCCTTGGCAAGGTCGAAGATGGATTTTGCGGAAAAGCCGGTTTGGTGGAGGCGCGTCTTCCGCCCCTCGGAAAGTTCCTTTGCCGTGATCACAAGCCCCGTTGCGCTCGCATATCTTTCAAAGCAATCATGCCTCCCGCAATTGCAGAGTCGCTTTCCATCATTGGCAATCTGCATGTGGCCGATCTCTCCGCCGGCGCCGTTTTCCCCTTCCAGAACTTCGCCGTCGATGACCACGCCGCCGCCGATGCCGGTTCCGAGGGTCACGAAGACGAAATTTTTGAATTTGCTGGCGCTGCCCGCTGCCATTTCTCCGATCGCGGCGGCGTTGGCGTCATTCAACACCCTGACCCGCGCTTCCGGATATCTTTCCCTGATCAGCGCTTCCGCTTCCACTCTACCCCAACCGAGATTCTGGGCTCCGTTCACGATGCCCTTGAAAACCGGTCCGGGAATGCCGACGCCGATGCCGGCGATTTTTTCCCCCTTGCTTAATTCGTCGATTTTCCGGAAAAGATCCGGCAAAACATACCGTCCCCCTGCGGATGTGTCCGTTTTGATGCTGGTTTTCAAGACCAATTCCCTACCCTTAAATTTCCCGATTTTTATTTCCGTTCCCCCGATATCAATTCCGAATATGCAACCCATAATATCCTCCATTCTTCTATTAAAATTATAACATATTAAAAGGAAATTGTTAATTCCCTTTAACAATTTCCTGCTTCGCTCATTAATAGCTGGAATAATTGACGATGATCACTTCTCCACCGATTTTCACTATCTGATTCCAGGGAATGACGGCGTTGTTCCCGGAAGAAAAGAAATTGGCAAACCTGGTATTGGGCTGGACGGTAATCGAGATGATGCGGCCGCTGGTCGGGTCGATCTCAAGATTGGAGATCCTACCCAATTTGCTTCCGTCAACGACGTTGATGACGTCTTTGGATTGCAGGTCGCCTAAAAGCATAATCTCACCAATACATTATATAAGGCATGATTAGAGATTATACATCATTTTTCGCGGTACTTATCCGAATACAAAAGCTCCAGCCCGATTTCTTCCTGCGCCCGCTTCCTCCTTCTTTTTTTTCTGCCTTCCCTGTGGAGAATGTAAAAACGGTAACCGTTCTTTGTTTTTGTAATGAAATAATTCTTCATGTCCTTCACCGGAATTAGTTTGTCCGGGAAAGAGCATTTTATAAGCAGGTTTCGGGATCGATTTGCGGGAGATCCTTCCAAAGTTTATCGAGATCGTATTTCGCCCTTTCTTCCGGCAAAAATACATTCACAAGGATGTCGCGCATGTCGACGAGCGCCCAGTAACCGCCCCTGAGGCCTTCGATGCCTTTCAGGTAATAACCTTTTTCCGCGCTCATTTTTCTGAGCCGCTGCACCGCGGCGGAGAGCTGGCGCGAATTGTTCGCCGTGGAATTGACGACCAAATCATAGAAAGGGGTAATCGTTTCTGTCCGATAAATTTTGATGTCCTCCATCTTCGAGTCAGAGAGACATTTGATGACGTCTTTTAAAATCTGCATTTTACCTCCGTGTATTTCTGATACAGTTTTCGATTGTGTTCGCCGGGAAAAGCTTTGAGGAGCGCTTCGACCTTCACAAGTATCGCTCCGTAAAAATCCCTGCGGGAAAGCCTTCTCGCTGCTTCGAATTCCGGTCCCCGCCGGTTTTCCTCTGTAATGTCCGCAAGATAAATCACTTCTTCAAGCAATCCCATCTCCGGGCTGCCGAGCGTGTGGTTCCTGACGGCGGCGAGAATGTCCGGATCGACAAGGCCCAGTTCTTCCCTGATGATATAGGGCCCGAGCAGCGAATGCCAGACCACCGGATTCAGTTCCGATATTTCTGGGTCGAGTTTGTATTTACGGATGACTTCCCGGAAACGCTCCTCGGATTCAAATTTCGCATAATCATGGAGGAGAGCGGCGACCGCGGCTTTGTTTTTGTCAATGGGAAAACCGAAGCAATCGATCAATTCCAGGGCTTCCTTCTTCACTCCGAGCGCATGGCGGAAGCGTTCTTCGATGCCGGGCTGGCCGGATTTTTGGTATTTTTCCCAGAGCAACTTTTCGTATTTTTTCAAACGATCGCCTCGCGCAAGCTAACTTTAATTTTTTCAAAACAATATAAATCCACCTTCCCGCTTCCGACCAAAGCGATGAAACCCAGCCCGGAAATCGCAATTTCCCGTTTTTTTTCTCCGAAAGCAAAACTATATTTCCGAAAATTGCCCAGTTTTTCTCTTTCCTCCGCATCGGGAATTTTCAAGATGTCATCCTTGTGCCCCTCATAAAATGCCTCGGCGTTCGTCGTTTTCGTTCTGTGCACCGTCAGAGCATTCGGGACATTGACGACGAAGGAGGATGCTTCCCCGGAAAGAAAATCCAAACGGCAGAAACCGCCGATGAAGAGCGTCTGTTTGGGCTTGAGCTGGTAGACGCGGGGGCGGATGAATTTTTTCTGCAGCATGAGTTTCTGATGGGCAAAAGAAAGATAATATGTCGCCTGTTTGCGGTTGGGAATGCCCGGGGTGTCGAGCAGATGGCTCCCGTCAGGAAGCGGTATTCTCACAAGGCCCAGGGTTGTGGAAACGGCGGTGCTGGTCGTGAGCAGTTCACCCTCAAACCCCAGTTTCTTAGCGAGCGCATTGATGACAGTGCTCTTACCGACATTGGTCGTGCCCACGAAACAGATGTCGCTTCCGCCCTTCAGGCGGAATAATTCCGAGAGCAAACCCTCGATGTCCGAGCCTTTGAAAGCGGACATCAACATGACCCCTTCCGGAACAATTCCCCGTTCCTTCAGGAATTTTCGTAAATAGGCCAAAATTTTTTCTTTTTTGACCGATTTCAAAAACAAATCGAATTTGTTGGCGACGATGATTTTTTTCCTCTGCGGAAAAGTCCCTAAGTTTTCCGGAAAGGTTCCCTCCAGATCAAATATGTCGACGATGCAGACAAGCAAAGCATCCCTGGAGATTTTCCCGACCTCTGCCAGCAACTCCGCTTCGTCGATTGCGACTTCCAATCCGCGGTTATAATGCATTAAATTATAACAGCGTTCGCAGCGGAAATCGTCGCTTCGTTTTTCCAATACATCGGCGCGGATGAAACCAGGCAATTTCGGATCAACTGTCTGGATCTTCGCTCCGCAACCCTTGCATTTAAGTTCCATCGTTTACCCTCGCTATTTTTTCATGAACTTCCGGGTATTTTTTCTTCAGCCGCTTCAAAACATGATTTTCGTTCAGGCGATTAAATTTGGTATACCATTTTTCGCTCCTTTTTTTCAAGGGTTTCACCAAAATAACGTCGATTCCGAAGCGGTTCCCTCCGAGAACGTCGGTCATCAGCTGATCCCCCACGGCAACAATTTCCCCGGTTCCATGGGGAGAGGCCATTTTCAATGCCCGGCGGTAGCCGCGCCCGAAGGGCTTGAATGCCTTTTCCACAAACTCCAAACCGAGGGGTTCGGTAAAGGCCCGGACTCTCGCTAAACAATTATTGGAAATGAGAATGATCCGAAACCCTATTTTTTGGATGTTTTCAAGCAAAGCCCTGATCTCCGGAGTCGGAAGCGCAATGTCATAGGGAATCAAAGTATTGTCTATGTCCATTAGTATTATTCTTTTTCCGTTCTCATATAATTTATTGTAATCAATGGAAAAAACATCTTTGAAACAATCATGGGGAATGAATTTTTCAAGCGGATAAATCAATTGCAGCATAAAATCCTCCGTTAGAATATTATATCAAAAGTTCAGACAAATGTCTAAATTAAAAGGAGAAATTCTATGTTTGAATTGCTTGCGCTCCTGCTGCTTCCGCTCTTGGGCGCCGTGAGCTCCCAAAGCTTTCCGGAAGTGCTCTCCCCGGAAGAGGAAGAAAAATACCTGAAGCTGTGGCAGGAGGGGGACGAGAACGCGCGTACGAAGCTGATTGAGCATAATTTGCGTTTGGTCGCGCACATCGTCAAAAAATTCGAAAACACCAAAGAAGACAGGGAGGATCTACTTTCGATCGGGGCCTTCGGATTGATCAAGGCGGTCGACACATATAATTTCTGTTCCAACACGAAACTCGCAACCTATGCAGCCCGCTGCATTGAAAACGAAATTCTCATGCATCTCAGAAGCTCCAGACGGAAAAAACAGATCAGCTGGCTGGATTCACCAATCGGGTCAGACAAAGAAGGGAACGAAATCAAGCTAAGCGACGTTATCGAAGACCCCTCCAAATCGGCGCTCGAAAAGTTAGAGTTCGAAGAAAAGGTCGCGACCATCAAAGAAGCCCTGAAAACCCTCACGCCGCGGGAATACGACATCATTTCCCGCCGTTTCGGTCTGGATGGGAAAAAAGTCGAAACGCAACGGGAAATCGCGAAGAGCCTGAACATCTCCAGGAGCTATGTGTCCCGGATCGAAAAAAGAGCTTTGACGAAACTCTATCTGAAAATAAAAAAATGACCGTCCGTTACCCAACGGACGGTTTTTCAAAACAGCGCCAGTATCTCCTGTGCATTATTGTTCGGATCAGCGTTTTCGAAGATCTTAAGAATCCTACCTTCTTCGTCCAAAACGAAGGTCGTGCGGCTGACACCGAAATAGGTCTTTCCGAACCTTTTCTTTTCCGTCCAAACACCGTAGGCTTTGATCGCTTCAAGGTCGGGATCGGCAAGCAAAGTGAAGGGGAGTTCGAGCCGTTCCGAAAACTTCTTGTGGGAAGAGACGGAATCCTTGCTGATGCCGATGACGGCGATACCATTTTCCTGAAAAGCTGAGTAGGCATCCCGGAAAGCGCAAGCCTGGCGGGTGCAGCCGGGCGTGTGGTCCTTGGGATAGAAATAAACGACAGTCTTCCTGCCCCTAAAGGAAGAAAGGCTGACATCGTTTCCGGATTGGTCTTTAAGCTTGAATGCGGGCGCGGTTTGTCCTTCTTTGAGCATGGCAAACTCCTTTCTTTTTTCTAATTATATACCGAATCGGAAAAGAAAGGAGGGAATATGCTTAATAAAAAATCTGGCCTTGCCAGATTCATTTCGATTCCGTATTCGAAAAAATCATTTCCTGCCATGTGCTGCCCAAAAATTTCGGAACCACCAACAGAAACAAAACGACCGCAACAAGAACCACGCCTTTCCTGCTCATGCTTCACCTCATTACATTATATGAAACAGGATGGTTTTTGAGCCTAGAGAATCGGTATCCCCAGTTTTTCCAGTTCTTTCAGGTCTTCTTCTTCCCAAAGCGAGACCTGGACTTCGCCGATGTGGACCTTTTCCAGCATGACCAGGCAGAGCCGGCTCTGGCCGATGCCACCGCCGATCGAATGAGGAAGCAGTTCGTGAAGGATGTCCTGATGAAAGGGGTATCGCAGTTTGTCAAGGGCGCCGGCGGCTTCCAATTGCCGGAAGAGGGATGCTCCGTCCACCCTGATGCCCATTGAGGAGAGTTCGACGGCCTTGTTTAAGGGTTCGTACCATAGGATGATGTCTCCGTTCAGATTCCAGTCGTCGTAGTCGGGAGCCCTGAGATCATGGGGCCGACCGTCTTCCAGGGGCCAGCCGATGCCGATGATGAAGACGGTGCCGTGCTTCCTCGCAATCGCGTTCTCCCTTTCTTCCGGAGTCATTTCCGGATAGAGTCGCTGCAGTTCTTCTGCCGTGATGAAGAAGACATCCTCGGAAAATTCCATTTTCAGTTGCGGAAAACTGCGGTTGACCAAGGCTTTCGTTTCCGCAAGCGCCCTGACGATTCTCCTCACGGTCATCCTTAAATAATCGAGATTGCGGTCGCATTTTTCGATGCATTGTTCCCAATCCCATTGGTCGACGTAGATGGAATGGAGATTGTCGAGCTCCTCATCCTTTCTCAGGGCGTTCATGTCGGTATAAAGACCGTCCCGGGGCCTGAAACCGTATTTCCCCAGAGCCATCCGCTTCCACTTCGCCAGGGACTGCACCACTTCCGCAACCTCCCCGTTTGCTTTCAAGGTGAAACTCACGGGGCGTTCCACCCCGGTCAGATGGTCGTTCAGTCCCGATTTTTCATAAACAACCAGGGGGGCTGACACCCGCGTCAGGTTCAAACTTTCCGCCAGCTTCCTTTCGAAACTGTCTTTCACAAGCTTTATCGCTTTCTGCGTTTCCAACAAGTTCAGAAGCGGAACGTATTTTTTCGAAAAGCTGTGAATCATTTTATGTCCTTGATGATCACATAGAATTCATCCCCGCCATCCGGTTTTACAAGCACCTTATCTCCGACCTTGTGGTGGAGAATCGCGGAGCCGAGGGGGGATTCATAGGAGATTTTCCCGGACAGGGGATCGGCTTCGAGTGTGCCGACGAGAACGAATTCATCGACCGTTCCGTCGTCAAATTCCAAAGTGATCTTTTTTCCCAAATTTGAGGAAAATGAATTGTTTCCGTCGATGATGACGGAATTTTTGATGATGTTTTCCAGTTCTTTGATTCTTGCTTCTATCCGCGCCTGCTCGTCGCGCGCCGCGTCATAATCCGCGTTTTCGGAAAGATCCCCCTGCGACCGCGCTTCTTTCAGGGATTCAATCACACGTTCTCTTTCCTTGCTTTTTAAATCATCCAACTCCATCTTCAGTTTATCTAATCCAGCGAGCGTCAAATGATGTTTTTCAACCATGATTATCCTCCATAAATTTTTATAGTTATTATATCAAAACGCCTTTTGAAAAACAAGCGTTTTGTTGTTTTCTTTGGCGTTTATATATTATATTCAAACCGTGTTTTTTTAGACTCTCCGAAACATGTCATATTCATTCAGTTTAAACGGCGCCCGGAACCTGACGATTTGGCGAGGGTGGCGGGCCACCTCCAACACCTCCATATTTTCGTCAAATAATTCCGGTATCACGTAGCGCGTGTTGCAAAGTTTCGGTCCGAAAAACTCGACTTCCGCGCCCGCAGCAAAATTATTCCTCTGTTCCGCGGTCACCCAGCCGGTCTTCTCATCGTAAGCGAGCACGATTCCCAAAAAGTCGTTGCTGGCTGCTTTTCCGGACTCGTAGAGTTGGCCTTCGGGTCCGGGAATGCCGTATAAAAAGCCGGTGGCTGCTGGTCTGTTTTCGGCTTTGTATAACTCTTGTTCGTAGGAGGAAAAATCTCGGATCCTGCCTTCGCGAAGGTATTCGTCAATCAACATCCGGTAAACCCGCACCGTCGTGCCGATGTAATGGACTGATTTCATTCTGCCCTCAATTTTCAATGATTTCACGCCCAAATTAATCAGCTCCGGGATGGCGCGGAGGGCAAACAAATCTTTGGAGCCCATTTTAAAACTTTCGGACATGATTTTTCCTTTTCCATAAAGCCTGTAAGCCCACCGGCAGCTATGCGCGCAACCCCCGCGGTTCGCATCACGGTCGGTCATATAGTTGCTAAGCATGCAGCGGCCCGAATAAGAGGCACACATGCCACCGTGGATGAAGACTTCCAAGTCAATGTCCGTATTTTTTCTGATTAACTCAATTTCCGAGAGACCGACTTCCCGGGCAAGCACCGCCCGCGCAAATCCCATTTTCTTGAAGAAATTGAGCGCCAGTGAATTTGCTGAGGAAAACTGCGTGCTGAGATGGAGTTCGAGCCCCGGAGCGTGGAGTTTCGCCATTTTTGAATAATACAGGCTCGTGAGGATGATCCCGTCCGCGCCCGCGGCTTCCAATTCTCTGAGATACTCGGGGAACCCTTCCAAATCTTCACCGTGGGGAACGATGTTCACAGTCACATAGACCTTGGCGCCGCGCGCATGCGCGAACTTGCATCCTTCCTCAATGTCCGCCAGCGAAAAATTGCTGGCCCTGGCCCGGAGGCTGAATTTCTTTCCGCCGACATAAACGGCGTCCGCACCGTAAAGCACGGCCACCCGCAGTTTTTCCAAATTCCCAGCCGGCGCAAGTAGCTCAATCATGCTTCCTCCTTCAAAAGGATGCTTTTTTTGTCTAAAAAGCCGCGCCCGACATTCGGATTAATCGCCAATAATTTTTCATAGAGAGTGTCCATGCAATCACCCGCAAGTGCCTTTTTATACAATCCGATTATTTTCATGGCCTCATCTTCGGAAAGAAAAGCGGTGTTGATTCTGCCGAAGAGCAATTTATCTTTCAGGAGCGAAAGTTCCTTGAAAAGCGCGTAGCGATAGGGCGTGTAGATGAAAGTCCCACGCTTTGTTTGATGGATGGGGTATTTTTCCGGTCGTTTTTCTTCCTGCAATTCATAAAACAGTTTTTCGTCACCGGTCAGGCCGGCATTCTTGAAATAATTGCCCAAGAGGGGCCTTTTCGAATAAAATATCTGGCGGTGCCCGTAGATATCAAAGAGGCAGTTTCCGGCGGAAGCGACCTCCAGAATCTCCTCCAGACTAATTTCATTGCTGATTGCGATCATTATCCCCAAGTCCTTGTAAATCAAAGCATCCTCTTTATTGGTAATCAGGGTTTTCGAATCGAAGATCAGCCCTTTCTCACCTTTTTCGCGGAAATGGCCGTAGACCGCAAAATCGCCGAAAAGATAATAATCTATTCCGAGCGCGAGGTAGGCGTCAAGTTTTTCAATGAGGAGCGGGAGTTCTTCTTCTCCGATGATCGCGTCGATGTTTAAAACAATCATTTTCCCATGTTTCCGGCAAAGCGAGGCGACTTCCTTCACTTCTTCATATGTGAAGGTCGGTTCGGGAAAACAGGAAAAATCCGCGTCGGAAACGATGATTCCGTCCGCGGGGCAATCCGCTATCATTTCTGGAGACAATATATCAGCCAGCAGCTTCATCATTTTTTCCTTCTGGAGATGGCGATTCCGTCGTCGATTCCAAAAAATTTCGTATCAAAATTTCTGTTTCTGGCAAGATATGAATTATAAGCCTCAATCTTTTCCACAAGATGGAGCAGATTCCTGCTCTCGATGATTTTCTTGTTGTTTACGAAACCGTGGAAGAGAAGATTATCGGAGATGATTACTCCTTCTTCCGAAAGCAATTTTTCGTATCTTTCGAAATAATTGACATATTGAGCCTTCGCGCCGTCGATGAAGATGATGTCGTATTCCGGGTTCAACTTCTCCAACTCCAATTCCGCGGCATCTCCCAAGAATAAATTGATTCTGTCATCAAGCTTCGCCTTCCGGACATTATTCACAGCAAGCGAAAACAGGGTTTCGTTTTTCTCGATCGAATCGATTAGGATATCCCCGTCATAGGTCGCGATGCTGATGGCGCAAAACCCGATGGCCGTGCCGATTTCCAGCATCTTTTTCGGCTTCATTAAATCAATTAGATGCAAGAAAAAAAGCAGCGTCTCATCATTGATAATCGGCACTTTATTGTTTTCCGCATATTTTCTCATTTCCTTTATGACCCTGCTTGTCGGGAGCAGATTAAGGGTTTTGAAATATTCATTCATGCTATCACCTAAGTATGCATTATTATACAACAAAACCTCTCTTTTTACAAGCAAAAAAACGGGTTCTCATCCGCTTTTTTGTTTGATCAGAAAATTGACCGCTTCTTTATATTTCGAACTCTTGCATAAATAACTGAGATAATAATCTTCGAATGCTTTCGACAGAAGATGGTGTTGGTAGGTGTTTCTCACCGGGAGCAGATTGTATTTTAGATAATCGATCACCAGATGGGGTTTGTCGGCTGTCATCTTGAGGATGAAAAACCTGATCAGCTTATACAAAAAGGCGTCGGTGTCCTCATACGGAAACTCTTCCGCAATCCTTACCGCATTCTTTTTGTATTCCTCGTCGTTAATGTGGTCTGCAACATAGACCAAAAGCGCTACGAAACGAATATCATGGATCAAATCATGTTCGATGATCCAATCATAGACCTCCAGAAAATTCTTTCCTTTGAGAAGAATCACCAGTTTCCAGTAAGCAACATCCAGAAAATAATCGTAATCATCATCCTCCACCTGAAAATCCTTAATTTCCTCAATCACTTCTTCATAGCACTCTTCGGCTTTCAGGGAAAGCAACATCAGTTGGAACACGGTTTGTTTCTTAATTGGATAGCCGATGTTGATGTCCTTGATTAACTCCAAATAATGGCTCATCGCCAGCGGATATTTTCCTAAATGGAGACCGACCAGGAAGTGCTGCTCGTGAATCAACCAATTAAGTTCCCGGTAATCAAACTCCTCGTCATGGAGATAATTGAGGTGCTCGTACGCCTCCCAGAACTGATATGTTTGGATGTAGAATTCAACAACCAAAAACACAAATACCCCGAGATCGTCGCGCAGCAAAGTATCTTTGATCTTGTCCAAAACCCGGATGGATTCTCTGAATTCGGCGTAATCCTTCTTAATCAGATAATGCATGGCTTTGATTAAGTAATTGTAAGCGTTGAATATCGAATCATCGATTTGCATGAAAAGTTCTTCTATCCCCTTAAAATTCCGGTTTAAATAAAACTGAAGCATTTTCTTGATGCCGTCTTCGAGAATGTTTTTCCCGACCTTTTCATAGTCGAGATTGACCCTTTCGAAAATCGCTCTGATGTAGAATTCCTCGGGATCTATGGCATTCTTTTCAACTTTGCATAAATAACTCACCGAACAAATCCCCTTCGCCATTTCCTCCAAGGTCATGTTCCTTTTCAGCCTTTCGTTTTTAATGATTTGGCCGTAGAGATAGGATTTGCTGTTGCGAACTTTTCTTTGAAAAAGTGTGCTGAGTTTTTCTGCCTTTGTTATCATTCTTTCCCCTCCCTATGGCAATTATATCCCAAGTTTCGACAAAACTCAAGAGCGAGGGCTTGAGAAATTTCAGTGAAATTGAAAGCGATTCTTAGGTATCAAAAGGATGGAAATAACAAGAACCGGGCTGATGCATAGACCCGGTTTTCAAATCCTATTCAAACTAAACTTTCATCTTCAATTGTGATAAAGCGAATCAAGCGACACCGCCAATAAAATTAAATTAGGGTTCACTGCCAAATGAAAAAAAATGCTTGCTATAGGCAAGCCAATAAATCTTGTATATGCTCAGTCTATTTTCAGCAGGAAAACATAGTTCTTAAGTTCTTTTTCCGCTTCCCGATGGGTCGGATACAGCCTTCCCAAAAGCTCTTTGAAATCACGGCCGTGATTGGGGTGAATCAGGTGTACGAATTCATGGACCATGACAAAACGGAGCAAGCGTGGAGAAAGGTGAACCAATGCGCGGTTGATGGTTATCCTTCCGGTTCTGTGGTTGCAGCTTCCCCAGCGACTTTTCATTTTCCGGATGGTGAGGAAGGGTTTTTGTTTGATTACTTCCGAAAAAGCGTGTCGCGCCCTCTCGAACTCTTCTTCTATGTAGGCATGGTTGTCCCTTCGGAGCGCTTCCAAAGCATCCGCGGGATTGCCCCGATAATAGATGACCCCCTCCCTGATTTCGTAAGGAGGCTTTAAATCAGGCTTTTCGCGAAGCAAATGGGGTTTTCCGAAAAGATAGGTCCTTCTGTATTTCAGGCAGGCCGAAATGCCAAGCTTCCGTTCCATCCCCTCATGGATGATGAGGGCTTTTTCAAGCCAAGCGCGGTTCTTTTCCAAAAATTTAACCGCCGTCCTGTGGGAACAATGCTCGGGGCAGCTTACCCTTATCCAACCCGAAGGGTCAATCTTGACTGCTATCCGTTTCCTTTTTTTTCTTGTGATGACAATCGGATATGTTTTTTCTTGAAATTTAAAACTCAGTTCCATACCTAAGATTATATCATAAACCTTCCTGTTTTACATGTCTTCTATAATTATTTATGATCTTCTTCAGTATTATGTTGTTTTTGTTGACGCTGTAATTAATGTTCTGATACAAAAGAAAGACAAGGATGATCCATGCGCCCAAACCCAGGCGCGCAAAAAATACCAAGAGGAAAAATGCGCCCAAAACCAAATAGGAAACCAGAGAAGAAATCCGGAATTCCCGGTAGGGTGAATTGAAAAAACTTAAGAGAACCTGGAAAATCTGAAAGCCGTCCAAGGGATGGATTGGAAGCAAATTGAAACAAATGAGCAAAAGATTATAATTTGCAAATAATTTTTTGAATTGGGAATCGGGAAGTGTTTTCAAAATCAGAAAAAGCAGGAGATTTACAAATATTCCCGCCGAATAAATCAAGAGTTGTTTAAAGCGGGAGATTTCGGTCATCTCCATCTTCAAGATCCCGCCCAGAACAGTGAAGGTCAGATGTTCGATTCTTTGTTTGAAAAGCCTGGCAACAAGAAAATGCCCCAGTTCATGCGCAAAAATCACCAGAAAGAACAGCAAGAATTCCCGGAAGAATCCCGTGAAAAGAAAAACAAAACCGAAGAGAGCCAGCGAATAATGAATGCGAATTTTCATTATGAAAAGAGATCGACCGGCCTGCCTTTCGAATAAACATAGAAGCGGAAGAAATTCTTGCCGTTCTTGCTTCCCGGAAGACCGATTATCTCCCCGCTTTTTACAAATTTATACATGTTCACGTCGATCGTTTCCAGATTGTCGTAAACATATTCATAACCGTCAATGCCCTTGACAGTGACCTCATACATCCCCTCGCGCCTCATTATCTTCACAACCACTCCCGCTTTGAAATTTTCCACTCCCTGGTAATCATTCAAGATGACCAACCTTCCGTTGGTGATGATTTGCGAATTTTGGTAGATCTGGTAAGTGGGAGCGGATACCTGATCGGTGATTTCCACGGGGATGAGGATACCCTCTTTGTTGATTTTTTGGATGAAGGGAAGAATGTTCGCATGCTCCGCAAAGGGCTGGCGGGCATTCTCGATTTTTATCAGATTGATTTTATCAAAGATTACAACCGCAAAGAGCAGGAAAGAGCAGATCAGCAATTTGTACAGGAAACGGTCAATGATATTGAGTTCCTCGTTTTTCATGCGCATCACCCCGATTACTAGCATTATATGAAGAACCAGTCCGAGATATTATAATTTCTTGTTTTCAAGAAAACTGTAGTACCGGTTTTTTCCGACAATGATGTGGTCGACGACGATGATGTCCATGATCTTCGCCGCTTCAACAATCTTCCTCGTAACGATTATGTCCTCCTTGCTCGGGGTGGGGTTTCCGGAAGGGTGGTTGTGGGCGACGATGATGCCGGTCGCGGAATGCTTCAGCGCCCATTTTAAAATGTCCTTGGGATTGATGATAGTCTGATTGACTGTGCCGATGCTGATCGTTTTCGTTTCGATCACTTCGCTCTGCGTGTTGAGATAAACGCAGACGAGGTGTTCCTGGCTTTCGTTCTGGATCAATTCTTTCAGGTATAAATAGGATTGGTAGGGGTTCGCAAGGATGACTTTTCCGGAAGCGGGAAGGTTTATCCGCCGCCCGAGTTCGATCGCCGCCAGTATTTCGATTGCCTTCGCTTCCCCGATGCCTTTGATTTTCTTCAGTTCCGAAACCGTGGCTTCGTTTAATCGGTTCAGATTTTGAAATTCAATCAGCACCTTCTTCGCAAGATCCAAAACGGACATATCCTTCGTCCCGGTTCGCAAAATGATTGCCAGCAACTCATGGTCGGAGAGCGCTCTGACGCCATGTTTCAAAAGCCTTTCCCGGGGTCTTTCGCTCGCCGGGATTTCTCTTACCAAAAAACTCATGTCCCCTCCCACTAAATATTAGGAAGGGAACAGCATTTTTCGTTTTTATTCCAAAGCCTCCATGATGTGTTTATAAGCCAGAAGCTGGAGTTTCATAAGGTTTTCTTCCGAATTTTCATTCAGATATAAAAGCGAAGCCAGAATCCATGGGTGTTTGAGTTCATCCATGTATTTCGGGCTGATCTCCACCCTTTTGCCGGCCAAACTGTTCAGTAAATTTTCGACGCATTCCGTCAAAAAATCCATCTCCTCCTGGTTCTCCATTTCCGCACGGAGCTTGTCCAAGAGGTTTTCCTTGACGATCCTGGTAGGATAACCTTTCTCAAGATAATCGGCTTCCAGATTCGCGAGTTTCGCTTCTTCCAGGGCCATTCCGCCGTAAATATAATAGGAATCGTTCCCCTTCCTCACGTCCACGGCTTCAAGCCCGTCAAGTTTCAGTTCCTCCAGAAGGTTTTTAACTTTTGTGGGATCGTTCGTTTTCGTAATCTGCAACAAATAAACGGAACCCTTTTCCGACATGACCTCTTCCGTTCCGGGTTTGTTATTGAAACTGATGCGCGATGACAGGAAGAATCCCAGGATGCAGCCAATGATCAAACCGAGAAGCATTCCAAAAATATCAATATCCCTCTTTCTCATGCACACTCCCCCTTTCCAACAAGTTTATTGGAGCGGGGGCTGAAAAAATGTCAAAAAAAGATGGACGAATCCATCTTTTTTTTACGCTTTTAATACAATTGTTTTCTTGTTTTTGTCAAGAGGTCGGGGTGAATTTTTGGAGAACGTCGCTCGCGAAATAAAGGCTCCCGCAAAATACAGTCATCATTTTTTCATCCGCGCACGCCTCCTCGATCAGGCGGTCTAAATCCACCTCGATGCGCTTGCGGGGGTGCTTTGAGATTTCCATGAGGGTTTGCGGATCCGCGCTCCGCGCATAGGCATAGCGGGAGAAAACCAGCTCGTCGGCGACCGCTTCGATCGGTGGGAGCATGTTCTCGATGGCTTTGTCATGGGATGCCGCGAAAACCACGCGCAAGCATTCCCTTTTCACCTCTCGCAAGAACTCCGCCAGCGCCTCCATCCCCCCGGGATTATGGGCCCCGTCTACAAGAACCAATGGCTTTTCCGAGAGCACCTGCAGGCGGCCCGGCCATTCCGTTCCGGCCAAGCCCCGGTAAACATGTTCCCGGGAAATGGGGTGGCTTTTTCTGAGTTCCCACGCCGCTTCAATTGCCAGGGCGGCGTTTTTTGCCTGGTGCCTGCCCAAGAGGGGGAGCCGCAAATCCTTGAAATCCCGATAATCGAATGCGGTTCCGCGGAGGCCCAGTCGCAGATTTTCAATCCCTTCCTCCCGCGCGAACACCAGGGGCGCGCCGATTCGCTCGCAGGTTTCCCTGTAGAGAGCCTCCAATTCCGGAATCCGCCCCGCTATCAGGGGCACGCCCGGCTTCACGATCCCGAGTTTGTTTTTCGCGATTTCCGGAAGCGTCTTCCCCAGGACATTCATGTGGTCGTAAGAAACATTGGTGATAACGGAAACCAGGGGAGTGATGATGTTTGTACAATCGAGGAGGCCGCCGAGTCCGACCTCAAGGATGATGAAGTCGGGTTCAGTATCCGAAAAATAGAGGAAGGCCATGAGCGTCACGAATTCAAAGAAAGAAAGAGGTTCGAGGCCCGCTTCTTCCAGGAGCGGGTATTTGGAAAGGATGCGGTTCCCGATTTTAAGCAATTCACTATCGGGAATGAATTCTTCGTTCAAAGAAATTCTTTCGTTAAATTTCAATACATAGGGCGAGATGAAAGCCCCGACATTGTAACCCGCTTCCCTAAGGATGTTTTTCAGAAAAGCGGCGACGGACCCCTTTCCGTTCGTTCCGCCGATGTGGATGTATTGCTTGTTTTTTTCGGGATTACCGAAAAGAGCGCAAATTTTCCTGAATCCCTCCAGCGAAGTTCTGGGAGAGAGCCGTTTTTGTTTCTCAATCCAAGCGATCAAGTCTTCAGTTTTCTTGAACATTTTCCACCTGACAATGAGCCAGAAGCCTTTCATAAAGTCTCAAGAAATGGCGGTAATGGCCGTGCTTGTTTTCTTTAAGTTCCGTTTCCAAAATCCCCGCGACCTTCTGGAGAAGTTTTCCGCCCGCGTAGAGCGCGTACCCCTTAACCTTATGGGCGAGCGCCCGCATTTCGGAAAACTCACGCCGCGAAAACAGTTCCTCAAATCGCTCGGACAAATCTCCGTATTCGGAAGCGTACAATCTCTGCGCATTCCGGAAGAGTTCCGGGCTGCCCGCGAGCATTTCCATGGCGAGTTGCGGATCATACTCCTCCGAGGAAAGCGTTCTGATGCCTTCTTCAACAGCTTGCTTCAAGCCAATTCCCGGGTTTTCTATGCTGGTGCCGGTCGCGGGGAAATAGATTTTTCCCAGGCGCAAATCGATGACCAAATCATAATCGCCATGGTCTTCTCCACCCTGCGCAAATTTCAAAGAGTAGCTTTTAAGGGAAAGGTCCTCGGGCTCGCCGAGGACGAGAACCGAATAAGCCATCCCTACCCCCGAAGGCCCGCAAGGAGCTTCCTGATTTCTTCAAGCTGGCGTCTGTAATCTTCCAATTTGTTTGTTTCCAGTTCGATTTTTTCCGCCGGGGCTTTGCTTAAGAAGCCGGGGTTGTTTAAGAGGCGTTCGCATCTCTCGATTTCCGAAAGCATCTTCTGCTCCCGCTCCAAGAGCTTGGCGAGCTCTTCTTCCAAATCGACCAGTTCCTGAAGGGGCACCGCGAGAACCGCCTCGGAAAGAACAGTCACGCTCTTCTGCTCGGTCTCAATTTCCGCATCCGAAATCATAATCTCCCGGTAATTTGTGAAGCGTTGCAGGAATCTCAGATTGTTTACTATGAATTCTCTGATTTCCGGATCCCGGATCTGGAGTTCGATGATGATTTCCTTCTTGAAAGAAACGTCTTTTTCGGCGCGGATGTTCCTCACCGCGGTGATGATGTCATAAACGGTTTCGATTCTTTTCGCATCGGGGAAATCAAATTCCGGATTGATTTCCGGCCAGGGGCTCTTGGTGATGCTTTCCTCCGCAATCATCATGTAGATTTCTTCGGTAAAGAAGGGCATGAAGGGGTGGAGGAGTTTGAGAATGGCAACCAAAACATGGCGCAGAACCGCGCAGGCATTGGTTTTCTCCTCGGCACTACCTTCCGAAAACACCACTTTCGTCATTTCCAGATACCAGGAAGCGAATTCGTCCCAAGCGAATTTATAGATGCCCTTGGCGGCTTCTCCGAATTCGTATTTGTCATAGAATTCATCCGCCAGGGCAAGCGTTTCGTTCAGTTTCTTCAGAATCCATTTGTCGGCGGCGTTCAAAAGTTTGACGTCGATTTCTTCGCCCCGATAGGCGGTTTCCGAAAATTTCAGTCCGATATAACGGGAAATGTTCCAGAGTTTGTTGATGTAATTCCAGGCGGCCTCGACCTTTTCTTCGGAAAACCTCACGTCCTGCCCCATCGCCCCCGCGGTCGTGAGGAAATAGCGGAGGCTGTCGATGCCGTACTTGTCGCGGATTTCCATCATGTCGGTGGCGTTGCCGAGGGATTTGGAGAATTTGCGTCCTTCTTCGTCGCGGATCATGCCGTGGATGACAACCTCTTTGAAGGGGCGGACGCCCAAGAGATACTTGGATTGGAATGCCATCCGCGCGACCCAGAAGAAAACCAGATCGCTGCCGGTGACCAGGCAATCGGTCGGGAAATATCTTTCCAGATCCGGAGTTTTTTCCGGCCAGCCGAGCGTCGAAAAGGGCCAAAGCGCGCTTGAAAACCAGGTGTCAAGCGTGTCTTCGTCCTGGACCCAATCCGGGCCGGGAGACCCATGCCCGACATAGACTTCCTCGCCCCGGTAATAGGCGGGAATCCTGTGCCCCCACCACAATTGCCGGGAAATGCACCAGTCCTGGATGTTGTTGAGCCAGTTCGTAAAGATTTTCTCGAATCTCTCGGGGATGAAATGGACCTTTCCTTCTCCCCTTTGCATTTCCAGCAAGTCCCGGGCAAGTTTCTCCATGCTGACGAACCACTGGAGCGAAAGCCTTGGTTCGACGATGACACCCGTTCTTTCGCTGTGGCCAACCGCATGGATCACCTTTTCCACATTCCTGAGATAGCCGTCCCGCTCCAGGTCTTGTACAAGCCGCTTCCGGCACTCGAAACGCTCCAGACCCTCGTATTTGCCCGCCAGATGGTTCATGGTGCCGTCCTCATGCATGCAGAGAGGGCGTTCGAGACTGTGGCGGAGTCCGACCTCGAAGTCATTCGGGTCATGAGCCGGCGTGACCTTCACGACCCCGGTTCCGAATTCGCGGTCGACGTAGGCATCGGCGATGACCGGAATCGCGCGGTCGGTGTAGGGGATATAGACTTTCCGGCCGATGTATTTTTGATAGCGCTCGTCCTCCGGGTGGACCATCAAAGCGACGTCCCCGAACATCGTCTCTGGCCTGGTCGTCGCGACCACGAGGCCGCCATCCCCGTCCGCGAAGGGATAGAGAATCGAATAGAACGCGCCTTCTATGTCCTCATAAATGACCTCAATGTTCGAAAGCGCGGTTTTGCTTTGGACATCCCAATTGATGATGCGCTCGCCCCGGTAGATGAGCCCCTCATTGTACATCCTGATGAAGACATCGCTCACGGCCTTTGACAGCCCCGCGTCGAGCGTGAAGCGCTCGCGCGTGTAATCGAGGCTGAGGCCAATCGTCGCCCATTGCTTCCGGATGACCTCCGAATAATATTCCTTCCATTCCCAAACCTTTTCGAGGAATTTTTCCCTGCCCAAGTCGTAGCGGGAGATGCCCTCCTCCCGGAGCATGGCCTCAACCCTGGTTTGGGTGGCGATGCTCGCGTGGTCCATCCCGGGAAGATACAGGACGTCATAACCCTGCATCCTTTTCCTCCTCGCGACGATATCCTGGAGCGTGGTGTCGAGGACATGCCCGAGATGGAGTTTCCCCGTAATGTTCGGGGGCGGAATCACGATTGCGAAGGGTTTTTTCGAAAGGTCCCCGGCAGTGAAAAAGCCGTTCTTCACCCAGAATTCATATTTCCCTTCCTCGACCGCATTGAAATCATATTTTGTCGGTAAATCTTTCAGTTTCATGTTCGCACCTCCTGATAAATAAAAAAATCCTTAAGACAAGCCTTAAGGACGAAAAATTTCCGCGGTACCACCTTAATTTCAAAACCATTTGGTTTTGACGCTCTTGATCAAATAACGCTGATCAAACGGACGGCTCTACTCGGGGTTCAAACCGTCGACTCCGAGGCGACCTTCGCAGCCGCTTTTTGGGACTTCCCACCAACCGTCCCTCTCTGGGAAAAAGTGGGGCTGCTACTCCTCCTCATCGCAGTCTTTATTTTCCTATATTATATTCGGAATCATTCCGAAAGTCAATACATATTTCCCTTTAAATGATGCTGATGAATTGATTCTTCTCTTTAGAGTATCGGTATCCGACTCCGGCAAGTTTTTCTTCCAACTTTATCTGATTGATGCCCATGTCTGCGCACAAATCATTAAGAGAAGAATAGAAATCACGCAGTTTCGTATTCACGATGCTCAAAAGAACATAACTATCCAACAAGAGATAGCGCACTTCCTTGCCTCCTTTGATGCTACCTCCTCCCCTCTATTACCATATATATTTTACCACAATCCGAAAAATTATACAGAAATACGCAACCGGAAACAAGGAAAAAACCGCCCGAAAGGCGGTCACATAATACCGGAAATGGTTCCGTCGTCATTCATGGAAATTTTCGTTGCCATCGGCACTTTCGGAAGGCCGGGCATCGTCATAATCGTGCCCGTCAGGCAAATCACGAATTTCGGGCCAGTGGCCAGGCGGACTTCTTTGATGTGAATCGTGTGCTCATCCGGAACGCCGTATATTTTCGGATTGTCGGTAATCGAATTCGGAGTTTTTGCCATACAGATGTAATAATTCCGGTAGACGGGATCCCGGTTGAGGCGTTCCAATTCCTGGAGCGCTTCCGGAAGATATTCGATTCCCGTCGCGCCGTAAACCTTGGTGCAGATCTTTTCGATTTTTTGGAAGAGATCCTCGTCGGTGCGGTAAATCGGCTCGTATTTTACGTCCGTAAGGGACGCAAGCACCGCTTCCGCCAGTTCCACTCCCCCTTCCGAACCCTTAGTGAATACCTCAGACAAAGCGAGGGGAACATTTTGTTCTTTGGCCCAGGCTTCCATAAAGGCGATTTCTGCATCGGAATCGGATGCGAATTTGTTTAAGGCGACGACGGCGGGGAGCCCGAAGGCGCGGACGGTCCGGAGATGCCTTTCCAGATTCTTCACGCCTGTTTTCAAAGCTTCCAAGTTTTCCGCATTCAATCCTTTGACTGAAACTCCCCCATGGTATTTCAGCGCTCTGATTGTGGCGACGACCACGACGAGATTGGGATTCAGGCCTTCTTCCTGGCATTTGATGTCGAGGAATTTTTCGGCTCCGAGATCGGCGCCGAACCCGGCTTCCGTCACCACATAGTCCGCAAGTTTCAATGCCAGGCGCGTGGCAACGACGGAATTGCAACCGTGGGCGATGTTCGCGAAGGGGCCGCCGTGGACGAGCATGAGATTGTTTTCAAGCGTTTGTACAAAATTGGGTTTCAGAGCGTCCTTCAGAAGGACCATGAGCGAACCCGTGATTCCCAGATCCTTGATCGTGACCGGCTTTCCGGTGCGGTCATAAGCGACCAAGGTGCGGTCCAGCCTTTCTCTCAGGTCGCCATAATCATGGGCCAGGCAGAGGATGGCCATGATTTCGGAAGCAACGGAGATGTTAAAGGAATCGTCGCGGGGCACTTCCTTTTGCGATGAAAGCCCAACTTTGACTTTTCTCAAAGCGCGGTCGTTCAAATCCAGGCATCGCTTCCAAGTGATGCGCTCTGGATCGATGCCAAGCTCATTGCCATGGTAGAGGTGGTTGTCGATCACGGCGCTGACCAAATTGTTCGCCGCGGTGATGGCGTGGATGTCGCCGGTAAAATGAAGATTGAGATCGACCATCGGATTCACCTGCGCATAGCCTCCGCCCGCGGCACCGCCCTTGATTCCGAAAACAGGTCCCAGGGAGGGTTCGCGGAGACAGCCGAGAACTTTTTTCCCGAGGCGGTTCAAAGCGTCCACCAGTCCGATCGTCGTCGTCGATTTGCCTTCGCCCGCGGGGGTCGGCGTGATCGCCGTGACCAAAATCAATTTCCCGTCCGGACTTCCTTCCACTCTTTTCAAAAGCTCAAATTCAGCTTTCGCGATATACCTGCCGTAATGATACAGTTCTTCTTCTTTGATTCCGTATTTCTCCGTCAGTTTGCTGATTTCCACCATCTTCGAGGCATTGATGATTTCAATATCGGATAACATGCTTTCTCCTTTCCTCATTCAGATTATTCCCTGTGCCTTCATGGCATCGTATACTTTCAGAAAGCCGGCGATGTTGGCGCCGATGACGAGATTTCCGGGATGGCCAACCCGGACGGACGTCCTGTAACAGTTTTGATAGATGTTCTTCATGATTTCCCGGAGCTTCGCGTCTACTTCGGACGCGGACCAAGATATGTGTTGGGCATTCTGTGACATTTCCAGACCGGAAGTCGAGACCCCGCCCGCATTCGCCGCTTTTCCGGGAGCGAAAAGGATTTGTTTCTCCAGGAATAAATCGATCGCTTCCGCCGTGCAGGGCATGTTCGCTCCCTCACAGACCATCATCACGCCGCTCTTCACGATGTTTTTCGCATCCTCCAGCTTGACCTCATTCTGCGTCGCGCAGGGGAAAGCGATGTCTGCCTGAACCTTCCATAAATCCCGGTAATCGGCGGAAAACGAAACATCGGTCCGGTAGAGGGGGTATTCGGAAATCAGCCTGCGCCCGTCTTTGAGTTCCTTCACGAATTCCACATCCAAGCCCTTTTCCGAGGCAATCATGCCGCTGATGTCGCTCATGCCGACGATGATGGCTCCAAGTTCCTTCGCTTTGACGGCGGCGTTGCTGCCGACATTCCCGCTTCCGGAAATGACGACGCGTTTCCCCTTAAGATCCTCGCCCCGGAGGTTCGAAAGCATTTCCCGGGCAAAATAGCAGAGTCCGAATCCGGTTGCCTGCGGCCGGAGCACGCTCCCGCCGTAGCTTAGTCCCTTGCCGGTGAAAGTGCCCGTGAATTCGTTCCTGATTTTCCGGTAGTAGCCGAACATGAAACCGACCTCGCGCGCGCCCGCGCCGAGATCCCCCGCCGGGATGTCGATGTTGGAGCCGAGATGGCGGAAGAGTTCAGCCATGTAACTCTGGCAGAAACGCATGACTTCACCTTCGCTTTTTCCAGCCGGGTCAAAATCGCTTCCGCCCTTGGCGCCGCCCAGGGGCAGCCCCGTCAGGGCATTTTTAAATGTCTGCTCAAAACCGAGGAACTTGATTATTGACTGATTCACGGACGGGTCGAACCTTGTCCCGCCCTTGTAGGGACCGATTGCGGAATTGTATTGGACACGGTAGCCGCGATTGACGCGGACCCTGCCGGCATCATCAACCCAGGGAACCCGGAAAATAATCAGTCTTTCCGGCTCCACCAAACGTTCGATAATGCCCAGCCTTTCGATGTCTGGATCCTCGTCCACGATTAAGTCGATCGCTTCCATAAATTCGCTCACGGCTTGGATGAATTCATCCTCGCCGGGATTTTTACGCAAACATTCCGAAAAAACGCGCTGTAAATATTTGCTTTTGAACATGGTGTCTCCTTTACGCTTCAATTTTACCACATCTCCCCTGCCCAAGACAAGAGCCTAAAATAAGAAAAAGGTATCCCCGATACCTTTCCATGCATCTCCCCTGCTACTTGTTCATGAAGAAGAGCGCTGCCGTATAATAGGTCAAAAACAATGTCCACAGCAGATAGGGTAGCAACAGATACCCGCATTTGCGGTTGAGTTTGATGAATTTCCAAAAAACAATCGCCGTCATGGCCAAAAGCAATACCGTCCAAAGCAAAGCGAAGAAGAGATTCCTGAACCCGAAGAGCACCGGCATCCACAAAAGATTCACAAGGAGTTTCAGATAATAGAGATTGAAAACTTTCTGTTTGCAAACCTGGTCAGCTTCGGAAAATTCTGCGCAGGTCGCTGCGATTCCCATCAAAAAGTAGATGGCGCACCAAGCGATGACGAAGGTCTCCTCCGGAAGCTGGGGTGCTGGTTTCTTTAAGGCGTTATAGAAAACCGTGTAATCGGGTATCAGCATCCAGATGATGAACGAAAGCATGATCGGCACCAAAACATGGAATGCCAGGCTTTTAATTTTTTTCTCCATTTTTACCCCCCTTAATTCATTATATGTCCTTGACGGGGGCTTATTCTTTTTTTCGGAAGAGATGAGCCTTCACTTTACGAAAACTTGTTTTCAGATTGTTAATAAAAACCCTGTCTTTAAACAAGATCAATAATATAACATATGCGGTCAAAAAGAGCGCAAAGGAAAGCGCGAGCGCCGCCAAGCCCGGAAGCTCAAACCGGGAAAGGAAGGCTTTGACAAAAATCGCTGGAAGCGAAAAAAGAAAATAAGTGCAGGCGCGAAAGTTCAGAAGCCGGAGCCCGGGAGAGATTTTCTTGGCGATGAAGATCCGATAGAGAAGGGCGACCGAAAAATAGGACACAATCAAAGTTGCGACTGCGGCAGCGGGAGTGAAGCGCCCCAAAAAGTAAAGCGCCGTGTTCGCCAGCAAATTGAAAAGCCCGCCCAGAAGATTGAAAATGATGATCGGCTTTTCCCGCTCCGATAGATAGAGCACGCCTTCCCTTTGGATGTAGACCAGGGAGTTGAAAAATATGTGGACCACAAACAGCTTCAGGGGAAGGATGGAGTCGCTGTACTTGCCTGCGGCATAGAGCGTGACCAGCGCTTCCGCATTCAGAAAGATAAAAACAAGCAGGGGCATGAAGACCAATAGAAATGCCTGAACCAGTTCGTTGTAAAGCTTTCGGTACTCTTCCTTCTTCCCCTCATGAAAGAGGGAGGTGAGACGCGGGATCGCGACCACGAAGAGGGAGATGACGATGTTGTAGACCGATGTGACGATGTAATTGGGAATCGTGTAAGCCGCGACCGCAGCTTCCCCCACCAAAAGAGCGAGCATGATTTTGTCGGTCTGAACATAGAGGAGGGAGATGTTCGTTATCAGAAAGGCGAGCGCCAGTTTCCGGAAATGCCTGAGGGGCTTGATGCCGCGCAGGCGCATCCGGTTTTTCCGTAAGAGGTATACGAAACTGATGAGACTTTCCAATACATAGGCCAGCGAAGCGAGAAGACCGTAGCGGAGGGGGTTGTCGGTTTTTAGAAAAGCAAAAACGGAAGCGAGGTAGACCGCCTTCACAAAGAGCGATTTGAGGGTGATGAAAAGATAATTCTCTTCCGCTTCGTTCAGCCATTCGACCTGGAGGGAGCTGCCGATGAATTGGAGGGCAAGGACATAGTAAATCGCTTCCCGGTAGCGGCCTGCATAGAGGAGGTAGCCGCCGAGAAAGACCGAATTCAAGACTAGACCGATGGCGAACGCTTCCGAAAAAAACTCTGCCACTTTTTCTTTGTCTTTGCGGATCTGGCTGATGGTGCGGACTCCGTAGACATGAATCGCCCCGGTCGCAAGCGTCAAAAAGAGTTGGATTTCAGCCGTGGCTTTTGTAAAGCTGTCATAAGAGGATCTGCTTAAGACTCTGATGACATAGGGGCCGACGAAAAAGGGGATGAGGATGTTGGCAATGCTTAAAAGAATTTTTAATACCGCGTTCAACCTGAGGGATAATTTCATAAAAAAACACCCGTTTTCTATTATTGTCAGAAAAACGGGGTTTACTAATAAGATTCAAAGAAATGTTTTCATCTGATGCCGCTTTAATCATAACATGTTTTCAATCCCATGAAAAAACCGCGGCAGCGGCTCATTGAATGTCGATCCAGCGCGCTTCTTTTTCCGAATCGGATACTTTCGGCAACCAAAGCGTCAAAGTGCCGTTTTCGTATTTAGCTTTGATTTCATCTTCTTTCACTTTTCCGATGTAAAAGCTGCGGGAAGCGGTGCCGACATAGCGCTCTCGGTAAACATATTTCCCGCCCTTCGGCGCTTCTTTGCCTTCTTCTTCCTTTTTCACGTAGACCGTGAGGTAATTGTCTCCGACATGGACCTTAATGTCCTTTTTGTCATAACCGGGGATGTCGACGTGGACGACGTATTGATCCTTGGTTTCGATGATGTCGGTTTTCATCTTTTGCATATTGCGTCCGAAACGGGAAAAGGGAAAGTCCAGCCAATCGGAAAAGAATTCTCCTTTAAACAAATCAAAATCGTGATCCTTGAGCGGTGTTAGTTTCATAAAAAAACCTCCTTCGCCATTATTATTTTACCGCTTGGAGGTTTTTATTCAATTTTCCAATTCCAAAAGTTTTGCTTTGATATCCAAACCGGAGGCATAGCCCACAAGTTCGCCGTTTTTTCCGAGAACGCGGTGGCAGGGGATGACAATCGCCAGGGGGTTTTTATTGCAGGCGGAGCCGACGCTCCTGGCTCCGCGGGGAGACCCGATTTTAACTGCTATCTCACCGTAAGTGCTGGTCTGCCCGTAAGGGATTTTCAAAAGTTCACGCCAAACCTTTTTCTGAAACTCCGTGCCCTTGGGATTCATCGGGAGCGAAAAACTCCGGCGTTCTTTCCGGAAATACTCTTCAAGCTGCCTTTTCGCCTCCAAAAGCAACGGGGTTTCCGATGTCCCTTCAGCTTCTTCTACAAAATCAATTTCCATAATCATTCCCGCCTCTTCTTTGATCAGAAGCAAACCGAGCGGGGAAGCATAGATTGTTTTCTTCATACCTTTAGTTCAAAAACCCCCATCTGAAAAACTCTACACGTGAGCGCTCCTTTTTCTTCAAACTCGCCGGTTTTTTTGAAGCCGCATCTTTCCAGGAGTTTGACCGAAGGCTGGTTCCTGATATCCGTATAGGCCAAGAGGCTTCTCAGACCGAGACTTCGGAATGCATGGTTAATCACAGCCCGGAGCGCTTCGGTCATGAAGCCCTGTCCCTGGTAGCGGCGGTCTAGGCAATAGCCGAGCTCGCCCCGGAGGTTGTTCTTTCCGAAATTCCAGATGCTTAAGGTGCCGATCAGCCGCGCCTCGCTTTTCAGTTCCAAAGCCCAAATGATCCACTTCCCTGCCTCAATGCCCCTGTTCATTCGCTCCAGATAATCCAAAGTTTCGGAAATATCCCGATCGGGAACATTGTCAACATATAAATTCATCAGCGGATCCTTCCTGATCTCATACAGATCCTGCAAATCGCGGTCCCTGAGCTTCCTTAATATTAAATTGGCGGTCCTTATTTCAGGGAAGGGGTCGAAAGAGAGCCTCAAATTCTTTACCTCGTTTCTTTATTCTTTCCTGAATTTATTATACAACATTTTTCGGATTAGTTCGAGTATATTTTCATCCAGCCAAGGAAAAATACTATAGAAATGGCGGCTTGTACCTTTCT